>QILQ01000021.1 GCA_003233455.1 Candidatus Zambryskiibacteriota bacterium | reverse complement strand
AATAATATATTTTACTCCAGCCTCCGGTAAAAATTTACCTCTAAAAACTACTGTGAATTTTTCCCTTTTTAATATATTCTCATCTTTATAAAAATAATCACTATCTGCTCCAGTATAAATAACTTTATATTTATTATTTTTACCAAATTTTTCTTCAAAATATTTTCTTTGATTTTCACTTTCCACTAATACAATATCAGCACATTTTACCGCCAGCCAATCAATAAATTTTATATATAAATTCCTAATGCCTAATATTCCAAACTGACTTCTAGAGAGAATGACTCCCTCATACATCGTACATAAAGCATCAAAAACAACCGGCTTTTTAGAAATAAACTTAGCCAACCAGACTACAATATGACCCGGATAACCTACTATTAAATAATTATAATCATTTCTAATTTTCCAATGTTTCCAAAATAACTTTATAAATTTCAAAGGACCCCAAGAATTATCTTTGCATTCAATAATATCTGCTCCATTTTCTCTGAGGCCTTTTATATAAATTCTATTTCTACCTAAATCAGGATTATAAATTCCAAAATAACATATTCTCATTTTATTTTTGGCAATCAAAAATTTTAGCGGAAATGACTTCATCTCCAAATTTTCTCTTTCATATATATTCTAGAATATCACAAAAATAACCTTGTATAAAGATAAAATTCTGGTAGATTATACAGATAATATGCATAAACTTTCAATTATAATACCAGCCTATAATGAAGAAAAAACCCTTGAAAAGATTATAAGCAAAGTAAAGGCATCTTTCATTTTTAATCTCGAGAGAGAAATAATTATTGTTGACAATAATTCAACAGATAGAACTCTTGAAATTGCCAAATCTATATCAGGAGTAAGAGTTTTTGTTGAAAAGATAAAAGGTAAAGGGGCGGCGGTTAAAAAAGGTTTTAAAGAAGCTACTGGCGATATATTTTTAATTCAAGATGCTGATTTAGAATATGATACAAAGGATTATGAAGCAGTTTTGAAACCAATTCTTGATGGAAAAACAGAAGTAGTTAATGGGGTAAGAATTGAAGATAGACTTAGGGAGAGTAATAGAATAAGTGTGGGCCTCTTGGGCTGGCTTGGTAATCATATAATAACTATAACCACAAATGTTTTATACAGGAACAACGCAAATGAATACGAAGGTTGCTATAAAGCATTTACGAAAAAGCTTGTTGATTCAATAGAAGTAAAGACAAATGATTTTGATTTTGATAATGAACTAATTTGCAAAATTTTAAAAAAAGGCATCAAACCAATAGATATACCTATCCACTATTATCCCAGAAGCTATTCTGAAGGCAAAAAAATAAATTGGAAACATGGTTTTAAAATTCTTTGGACTATAGTAAAGATCAGATTTGTTGACTAAAAAAAATACCTCTAAATACCTAAATTATCAATATTGACTAAACAAAAATTAGAACGGTAAATTTATGAAATTTAGTAAAAAAGAATCCATAAAAAAGTTGATCAATATATATATCGCAAGAACAGGTAAAAACCAATAATAATATTTTTTGTATTTTTTAAAAAAGAAACAAGCAATTATTATAGAAACTGGCACCATGATAAACAAAATTCTCTGAGTTATACTTCCCCAAGCAAAGACTGGTAGAAAAGAAGCGATGGCAGAGATGATAAAAAGTTTGGTTCTTCCATTTAAATTATTTTTCTCTTTCCAGAGAATATAGGCGCCGGTAATTACAAAAATACCCAAAAAATTAAATAAGGAACCAAAACTTTTTATATACTCTGCAATTTTTAAAATAAAACTGGAACTATAACTATATTTATAGCTATCGGTAAGCCAGTCCGCGTAAGTATAACCAAATTTTAAATAAACAAAAATATAAAGAGTAATTATAGGCGTTGAAGAAAAGACTGCCGGAATAATAGAATTTTTTATTAAACCTGTAAATGATTTTCTATTTTCATAAATCAAAAACACAGCTATCGGTATCACTCCCAACAAAGCATATTCTTTAAACAGGCTGCCAATACCAACAATTATTGAAGCCGATAATAAATCTCTTCTATTATTAGATTTTGAATATCTCAGCAGTAAAAATAAAGAAATTATATAAAATGTCCAGCCTCCAATATCCATAAGATAATTAAGTCCAAATCGTATAAAAGCGTAGTTACTAATCATAAATAATGTTCCCAGTAAAGCTATTTTTTTGTCTTCAAAAAACAAATCTAAAAGTTTATAAAATACAAGAGTGGAAATAAAATAAAAAATAACATTCATCACAATCCAAACTTGAGTTTCAGAACCAAATATTCCTGAAAAAAACATAACTAATTGTAATGCTCCAAAAGTAGTCATTATCCTATTTGGTATAAAATCTGGAGATTTTATACCGGTCTGCAGGAAATTAATTGTTTTTAAATACGAAACACTATCACCGGCTATTTGCGGTTTAAGAAAAAAAATGGAAGAAAAAACCAAAGCGATAGTGCAAACCAGTAAAATTATAAATATTTTATCTTTTTTTATTTTCATTTAGACAAATTAAAAGTTTATCTATTAAAATATTTAAACTATGATTTTCCAAGACATATTTTTGGAGTTTTTTTGAAATTTCTATTTTTTTATTTTCCCTTTCTTTAATCCAAAATTCTATTTTTTCAGCAAGATGGTTTGGTTCCAAACTGTTTAAAATTAGATTATCATCAATTTCACCTTTAAGCGACTTATTTGCCACTATCGGAATAGCTCCGCAAGCAGAGGCCTCCAAAATAGTTTTATCAAAACTGCCGGCAGGGGTGAGGTTAATAAAAATTTCATATGAATTATAAATTTCCGGAGTTTTATAATTTGGAACAGCTTTATAAAATTTCACTTTTTCGTTTAAATTTAATTTATCTGTCATTATTTTTAGTAATTGATAATATTTATTGTCTTTAACTGGCGAGTCGCCGTAAATACTCGCTTCAAAATTTATATTTTTTTCATTTAATATCGCGAGAGCTTTAATAAATATATGAACATTTTTAATCGGCGCGATTCTTCCAAGAAATAGAATTTTATTTTTATTAACTATTGATTGCTGACCATTAAATACTTGCCTGAAAAAGTCGGTATTTATTCCAACAGGCATTAAAACTGTTTTTTTGAATTTGGAGGTAAAGGATGATTTTGAAGTGCAAAAAACTTTATTTGAAAACCAAACCGCAATATAAGTAAGAAGACTTCCTTTTGGATGATTTCTCCACAAATAAATTTTTTTACCTATAACTTTCCAAATGAATCCTCCCAAAATAATATATTCTTGATTCATATGAACAAAAACCGCGTCATAGTCGGCATGCAAACCCAATATATATATATAAAAATTCGTTATATATCTTGCTCTGCTTAATAAATATTTTAGAATTGAAAATGATAAAATATTTTTTTCTTTCCCAAGAGAAAATACTTTCACATTATCCGGCAAATTAAACTCCCCTTTTTCCAAACAAATAACTGAGATTTTTTCAAACTTTTTTGAAAGCTCTAAAATCCAATTATGAAAGAATCCTAAAATAGGATCTTCCTTATCTATTTTCTGAGTTAAAATCAGTAATTTCATAGACAACCATTATAGCGAGCTTTTAATATTTTTGATACATAGAAGCATTATATACTCCAAAAATAGTTAAATGGTGTTAAAATAATATTATGGGGATTTTTCTATTATTTGCTTGATGCAATTAACAATCCTTCCAATTTATACTTAAGCGCGCTTATCTTGACGGTTCTTAGCACCGTAGCGATAGCAGTTTGCCCATGGGTTAGACACACGGACGCGTGGAAAAGAATGACGGGAAAATAAGAATAGTGGGTAGGGGTTTTTTAAAAAGAGGAATAAATCTGTTTTTTATTTTTAGAAAAAGAGATATAATAAAATTATGAGATTTGACACAACATTACAACAATCTGGCAATAAAAAAATTTTAAACGTTGAAGATGTTGCAGTTTTATTTGATATCTCAACTGCTACTGTTCGTAATTGGATTAAATGCGGAAATATACAAACAATTTCAGAGCAACGCTATAATTTTCACTTACACGAAATTCAAAAATTAAAGGAAAAAATTGAAAATGGAAAATTAGAAAAACTAAGAGGAAGAGCAAACAAATCAAAAGCGGAAAGAACTTTTATTCCTGATGAATATTTAAAGTCAAATATCAATATAAATGTTATTTCCGAGGTTATTTCTTTTATTTACAAAAATAAAATCAGTATTAAAATCTCACTTTTTCTTTTGATACTTAATTTTTTAAGAACAAATAAAATTTTAGAATCTTTTAATATTCAAGATTTAATTACAAAAAAAGACATCCTTTCAAGCAATAAACAAATCAACAAAGAAATAAAATTTTGGAAATCTGAGATAAAAGAAAACGAAATAAAAGATGAATATTCTTTTTTGTTAAATTGTGAATTACCAAAACAAAGAGATATTTTGGGTTTTATTTATCAATCTTTACTTGCTGAAGGGAAAAAATCTCAAAACGGATCTTATTACACACCCAAATTTATTGTTGAGAAAATAATAAATGACTATGTAAAACAAAATTCAAAGGTTCTTGATCTATGCTGTGGAACAGGTCAATTTTTATTGGCATTTGCAGATAAAGTTGATGACCCAAAAAATATTTACGGTGTTGATATTGATGAAATAGCCGTAAGAATTGCCCGAATTAACTTACTTGTAAAATATAAAGATAAAAATTTCGCACCAAATATTGTTTGTAAAAATACACTTTTTGAAATCGGAAATTACGATTTATTTAGTTTGAATGATGGAAATATTAGAGATTTTGATGTTATTGCCACAAATCCACCCTGGGGCGTTCATTTTTCAAAAAGCGACACAGAAAGACTAAAAATAGTGTATCCACAAATAAAATCTTTTGAATCTTTTTCTTATTTTCTAAAAAAGAGTATTGATTTATTGAATGATAAAGGGGTTATTTCTTTTATTCTTCCAGAATCAATTTTAAATGTAAAAACTCATAAAGATATACGAGAAATAATTTTAAAAAACACTCAAATTAAAAAAGTCTTTTATCTTGATAGAGTTTTTAAAAATGTTTTTACTCCAGTAATACGTTTAGACCTAACGAAAGAAAAGAAATCTCAGGAAATTAAAATCATAAAAGAAAAAGAAGTTTACAACATAAATCAATCAGTATGGGAAAATAATCAAGATTCTATTTTCAATATTCACGCTAGCGGTATTGACACAAACATTATCAATAAAGTTTATAACACGGATCATACAAATTTATCTAACAATGCTGATTGGGCTCTAGGAATAGTAACTGGAAATAATAAAAAATACATCGTTTCTGAAAAACAAAAAGGATTTGAACCAATATACAAAGGAAAAGATATTAAAAAATTTGTTCTCAAAAAACCGACAAATTATATTTTATTTACTCCTGAAAAATTCCAACAGGTAGCTCCTATTGAAAAATATCGTGCTAAAGAGAAATTGATTTACAAATTTATTTCAAAAAATCTAGTTTTTGCTTATGATGACAAACAACAATTAACACTTAACAGCGCAAATATTGTCATTCCCAAATTAAAAAACTATCCGATTAAAGTTATTGCAGGATTATTTAACTCATCTTTGTATCAGTTTATTTTTCAAAAGAAATTTTCAAGCATTAAAGTTTTGCGAAGCCATATTGAACAAATACCATTACCTTTTTGGAATAAAAAAACTTTTGAAAAAATTTGTTTTTTGGTTGATGAGATTATTCAAGAAAAAGATAGTTTTCAAAAACTTGATAATTATATTTTTAAGCAGTTTGATTTTTCTGAAAAAGAAATTAAACATACTATAAATTTTTTAAAATAACATTATGGAAATACTAAAGAAAAAATTAGAGGATATTATTAAATCATTATCAAAAAATGATGATAACTCATTGAAAAATAGATTGGAAAATTTGATTTCCGTTTATCCTTTCAATGAATATGAGTACATCATTTCAACATTATTGGGACTCCATAAAATAACTCTTGATGAATATTTAGAAATTCGTGATGAATATGTTGCTAGAAATATGTATCTTTATATTTTTGAAATTTCAGCTCCAAGAGGTTTTGGTGAGCAATGGGCACAAGGTCATTTAAAAGAACTTGCACCTGGTCTCATTAAGCCAACAAAAAAGTTAGATCCGACATATTCGGGAGAATATGATTTTTTATACGAATTACCGAACAAAGAAAAAATAAGAATAGAGGTAAAAGCGTCAAGAGCGGTTGATTTTAACAGCAGAGAACCTTTATATGTAAAAGCGTTATCGTGGGAATCAAAACTTCCTTTTGATATGAATTTTCAGCAAGTAAAACTAAAATGTTGCGATGTGTTTGTTTGGGTTGGTGTTTGGAGGGATACTATTAAATATTGGGTTTTGGCTTCAAAAGAAGTTGCAAAAAATAAGTATTACTCAAAAGGACAACACAGAGGAAATATAGGAGAGGGACAGTTGCACTTGAAAGATGAAAATATAAAAAAATTTGAAAAATACGAAGTAAAACCAACAGAATTAGTGCAAAAAATTGTTGAGGCGTATAATAGGCAACATTCTAAAAAATAATTATGACTAAATAAATTCACAATTGACGATTGAGTCTGATATTAGCACATGAATTAGAGTGCGTAACTGATATATTATTTTATTTCCTATTAAAAATAAAAAATTTATAAAGGATAAAATTTTGAATCATTACAAAAAAACCAGCTATAATTTGAGAAAAAATATACCAAATACCAAAAACATCTACACAAATAAATATTATAACAGTATTAGTGATTACTCCTAAAACAGCTACTATAGAAAACTTTGAAAATTGTTTATGTATCCCGTCAGTTTTTAAATCTTTAAAAACCACAAACTTTTGCAAAATAAAACTGACAATAAGAGCCGCCAAAAAAGCCAAGATAGAAGAATACAGATACCAAATACCAACAATATCTGTAAAGACATAAAGTAGTCCAATATTAAAAGTTGCTGCAGTAAGACCGCAAATAAAATAACGTAAAAGAATAATTGAATTCCAAAGAATCTTTTTGAATTTAATAATTCTCAATATAAAATTCCTCTTTTTAAAATTAGTGGCAGTATTTTTAATAGAATTTGCATATTTTTCAAAATAATTATTTTGTAAATTCAAATAGTTATCTGCAACTATTTTTGCAGATTGCCCCATCCTTTGTCTTAAGGCTTCATCTTCAGAAATTTTTAAAATATTTTGAGTAAAACAATTTATATCTTTAGCATCGCAAATAAAAGCACTTCCATAATTATTTCCGTCTACGGATGCATTTTCTTTAAAAATTTCTCCGGCAATTCCCGTATCTGAAAGAATTAAAGGTTTTTCAAAAGAAGCCGCTTCCATTGTTGAAACCCCATAACCTTCATATAAAGAGCTAGAAATAAAAGCATCCGCCATTTTGTAATATGGGACCAAATCATCCTGCCACCCTACAAAAATTACTTTATCTAAAATACCCATATTTTGAACCATATTTTCAAGATTTTTCCTCTCTCCACCATCTCCCACAATACAAAGACCTAAATTTTTATTATCAAGTTTTTTTATAGCTTTCAATACTGTTTCTATATTTTTTTCTTTTTCTAATCTACAAACCATAATCAAAGTAAAAGAAAAAGGTTTTTCAACTTCCCAGGTGGAACCTTTAGGAAAATTTTTAAAGGGTTCCCTTTGGGAGACTTCAGCCCTTATCGGTAAAACATCAATATTTTTAGAGAAAGATTCTATTCCATTTTTAATTCTTTCTGATACTACCCTCACCCTATTAGAATATTTTAAAACAAATTCGGCCATCATAAAACGGATTTTATTTAAAACAGAAGATTCTACAAAATATTTATGCCTGAAATCTGTATGGACTTGCGTGTATAGAGGCAGGTCAAAAAATAACTTAACAAAAGTGCCTACAAGACCGGTCTCAAAAGGATCTTGAGTTGAAATAATTATATTGTTTTTAAAATTTTTATTTTTTTTACTAAAAATAGAAATCAAATTTTTGGAAATTTTAAAAGCGTCCCAGATATACAATAATTTATTTTTGGAATTTGTCGGATAAGCCCAAACATTATTGGATAACTTATATGATTTCAAATTTTGATTTTTTAACGAGAAAACAATAATATAAAGTTCATCAAAATATTTTCCATATTCAATTTGCCTCTTTTTTACAGCAGAGTTTTCTTCAAATATTTTTCTATCTGTGCCTATGGAGATTATTTTCATCCTGTTAGAAACCCGCCTGCCATCGCCTAATGCACAGTGGATAATTAAATAAATAATTATTAAATAATACGACCTTTATAAACATCACAGAATTCATATTTTTTTATTTTTAATCAAGGAACCAATAATTTCAGCTGTTTTCATAACTGTTTTTTCTATAGAAAAATATCTGGATTTTTCTCTGGCATTTGTGATTATTTTAGTTCTAACAGTAAAATCTGATAGTTTTTTTATAGCTTTTATTATTTCAGATTTATCATTTGGATTAACAAGTAAACCATCTTCATTATGATTTATTATCTCATTTATATTACCTATATTAGTAGAAATAACCGGAACACCAATAAACATTGCTTCAACAATTTGAAAAGAAAAACTTTCAAAAGAAGTGTTCAAGACGAAAATTTCACATTTTTGCATTTTATTAAACAGATTTTTTCTATCCATTTTTCCCAAAAGAAAAACTCTATCATTTAAATTTAAATCTTTTATTAATTTCGAAAGTTTTACACTATCTGGTCCATCACCAGCAATAAAAAGTTTCCAATCTGGTAGTTCTTTCATTATTTCTATTAAAATATCAAATCCTTTCCATGGTACTAAACGACCAGCAGAAATAATAGTTTTAGATTCAAAAGCTTTATTATTATCTGGAATATTCGGAAATTTTATTCCATTGTATATAGTAATAACATTATTCTTTTTGGGATTCCAATCCGCTACAAGATCACGGAAATATTTGCTCGGAGTAATAACTTTATCCGCCATTCTTGTAGTAATTTTTTGAATCAATCTTATAACCTCAACATATAATCCATACTTTTTATTTTGAAAATCGTTTATACTATCCCTAACAGCAAATCTCTGTATTGCCTGTTCCCAAGCATAATCTCCAGCTACACGAATAAGAAAAGGTTTACCCAAGATTTTAGCAACCAGCATAGTGGGGAAACCGACACTCACTGGGTCTTGAGTATACAAAAGATCTGTTTTTCTACTTAAATTAAATACTCTACAGAAAAAAATAAAATGTCTAAATATTTTAGGTAAAAATCTAACTACCCTAAAAGGTAGCACAGAAACATCAATATTATACTTGGGCATTTCTTTTTCTAGCAAAACCGTATAGGTAGCCGGCCCACCTATTTCCGGAGGATATACTCCAGTCGTAACGAGTATTTTTATTTTATTTTTCATGATTTTATATGTTTATCAAAAACTTCTGACATTTGTTTTGAAATCAAATTCCAATCATATTTTTCAATCACCATATTATAAGCATTTTCTACAACTTTTTCTTTTTTTGGGTCATTTAAAACTTTATTTACTGTTTCAGCCACACTTTCTGAATTTTGAGATTTACAAAAATAACCGGTCTGTCCCCGCCCAGCTTCGCTATTCGGGCTAGCATCATGCAAAAAATCAACAATACCTCCAACTGGAGTAGCAATCACTGGTATTTTAACAGCCATAGCTTCTATAAAAGAGTTCCCCATCCCTTCTGACAAAGAAGGACGAACAAAAATATCACAAACTTTTAAATATTTGTTCAACACCGAGTGTCCAACATATCCTTTAAAGAAAATTCTTTTTGAAACATTTAAATCTTTAGCAAGTTTTTTTAATTTATTTTCTAATTTTCCTTCTCCAAAAATCACAAATTTAATATTTTCCGGCAATTTTGGAAGAGCTTTGATAACATCTTCAATTCCGTTTTTTTTCACCAAACGAGAAGAAGTTACTAATACAATATCATTTCTACCGAAACCAACTTCGTTTCTTATTTTTTCTTTCTCTTTGTTTGAAAATTGAAAATTGAAAATTGAAAATTTGTTGATATCCACTCCATTGGGAATAATCTTAATTTCTCCCTTATATCCGAATTTTCTGGCACGATTTGCGAGATATGAGCTAATAACGGTTAAAGTCTGTGTATTTTTAAGCGCCAACCTCCAAGATAAATTTATAAGACCAAACCAATGTTTTCTGAAATGTTCTTCCGAATCCCCTTCTTGTAAAGTTAATATTATTGGTATTTTTTTCCCGTTTAAAATATTTGCAATATATGCCGCCCCGCTCGCAAAAGTGACCATTAGACACCAAAAACTATGATAATTATTTTTTCTATTAAGGGAAATAGTTTTTATCGCTCCCCAAAACGGCAAAAGCAATTTATCTAATAATGGAATACCGACACCTAATCTGTAAATATTCACATTACCAATTTTTTCCTCTAAAGATACTTTACGGTCATATCTGCCTGTAATTAAATCAAATCTAGCATCAGAAATTCTATCGGTAATTTCCTTAATCGCCACCTCTGCCCCTCCTACAAATGGGTAGTATGAAGTGGAAAATATAAGAATTTTTGATGACTTTTCCATCTTTAAATAGTATCAAAAATCGTTGTTTTTAGCCATATGAGAACCTAATTCTCCCCTTTCAATATTTTTCTCAAAATATCCTCTGGAACTTCCTTTTTTTCACTAAATTCTTTAGTAAGAGTAGGTTTTTTTGTTTTTTCTTCTTCTCTAACTGTTTGTTGCTTACTACTTGCTATTTTATTTAGCGCTTCTTTTAAAGCGTTTATATTTTCTTTTGAAGGTTCTTTATTTTTACTTCTATTTTTATGTTTCAATTCTTCCAATGAGGCGGTTTTTATTTTTTTATCTGTATTATTTTCAGTTTTTAAGGCTTCCTGCAAAGCTTCCGCTAAAATATTATTTTTAGATTCTTTATTTTCAATTTTTGGTTCTACTTTCTTCTCTTTAGGTTTAGGTTGTTCTGTTTTTGTTTCTTTTTTTTGCCCTTCTCGCATTTCATACTTTATATCTTGCGTCCTATTTTTCTGTTCGGGTAGATGCCATTCTTTTATCAATTTTTCCACTTCCGCTTTTGGACGAGTATAATTACTTCTAGACGCTTCTAACACTTTATCTCTAAAAGAGATTTCCGATTTTGGAAACGGCGCTAAAGTGGTAGCTGAAAATGGTTGGGAAGCTACTCCGTCTATCATCAATTTTAAATAAATTTGAACAAATCCCAGATTAACAATGTCTTCCATAGTAAAGACTGGAGCGAATTCTTTCTCTAAAATCTCTGCGTCAAACGAACCGACTCGAAAAGTAATCATAGTGCCAACATTGCCAAAAACCGCCGCTCTTACTTCCTCCGCCATTTGTTCAATATATTGATGAGTAATATTGAGACTTAGTTTGTATTTTCTAGCTTCGGATAAAATATCAGCGAAACTTTTGTTGGCAAAAGATTGAAATTCGTCCACATACAAATAAAAGTTTGGCAACTTTTCAAGTTCTTTGGGGTCAGTATCCGCTCTGGACATAGCCGCCAGATATATTTTAGTCACAATCATTGAACCTAGTAAATTGGCGTTATTTTCTCCCACCAAACCTTTTGATAAATTAACAATCAAAATCTTTTTTTCATCCATTATTTTTCTAATATCAAAAGAAGATTTGGGTTGACCAATAATATTTCTAATTAAAGGGTTGGAGGTAAATTGACCGACTTTATTTTGAATAGCCGGAGTGGCTTCTTGTGCGTATCTGTCGGTATATTTGGCAAATTCATCAACCCAAAAAGATTTGACTGTGGGATCGCTTACATTATCAACTACTTTTTGTCTATAAATTTTATCAGAAAACATTCTGTTTATGCCAAGCATAGTGGCGCCTGGATATTCAAGCAAAGCCGCTAAAGTATTTTGTAAAATATAAGCCATTCTAGCGCTCCAAGCGTCCACCCATATTTTTTCAAAAGCACTCATAAGACCGGAAACCACTAAATGCCTTCTTTCAACTCCCACATCCTCCATTACATTAAATGAAATAGGATGTTCTGTATCA
Organism: Candidatus Zambryskiibacteriota bacterium; assembly: GCA_003233455.1. Taxonomy (GTDB): domain Bacteria; phylum Patescibacteriota; class Minisyncoccia; order Phycocordibacterales; family WO2-35-19; genus WO2-35-19. The sequence continues at coordinate 24,688 of QILQ01000021.1, read as the reverse complement.
AAAGGAGCAAAATAAACCACATCTTTTATACGATGCTCTGGAATATAATCAAGCAACAAATCAGCTGTCTTACCATGAGGATCTAAGAAAGCTAAACCTTCGCCATTTTGAATATCTTGGATAGCCATATTTTCAAGCATAGTTGATTTACCCATACCGGTTTTACCGATAGAGTAAATATGCCTCAATCTATCTTTAGCTTTAATGCCAAATTTCACTCGTTCGTTGCGTGCGTCGGTTTCGGCAAAATATGTGATTTTATCTTCAGGATTCATTTTGTTTATTATAACTCATCCCACTCTCTCTTACTACAAGAGAAAGTTAGAAAAACAAAAACTACTGTTCCAAGAGCCTTATCCTTGATGACCTAACACAGGAACAGTATGTTTTTGTTTTTATTAATTATAAGACCTTATGGATGAGTTAATTTTTCAAGAGTGCGGCTCTGGTGTAAGTATTAGCCGCATCCCACAGCATCCAAGAAGTAAGTCCGGCGTCATAAGTAGCCCGAATTTGTGCACGAACCATTTGAGGGGTATAATGCACCGGATAATCATTATCTTGAAGCCAAGGACGGAGTTGGAGAGGATTTATTCTTTTCATTAAATAATAATCAGGCGGACGAGTAACAAGATTTCCATCCGGAAGTTTTGTTATGGTAGTGGTGGAAATTTCAGTGTATAAAAATTTGGTTCTGGCTACTGCCGCATCCAGACTAAACTTCACTATCTTATAAGGCACTTTATTGGGGTTGGGCCAACCGTTAAAGAAAGCGGGGTAATGTGACGGATAAACCATTGGAGAAACATAATCAAAATTCATTAAAGCGTATTCCAATATTTGTCCAACATTTAAATCATCAGTATTAGTGGTGGTCATACCAAAAAGATCAGCCGAAGTAACCACTCCCGTGTTAGCGAGATTAGTATTCAAGTATTCAAAAAATTGTCGCAACATTTCTTTTTTGGCGGTAGTGCCGGTATAAGTATAATAAATATCTTTCATATTGCCGTCTGATGGAAAACGAATATAGTCAAAATTAACTTCATCAAAACCTATAGCGTAAGAAGATTTGGCGATGGAAACGATATAACTCCAAAAAGGTTTGGCACCGACATCTATAAAAGAGATTCCTTTCCTGTCTTTCCAAACACCACCATCGCTTTTTCTTTTGACTGCCAACTCGGGGTGAGCTTTAACATAAAGTGGATCTTGAAAAACTGTTATTCTTCCTATGACATAAATATTTTTGTTATGTAGCTCTTCTATAAATTTTTTCATATCGGAAACTTTGCAACCTTTGCCGGTTGATTCTAAATTATCTATTTTTGGATTGCCGGTTTTAAAAGAAACGGTGCCGGTATAATCTTTAATGTCAATAATTACAGCATTAAGTTCTGTTTCTCCTATCAATTTTACTAATTTTTTTCTAAATGAAGGAGTAGCAGCAACACATTGAGTCATATAAATACCCTTTAAAGGTTTAGGGGTTTTGAGATGTTCTACTTTTTTTTCTTTTATTATTTTTGAAGCGTCAGTCGCCACTGAACCTTTGTATAAAGATTGAGAAGAAAGAGTAAAAGAATAAGCGAAAAAAAGTAGCGCTGTTCCGCCGATAAAAATACTAAAAATGCCTCCAATTTTTTTCATATTTCTTTTTCAATTTCTGTTTCTATTTTTGGCTGTAACTTTTCTAAAATAATCGGTCCGACAGAAACTAATATAAAAAATATACCGGAAACAAAAACCAGAGTATTTCTCCAAGTTCCCGGAATACCTAAAAAAGGGATGATGGTAATCCAAACGCCAAATGAAATATAAAAATTATTTTTGTACATAAAATATAGTATAAAGGTAAAAGCAAAAAAAACCAAGAAGAATTTTGTTTTAAAAAAGTTGTTTTAAAAAGAGCTAGTTATTTATTTCTCCAATTATTAATAGTTACCAAAAGAGGAGAACCAATAAAGATAGAAGAATAAGTTCCAGCGGTTATGCCAATAAGAAGTGCTAAAGAAAAATGTCTGATAGCCTCTGGTCCCAAAAGATAAAGTATAAAAATCGCAAACAGAGTGGTTAAAGAAGTATTGATAGACCGAACAAAAGTTTGTCTTATACTATTACCAACTATTGTTTTAAAATCTTTATCCTCTTTATTTTTTTCGTTTTTTTGCAAATTTTCTCTAATTCTATCAAAAACAACAATGGTATCATGAACCGAGAAACCGAGTATCACAAGCAAAGCGGTTACAAAAAGAGTCAACTTCAAATCCATAAAAATGTCCGAGCAAAGCGAAAATTCCGGTCGGTATCAAAACATCGTGGCTCAGAGCCAGAATAGTAACTAATCCATAAACCCAAGATGAAATAGGTTTGGAAACTTTCCTAAAAACGAAAGCGACAAATAAAACTATCGCTAAAAGCACTAAAAATATTGATATCCAAGACTTTTGCAAAGCTTCTTTGCCTAAAATCGGACCAATACTGCTAAAGGTTTTCTCCACTGGAGAATATTTTCCTCCCAAAGAAAGAGCTGTTAAAATAGTATCTTTTTCGGCCGGCGATATTTCTTTTAATCTTAAAATAAAACCACCGCCAGAAGTTCTGATTGAAGTATCTTTAAAATCAAGCTTGTTTAGAACTTGTTTTACTTCTGTTACGCTTGGTTTATTTTCATTAAAAGAAACATTGATTAAACTACCTCCAACGAAATCAATACTTGGCCGCAAACCCCAAAACAAAATTGAAAATATGGAACCAACTACTAAAATAGCCGAGATAGAATAAAATATTTTTTTGTATTTAACGACAAACATAGTTTTTATTTTCTTTCCTCTTCTTTTTGAGAAGAAGATGAAACGAGATTATCTTTGCTAATAGCGAACAAAATAGTGCGAGAAGCAGTAACAGCGGAAAACATTGAAACTAAAACGCCAATCAAAAACACCAAAGCAAAACCTTTGATAACTGGCGTAGAAGCGAAATAATACAAGATAATAGCCGTGATAATACTTGAAAGATTTGAATCGCGAATAGAACTCCAAGCTCGATGGAAACCTTCTTTCAAAGCATCATATTTATTTTTACCTCTTTTCAATTCTTCTTTAGTTCTTTCAAAAATTAGGATATTGGCATCCACTGCCATACCGATAGAGAGGATAAAACCAGCTATACCAGCAGCTGTCAAAGTAACCGGTATTAACTTAAACAAAGCGAGATTTATAATAGTATAAATAACCAAAGCCAAAACAGCCACAAAGCCCTGAAAACGATACCAAGCAATTAGAAAAAGAGCGACCACAAAAAAAGCGTAGAAACCGGCTTTAACACCAGCATTGATTGCTCTGCTACTCAAAGTGGCTCCAATGGTTTCTGTGCTTAAAAGAGATATAGGCATTGGCAAAGCTCCATAGTTTAGATCGCGAACTACTTGTTTAGCTTCCTCTGGAGTAAAATCTCCAGTAATAACCGCTTGACCACCTGTTATTTCTTCTCTAATAGAAGGTGCCTCTATAAGTTTGCCATCCAGAAAAATACCCAAAACATCCCCAACATTTTCTTTGGTAATTTTAGCGAAAAGGTTTGATCCTTCTTTATTAAATTTCAAACCGATAATTGGTTTGTTGCCGAGATTTTGATCAAATTGAATACTAGCTTTTTGAAGCATTCTACCTGTTAAACCGGTATCGGAAAACATATTTGGAGCATTTAGAGTATTTTGAGCATCTCCTTCCGCATTTATTTTATTTTGAGCTTCTTTGGATAAAAGTTTGAATTCCAGAGTCGGAGTTTGTCCTATTTTTTTGACAGCTTCCTTTACATCTGTCACCCCAGGCAACTCAACTATCAATCTTTGTTCTTTGCTATTTCCAAATATACCGCCTTCCTCCACTTGGACGATTGGTTCCGATACTCCGAAAAGATTGATGCGTCTTTCTATCACATCCCGCAGAGACTGCATAGCGGAAGAAACTTCAGTGCTATTAATTTTAGAAATATCAGCTTTATAAACCAAATGAGAACCGCTAGAAAGATCAAGTCCTAGTTTGAATCTATAATTTGAATTAGGATTTTTTTGACTATTCCAAACAAAAAAACCGACCGCTATCGCCGCCACAATAATTATTATTGCCCAAAATCTATATCTAGCCATATAAAATGTATATTATACGAAATCAAAAATAAACACAACCAATTTCCTAAGGGGAGGCCTTAGAATTTTAGATGCCACTTTTAGATAAAAGAATCTTGATTGTCTTGAGGGCTATTTTTAAATCAAGTATAAAAGAACGATTTTTAATATAATAAAGGTCATACGAAAGTTTACGACGAGTTTTTTCATCATCCGCACTCACTTTGGGCGGATCGGTATGATAGAGTTGTGCCCAACCGGAAAGACCGGGTTTTATCAAGTGGCGAATATTATAGTAAGAAATTTTATCTTCATAATGTTTTACCAAAGAAGGTATTTCCGGTCTGGGACCAATCATTGATACTCCCCCATTTAAAACAGTCCATAATTGAGGCAATTCATCTATTCTTAATTTTCGTATTATTTTTCCAACTTTAGTTATTTTCATTTCATTGTGTTCGGTATCTCCGTTCTGCTCCGACATACTTCTAAATTTCCATATTTTTATTATTTTATTATTTTTACCCACTCTTTCTTGATAAAAGAAAATCTTTCCTCCATCATCTATTTTTATAGCCAAAGCTACAAACGGATAAATAATCAAAGAAATTACACCTATAACAAAAGATAGGATTATATCCATTATTCGTTTTAAAGTATCATAAGTTACTCTGGATTCAGTTGAAATATTTTCCAAAAACCAATTATAGCGAACTAAGGATAACGGCACTGAATTAAAAATATCTTCATAAATTTTATACATATCTATGAATTTCACTCTAGAAAAAATAAGATTATATAAATGCGGTAATATTGGTTCTACTTTTTCGTTTTTAAGGTCAATAGCGATAATTTGAATATCTTCAGAATAAATTCTTGAAAGTATTTCCTCCTGAAAATCCATTTCTTCAATATCATCAAGATCTACAGAAGAAACAAACTCTAACCCGTATCTAGGATTATTATTTACTTCTTCAATGAGCTCTTTCATTTCCAGACCACTTCCTACAATAATCCCTTTTTGTTTTACTGAAGGATGAAAAATCCTATCACCATATATTCTCCACAGAAGAACGAAGACCGATGAAATTACTAAAAATATAAAAAGATTGGTTTTTGGAGCAATTCCAAAATAAGGGATAAAATAAAAAAAGAGGACAGCAATAAAACTGTTTGCTATTTGAGCATTTAGAACCATACTTGGTAGACGGCTTTTTAATATTAGAGTATGTTTTTCATAAAGTCCGGCAATAAAAAATACTAAAAGCCAGACACTGATTATTATGGTAAAGGGCCAAAAATGAAGTCCTAAATTTTTGTCTGTCGGCCATTCCAAATATCTAAAAGCGAGCATTAAATAAAGAGATAAATACAGAAGTAGTATATCTCCTAAAAACAATATAAGAGCCTCTTTTTTACGCGATAAAATCATTGATTAGATTATAGTGGATTTACTTTAAACTTTCATCCGAATTTAATCACATATTGATTTTTAAGTCAAATTGTGAGAGAATGCTCATAATGAAAAAGGATTTTGACAGTTGGAACAAAAATAAAAAAATAATTCATAATGATAACAAAAATAAGTTATATCACACCAGAGAATTATGAAAGAGTTTTTAATAGAATCATAAAAGCCGTCAGAAAACTTTTCTGACGACTTTTATGATTCTTGTCTCCCCTTTGCAGGGGCAAGCCCGAAGGCACTTGTAGATACGAGTATAACAAATTCAAATTTTATGTCAATAAATAATTCACAAAAAAAGAAAATTCTATATGTAATAACCAAAGGAGCCCAGAGATATGTTTATGATTTGGCAACAGGTTTGCCAAAAGATAAATTTGAGACAGTGGTAACCTGTGGTGACCAAGACGGAGACACTCTTCAGCGTCTTTTAAATGAAAAAGGAGTTAGAGTTATAAAGATTGGAAATTTAGGTAGAGAAATAAATTTCGCCAATGATTTTAAGGTTCTTAAAAATTTGATAAAAATAATAAAGGAAGAAAAGCCAAATATGGTTCATTTAAATTCTTCTAAAATCGGTTTTTTAGGAACTCTAGCTTCTTTATATTTTAAATTCTTTTTCATAATTCAAAATTCAAAATTCAAAATCCATTTTATATTTACCGTTCATGGTTGGGCTTTTAATGAAAAAGATAGGGCTACTTTTTCTAAGTTAATATATTATTTGGCTCATTATTTAACTATTCTCATTTGCGACCAAACAATTGCCGTATCAAAAAAAGCTAAAAAAGATATGAAAATTTTTCCTTTTATAAAAAATAAAATAAAAGTTATTTACAATGGTATCGCTTTGTCTGATTTAATCAGCTCACCAACAGATAATAAATTATTAAAAGGAAAAAATAAAACAATAATTTTTTCCATTGCCGAACTTCATAAAAATAAAGGGATTGATATCGCCTTTCAAGCCATATCACTTTTGCCAAAAGAAATACAAAATAAAATAATTTATTATATTGTCGGTGCTGGCGAAGAAAGAGAAAATCTTGAAAAAATGGCTACAAATATGGGTATTTCAAGAATAATCAAATTGCTTGGTTTTATACCTGATGTTAAAAAACTTTTATCAGCTAACAATATATTTTTATTGCCTTCTCGCACCGAAGCTTTTCCTTACGCCATACTTGAAGCCGGCGTGGCAGGAATGCCTATTATCGCGACCAATGTTGGTGGCATACCGGAAATAATAAATGATATGCAAAATGGCATTTTAGTCCCTCCTCAAAATCCGAAAGAAATAGCCGAAGCGATTTTGTATCTTTTAGATCATAAAGATAAACAAGAAGAATTTGGCAGAAAAATAAAAAATACAGTTTCCAGATTTTTTTCTTTGAAAAAAATGTTAAAAGAAACTATCAAGCTATACCAATAATTTCATTTTTAATATTTTCCTTATTGGTAACTCTGGAATAAGAACGTTGACCCAAAAGAATACCAATACCCAAAAATTCCGCTAATAAATGGCTTCCACCATAACTCATAAAAGGCATAGTGATACCGGTAACCGGCAAAAGACCAATATTCATACCAACATGAATAATAAAATGAGTAAGAAATATTGAAGCCAATCCCAAACCATATAAAGTTTCAAAATTAGTGGCCCCTTTTTTTGATATATCTATAATCCTCCAAAAAACTATTCCATACAAGCCAAAAAGAACAAGCACTCCGACAAAACCCCACTCTTCCGCAAAAGCGGCAAAGATAAAATCTGTCTCATATTCAGGTAAAAATTTTAACTTTGATTGGCTACCGAGACCGACTCCCTTGCCTAAAATTTCTCCAGAACCCACCGCAATAGTAGATTGATAAGCATTATAACCGGCACCGGAAAGGTCAGTTAGAGGATTGATGAAAGAAAAAATTCTAGTCTTTTGATAGTCTTTAAAAACAAAAAACCACAATCCGCCAAAAACTATAAGTCCGGAAAAAAACACCGCCAATAAATGTTTTTTTGATATGCCGGAAACTAAAACCATAGCCAACCATATAAAAAATATTATTATAGCCGAACCAAAATCAGGTTGTAGCAAAACCAAAACAAAAAGTATAAAAGTATAAAATCCGGAGATTAAAATATGTCTGATATTGGCAATTTCTATATGTCTTCTGGAAAAATATTTGGCTAGAATAATAATTAAAACTATTTTAACAAAATCAACAGGTTGAAAAGCGAAAGCACCAAAATCAAACCAACTCTGAGCTCCTTTAAAAACAGACCCAGCAATAAACAAGTATAACAATACAAAACAAGAAATAATAAAAAGAGTTAAGATAACACCGCTTCGGCGTAAAAAGCTCCAATCAATAAGACTGGCTGTAAATAAGGCAAAAATTGAAATAATTAACCATATAATTTGCCTTATAAATAAAACTCCTTCATCAGCAAAAGAGTTCATAGTCAAAATACCGGCTACCGCTATAAAAAATATCGCTCCGAAAAGCAACCAATCAAATGAATAATCAATTTTTTTAAAGAAAGCTCTAATCATTTTAAATTGAAGAACCAAATATTTTGTAGTTTATTTCTATCCTAGCAGGAATTTCTTTGCAAATATTAGATGATATATTTTTATAAATAGTTTTCAAGTTGAGAGCAGATGGAGCGAAAAAATAATTATTCTCTTTAGAAGCGATAGTTTTCAAAAAAGATTCATTAATTTTGTCACCCAGACCTATAGTGTAAATAACAATACCATCTTTTTTGGCGTTCAAAGCCTCTTTAATGGCTTTACTTTCCGCATATTTTATATCGTCTGCTTCGGTATCTCCTTTCGGGTTTTTAGGATTATTGGCTCTACCATCGGTTAGAAGTATAATTATTTTTGAAGATTTATCTTTAGCTCTGGCGGAAATTAATTCTTGCCAAGCACTATGGATAGCGTCAAAAATATTAGTATATTGAACGCCTCCTTGTTCAATATTTACAGTTTTAATGGCTTGGCTGGCAGAATTAAAATTATTAGTAAGGTTTAAATCTATCGGATTTTCGGCTTTGGCAGCGAAAGAAACAAGGCTGACTTTATCTTTGGGAGTCAGTTGTTCTACAAAAAAATTAGCCGCCTCTTTAGCGGCGAAAAGAGGCTCAGGCGGTTTAGTGGCAAGAGAGGCCATTGAACCAGATCTATCTAAAAGTAACGCCACATCCGAAGGCGACTGGCATACTTTAGAACCGAGATTAAAAGATTTTGGCCAAGTGAAAATCACATTGGTATTTTCATTTTGTTTCAGATCTTCCACAAATGTCCTAGAAGCGGCGATGACATTATCAGACCCGTCAAAAATGGCGATTACCAATTCAATATTTTTGATATTTTCAGTACTATTATTTTTAATATTAGCTTTTACTCTGGGAGTGCTTGCCAAATTTAAAAGTGGACTATGAGTTACCGTTATGTCTTTTCCCACTTTATTATCTTTTTTCCAAACTATATTATCGCTAAGCTCAAATACTGCTCGTCGCGGTTTGGTTTTATCTTTGATTCTAATTGAACCTTCAAAAATACCGACTGTTTTGTTTTTTGGCAAGATGGTAGCTCCTTTTCTTTCTTCCAAAATTTTATTATTTTTATCGTAGATGGTAAAGGTGTAAGGCGCGTAAGTGGCATCCACATTCAGATTCGCATTTTCCACATAAACAAGAGCACTCCAAACTCCCGGCAAAACTTCAAATAATTGAGGGTCCCACTTAACAATCGGTTTGATAACACTGCTGTCACATATAAGGGAACATGAACCTCCACAATCAACACCGTTTTCATCTCCATTTTTTACTTTATCAAAACAAGATGGAGCCTGATACCAAAATTTCCAAAAGATAGCAAAAGAGATAGTTGATAGTATTAAAACCATCACCCCCAGATAAATGCTTTTTCTGCGAGATGCCCAGTTGCTCATATAAATAGTATAAAGTATTATGTATAAAGTATAAAGGTAAATTAGATATGATATAATTGTAATGGAGGTGGAATCATGTTACTCCCACGTCGTGAGTTTGTAGAACTTGCGGAAAGAATTACCGCCGACTGCAACAGCATCCGCCACTCTATTAAGGTGATTTATGTAGAGCTTGCTGTTTTTGTTCTTGCCGTAACTCTCGGTCTCGGCATACAAATTGGCAAAGCCCTATGCAATTAGGGCCAACCTGTTGCCACCATCCTGACGTGATGGTGGCAACATTTCCTTAAAATTAAAAATTAGTAAAATATTTTATAATTAAAAACTTAGTTCTGGCGACTAGCTACTTTCCCCTGAAAGAGTATCATCGCCTCAACAGAGCTTAACTTCCGTGTTCGGAATGAGAACGGGTGTGACCTCTGCGACAAATCACCAGAACTAAATATTCAATCTAAAGAACAATCTAATTAAGATAGTCCCATAAGGCAGGATAAAAGTATTTGAAATAAAAATTTTCAAAATGAAATTAAATGTGTGGATTTCCGAATTTCCTAATAAGATCGGAAATTAGTACGCCTCGGCTTAATACATTACTGTACTTACACCTAGCGCCTATCAACGTGATCATCTCTCACGATCCTTAACGATTCCTAATCTTGGGGTTGGCTTCCCTCTTATATGCTTTCAGAGGTTATCCATTCCCGACTTAGCTACCCTGCGATGCTCTTGGCAGAACAGCAGGCAGACCAGAGGTCAGTTCAATTCGGTCCTCTCGTACTAGAATCAAATCCCCTCAAGAATCAACGCCTACAGTAGATAGGAGACCAACCTGTCTCACGCTTGTTACCCACAATTACTTGTGGCAATGGACTATAACTTTCTTCCAAACTTTCATTTGGAATAGTTGACGTTTAGTCTCTACGGGTGTTTTGTTTTGTAAGAGAATGAGGAGTAGGATTACCCTAGGAGAGCATACCCAGAATTACTCTGGCTCATTACACACTAATTAAAGTGTGCCCTTACTATAGTCCTCCTCCTCTTACAAAACAAAACTTCCCTCGGTGTTGTCCAAATTGGATTTCACCGATATAAGTCAACTTCATCACATGATTTGCGTTAACAAATTTTACGTGACCGCCGTGATTTGATTGGTTCTACTATTCTTAATTATCAAAATCTTGAGAATTTTAATAATTTTCAAAACGAAAAAATTTATAACAGTTTCCGCCAACTGGCGGATTTTCCTCTAAGGATTCAGACTGTGCAATTACCAAACTTGACGAAATTATACTTTCGTTTTGTAATTCCACGGTCTGAACCCAGCTCGCGTAACTTTTTAAATGGCGAACAGCCATACCCTTGGGAGCTTCTCCACCCCCAGGATAAGTTGAGCCGACATCGCTATCGTATTTTTCTCCTGTTACCAGGAGGATCGGACTATATCTTCACCCTAATAAATATTTTTATATTTAGAAGGGGTTCGGCGTATTAGCAAGAGTTTATACTCTCACTCCTCCGCATTAAGCGGAAAGTCTCTACAGGGTCATAACCCAATTTTATATTTCATGGAAGGAATAATATGTTTTTTAATTATCTTAAATAATTTATGAATACTAGATGTTTTAAATCTAATTCTATAATATTTTTTATCTTTATTTAATGTTCCACTTAATCCCATCTTTTCTAAAAATCCTAATAACTTATATTGATCATTTTTTGAAAATTGTTGAGTATTAAGATATACATTCTCTTTACTACATCTACTTCCATCATCCATGAACCATACTGCCAAAATCATTGAATCTAAAATTAGATTAGGAATACATTTCTTTTTATCCTTATAAAATAAATTCATTATTTTAGTAAATTCAGGATGTTGTTTCGTAAAAAATCTATAAGCTATTCTTGTTCCATTTCCCTTTCGAGATTTTGGACCACTTCGTGTTAAATTTTTTAAGACTGAATATTTCCACTCAACATATTCTTTTTGAATTATTGAATGATTTACTTCAAGAAATGCATCTTTTCTCCCTTTTATTTGACGAATATATCCATCTCCTAAAAGAGTTCCAATGATAAATGACTTTTGTAATTGAGTTAGACTTCCCACGGTATTGTCCATATTTATAATTATATCATTACGACATAAGGCTTGTATATGGAGTTCACCGTTATAAGCCAAATTGTTTTTGTATCACATTACTGTGATAGGCACCCCGATGTTTCTCAGTTTTTAATTGAGAGTTAAGGTGCCGAACTCCGCCGTCGCTCTGGACGCTTAGGCGGAACCAGCCTGTTATCCCCGGAGTAGCTTTTATCCGTTGAGCTTTGGCCGCATCTAACACGAACCAAAGGATCACTTAGCTCTGCTTTCGCATCTGCTCGACATGTACGTCTCGCAGTTAAGCCAGCTTGTGCCTATACACTATCGCCATGGTTTCCATTCACGGCTAGCTGACCTTAATAGGCTCCTCCGTTACTCTTTAGGCATTTTGTTACTACTAAAATGTTCAACACCGAGTGTTCAACATTTCAGTGATGCAATCATTTCTGTTGCACTCTTCATGTCACCATGAAGTTCGGACTATATCATTATCCTTGGATAAATCTCAGGATAGTTAGCGTTTAGTCTCTGAGGATTTCACATAATGTGTATCCTGCTGATTGTCTCATTGAGATTTCCCAGCATTTTACTAACTTTTCTCACAATAATTACTTACTGTGGTCCCCCTTTTTTATTTATTTTGAAGTGGATTAAACTTCTGGAGGCGCCACGGATTCGACCAACCATCTCTTGTTCAACACCGAGTGTTCAACAAATTATGATTAACCGAAGGATAGCGCCCCACTAAAACTGCCCGCCAGACACTGTTCCTCGCCGTTTTTGCCGTCGAGGTTAGAAAATATATTATTACAGAGTGGTATTTCACTGACGACTCCGCTTTCTCCGAAAAGAAAACATCAAAGTCTCCCACCTATGCTACGCAGTAAAAACATATTCTCAATGTCAAGTTGCAGTAAAGCTTCCGGGGTCTTTTCGTCTAACTGCAGGTAACCGGCATCTTCACCGGTACTGTATTTTCACCGAGCGAGTCCCCGAGACAGTTCCCCAGTCGTTACGCCATTCGTGCGCGTCTGAACTTCATGTCTCTTCATCGTTTGTGTATCAAATCACAAACAATTACGATTTACCCTTTATTTCTAAAGGCATAGACTATATCTTCATCTCTTATTTTATATTCCTAAGAGAGTCGGCGTATTATAGCGTTTTTTCATATCTTAATTCTATCATTACGCTATCTCTGTCACCACTAACTAGTGGGAACATCAGTCGTTACGGGTCTCTATATACTATAGAGTTCCCACGATATTATCTTTCCATTAACACCTTATCCTTGAAATAAGATTCCGGGTTAAGACTTCACCGTTATTAGCCGAATTTTTCATTGACGTCACCGTCAAAGCTGGCAATTCAATTACCAGACAAGGAATTTCGCTACCTTAGGACAATTCATCCATATTTATTATCTAGCAGTAGCACTAGAATCCTCATTGTCGCCAATGAGATCGGACTATATCTTCCAATTCCGATTTCTCGGTTTCGGTCTAGCGTATAGTCTCTGAGGATTTTCTGATAAAGAATTCTTATAATCTTTTAAATTATATTTTCTTGTTCTTCCTTTTCCTTCATTTAATTTTTCTCTCAATTCTATTATTTTTAACATTCCTTTATTACTTAAATGCTCTTTTTTGAAGATCATATTTGTAATTTGAGAAAAAATTGAGAAATTTTTCTTTTTATTTGAAGAAAGAAAGGGGTATTTTTTGAAAAAAGGTATTATTCTTTTTTCAATTATGACAGAATTTTGTATTACATAATACCAAACCCCATCTTTACGTTCTTGTAATCTTCCACATCCTAGATGATGCTTCATAAGAGCAAGGACCGTTTTGTCGCGCTGAGCAACATTTAAAGTCAATATCACTTGCCAACCAAGAGAATGATCTTCCCTTTTTCGTAATGAGACATTGAAGCTTCCTTCTCCATCTACAAAACCAGCAATATAATTTCCTATATTTTGAGGAATTGACTTAAGCCACGAATAATTTTGACTCATTTTTTATTTTGTTGCTTATCAGAATCTTTCCTGCGGATTGTCTGCACCGTTGCATTGTTACTGCTATTTCGATTTATAGCGAGTAGCAAACGGATACTCAGAGTTTCCCGCATATAGCTAGATTTTATAACTACAATTGTGTCTATAGTTATTGCCGACATTCACCAGGGCTTACAACAATCACCATACAAATCTTACGATTCACACAACGTCGTTGTTTAACCTTCTGGCATTGGTCAGGCGTCACCCCCTATACATCCTCTTACGAGTTCGCAGGGAGCTGTGTTTTTGATAAACAGTCGCCAGGGATACTTTTGTTGCAGCCCACATTACTGTGGGCAGGCCTTATTCCGAAGTTACGGCCGCTTTTTTGCCGAGTTCCTTGGGGACATCTCACTCGTTCGCCTTGGTCTTCTCGACCTGACTACCTGTGTCGGTTTACGGTACGGTTTTTATATGTTTATGCTTAGAAGTTTTTCTTGGAAGCGCGCTTTGTAAAATCCCCTTTGACGAATCTCCAGGTTTCAATATTGCTTGGATTTCTGATTAAACAGAGTCGCACGGATTTACCTATGCGACACCCTTACAATACCGACTCAAATCCAATAATGAGCAATACATACTGCACTCCGTCTCTCCATCGCAACATACAAAAGTCACGGAATATTAACCGTGTGTCCATCGAGTACGGCTTTCGCCATTCCCTTAGGCCCGACTAACCCTTGGCTGATTGTCATCGCCAAGGAAACCTTAGTCTTTCGGCGCGCACCGTTTTCAGGTGCGTTGTGGTTACTTGTGCCAACATTCTTACTTCGCAACGCTCCAGCATGGGTTACCCCTTTACCTTCACAGCGGATGCGAATACTCTCCTACCGCTTGCAAACTTCATTTTCGCCCCAAGGGGAGACCTTGGGAAATTTCTTAAAGGTCTCCCCTTAAAAATTGCGAAAATAAAGTTTACAAACCCTCAGTTTCGGTATTATGCTTAGCCCCGATTATCTTCGGCGCAAAATCTCTGAATGAGTGAGCTGTTACGCTTTCTTTAAAGGGTGGCTGCTTCTAAGCCAACCTCCTCATTGTCACAGAAATTTCACCGCCTTAAGCGCACTTAGCATAAATTTAGGGACCTTAAATAGAGATCTAGGCTGTTTCCTTTTTGACGAGTGGAGCTTAGCCCCCACCGTCTAACTGCCGCATTTTTAACTGCTGGTATTCGGAGTTTGATAGGTTTAGCGAGATTGCTCCCTGTCTAAACCTTCCAGTGCTCTACCCCCAACAGGAACACGCGACGCGAACCCAAAAGCTCTTTCGGAGAGAACCAGCTATTACCAAGTTCGATTAGCTTTTCACTTCTTACCACAGGTCATCCGAAGGAATCGCACGACCAACCGGTTCGGGCCTCCACCTCTCCTTCGAGAGGCTTCACCCTGCCCATGGCAAGCTCACTTGGCTTCGGGTCTAATATATACGACTATTATTTCGCGCTATTCACGCTCGCTTTCACTAGGCCTCAGTGGGTATTCCACTTAGGCAGCCACATACATTAACTCGTTGGCTCATTCTTCAATAGGCACGCCATGACGGACGCAAGCGTCCGCTCTGACTCCTTGTAGGCATATGGTTTCAGGTCTATTTCACCGCCCTCACCGGGCTACTTTTCACCTTTCCCTCACGGTACTAGTTCACTATCGATCTAGAAATATATTTAGCCTTACCGGTTAGTTCCGGCAGATTCCCCCGAGCTTTTCGTGTCTCGAGGTACTCAAGAACATAAGCAAGAAAGATTATTTGTTTTCAAATACGGGACTATTACCCTCTGGGGTGCTTCTTTCCAGAAGCTTCTTCTAACAAACAATTTTGTAACTTTCCTTATGTAAACATAACACTTACGTCTTACAACCCTGAACACTGAACTTAAATTTCAATCCTAAGGTGAGACCTTGGAAAATTTTCAAGGTCTCACCTTTTTTGAAATTTAAGTTCAGTGTTCAGTTTGGGCTTCTGCGCTTTCGCTCGCCGCTACTTACGCAATACTTATTAGTTTCTTTTCCTCCGGGTACTGAAATGTTTTACTTCCCCGGGTATGCCCCGTGCCTCGCTACCGCTCGTCACGAAATTTTTAATTTTTAATTTTTAATTTTCATTAAATTTTCAATGTCTTAATTTTTAAACATTGGAAATTAGAAATTATTTGAAAATTTTAAATTGAAAATTGAAAATTAGTGCTGAACGAAAGTGAAGCACGGTCCCGACTAAAGTCGGGGGGTTTCCCCATTCGGAAATCTCCGGATCAAAGGTTGCTAGGCACCTCCCCGAAGCGTATCGCCGCCACGCCACGTCCTTCATCGCTATTTCTAGTCTAGGCATCCACCATACGCCCTTGAATTTCCTATTAGGAAATTCAAAAACCACTTAACTTAATTTCATTTTTATCCTGCCTTATGAGACTTTCATCTTCATTTAGCAGTTTTTCTCAAAAATAAGCTTGCCGCTCATTTAAGAGAACTCCACTTCCAACAAACAAAGACCCCTAAAATATTTTGCTTTGCAAAATATTTTAAAGCGATGTCGTAGTGGTATTCTTTTGTCAAAATACTATCTTAACTTTCACATCTTTCTTCTCTACCTTCCTAAAATCACTAAAATGAACTTAGGAAGATATAGAATTTTTACCTGTGCGTGTAAGCAGAAATTAAAAACCGCTTCTCTTGAAGCGGGCTAAAACTAAGCCAGAGGATTTCTATCCTCTTTTACGCTTCACTGATAAATACTTTATAAACATATGCTCTTTCAGTATACACACCTATAAAAAGCTGTCAAATTATTATATAATTTATATGCGGATAATTTAATTCTTTATTTTTTTGAGATTTCTTTGCCAATTTTATCAATCACTCTACTAGCAGCTTCTTGACCTCCTAAACCAAAAGAAAGACCAAGTCCTAATGAAAAGGCGACCACTAAACCGGTGAAAATAGTTTGAACAAATCCAGAAGCAATACCAAGCTGAGAGAGAGCTACCAAGATTGCAAAAATCCAAATAACCCATTTAGTCACGGTTGCTAAAAATCCGGCAGAAGAAATTTCGGCGGCCATAGCGGAAGAAAGTACTAATTTTTTCATAGCATCAGCAACCAAACCGGCGGCGATAAGTATAAGAACAGCTACAATAACTTGAGGTAAGTAATCAAGAATATCTTTTAGAAATACGGTTACTTGAGATAAATGCAACACTTGAAGAGCCCCTATTAAAAAGACCAGAATTACAAACCAACGAACAAGAGCTCCTAAAAATGATCCGGAATTCAAATTAAGACCACCTTTATTGAGAAAATCTTCAACTCCAGCTTTACGCAAAGCTTCATCAATTTTTATAGCTTTTATAATTTGAGAAACCACTCTGCCTAAAATAACTCCTATACCCCAACCTAAAAGAACTATTATTATAGCCACCACTAAATTTGGTATAAAATCAACTACTCCGATCCATAAATTTTTAAATGAGAGAGAAAGAACCTCGCTCCAAGTATTTATTATCATATATTTATTGATTATTAAAACTAGTAATTACACCACGAATATACACTATATAAATATATTCGCAACATAAAATGTGGATATCTATAAATTTAATTTATTGATGATTTTTTTATGAGGATAATCCAAAATATCTCGGATAAGTTTGTCAAACATTGAGTAACGATAATTAAATTCCGAAGTTTCAAATACCGCATAACGGATTTCCTTGCCAATCTCAGACTCAATTGTTTTTACAATATTACCGAGTTGGTTTTGCTTTAAATTATCCCCCACCACCAACAAATCAACTCTGCTATCAAGATTTTTTATAAAAATACCGGAAACAACAAGCAGTTGGATTTTGCCAGCACGAGATATCTTCTTGATAATATCTTTATGATTAAAAGGATTTACATCTGAAAGAAAAGATTTTATAGCTTCTATATAAGGAAACTTTTGGTCTAAAATCCAACCATTTACTCTCTTGTGAGAAATTTCCATCTTTCTGTTTTTTTGTCTTTTTATTTCTTTTGAATAAGTTTTTTTTCTAATAAAGTTTATTTTTTCCAAATTAGTTATCTCCTTTCTGGTCACTGAGTGAGAAACTTTCGCTCTTTCTCCGGCTTCGGACACATCAAATACTGCTTCAGGATTAAGTAGAAACAGTTTTATCAACTTAACTTTAGCTACCCCTCCAAATAATTTTTCTAAGATATCCATATATTTATATTAGCAGTATTGTCTGATTATTTCCAAGTATTGATCGAGTCCACCTATTTTTGCGTTCTTTGGGTAAATTATCTTTGTAATATTTTATTTGTAGCGATAGATCGCTACATTTTGTTTATAAAACTAATCTAAAAAAACTACTAGACGCCGAGCGTCTAGTAGTTTTCTTTCACTAAAAAAGAAAAGAGTGGTTGCAAGAATTTTGATTCAAAAAAATTTGATTTTAAAGGATATTGGAAAGAACAAAATCTGGAAGACTTCTATATTTTAATGAGAAAAACAATAGAACCAAATGAATATTTAGAAAATGTTTTGCATCGTGGTCTTATGGAAGAGTTTGGAGTAGAAGCAAAATTAGTTGATTATATAGGATCAATCCAAAGTCATTTTAAAAGCAAAGGAGTTGAAATAGAAAAGACAACTTTGTATTTTCTCTGCAAACTTAAAAATCAAGATTTGAGCAGAAGAAGTACGGGTGATGTAGAATATGAAAGTCAAATTGAGTGGCATACTACAAATTTCTTAATTCCTAAAATGAAAGAACAAACAATTAAATACGGCAGAACTGATGTGGATGAATCTAAAATATTAGAAAAAATCAAAAAACCCTTTTAAAAGGGTTTTTTGATTACTAATGTTGAACACTCGGTGTTTAACATTTTTACTTAAGGTTTACTTTTCCTCCCGCTTCTTCAATAGCTTTTTTAAGATTTTCAGCTTCTTCCTTTTTCATATTTTCAGCAAGTATAATAGGAGCGGCATCAACTTTATCTTTAGCATCCTTAAGACCGAGTGTTAAAGCTTCTTTTACCGCCTTGATAACCGCTATTTTCTTTTCTCCGCTATTTACAAGTTCAATGGTAAATTCCGTTTTTTCTTCAGCAACAGGACCAACGGCAACACCATTTTGAGGAGCGACAGCGGTAGCCGAAACTCCAAATCTATCTTCAAAAACTTTTACCAATTCGTTCAAATCCAACACTGACATTTTTTCAACCTCCTCCACTATTTTTTTAAATTTTGCGGGAATTTCTACATCTTTTTTCTCTTCATTCTCTACCTTTTTTTCCTCTTTTTTTTCTTCCTTCTTCGGCTCGCTAGAGCTTTCAGTGGAAGTGGTTGCAGTTTCAACCTTTTCGTCTTTTTTTGTTTCGTCCATAATTTTTTGATTAGTTTTGTCGGTAAAAAAATTTTTCTATGAGTGTGCCTTACGGAGACTGACGAGTCGAGCAGAGCAAATTTTCAGCAGAAAATTTGTGTGCTAAGCGAATAGAACAAATTTTTTTACTCTTAATAATAGGTCTGATTAAACCTTCTTTTCAGCAATTTGCCCCAGAGCAACAGCCATTCTTTGTATTGGTGAATTGATAACATTAACAAACATACCACGCAACACATCAAGAGTTGGAATGGAAGCGATGCTAAGCATCTCTTCTTGTGATTTATATTCTCCATCAAAGATACCACCCATAATAGAGATTTTGTTTCCTAGCTCTTTTTGGAAATCATAAATACTCCTAGCCGGAACAATTAAATCTTCACCATAAACTAAAGCTAATTCCCCTTCTAATGCAGGCCGTTCCCTTTTTATGTCAACATTATCCAAAACTTTTCTAACCAAAGTTTTCTTAGCGACAATGTAACCAACTTTTTCATTCTTCAAAGACTTTCTGATTTCATCAGCTTCTTTAACTAATAGTTTGTGAAAATTCACGAACACGGTCAATTTGGATTTACGAATTATGTTTTCCAAACTAGCCATAATTTCTTTCTTTCTTTCTTTTGTAATTGCCATTTTGATATTTTCAAATAATTATCTTTTAATTCTTTCGACCATTTGGCTAAATAAAAACCGCCATAAGGCGGAGGAGAACTCAAGAAAACATATTATTTTCTCAGCATCTATTGCAGGTCTTACTATTGCCCACAGTCTCCGAAGCCGTTAATTAAAAAATACTCTTTTTATAAAATTTGTCAACTTCAAAATAAAACTTTCTTGTTTGGGTGCTTCATAAATTATATTTTCCGCATTAGTTGTTGTCGCTTGATTTTCTTTATTTTTATTCGCTAAAATAACTGAAACAGTATTTATTTTTGATAAATTTAAATGACTTGAATTTATCGGTTGATTGTTAAAATTATTATTTTGAGCGACTAAACCAAATTTTTTCGCTTTTTTTTGCAGAGTAAAAAATTCTTTTTTTACAGTTTTAAGATTTTTTAAAATTTCACTCAAATTTGCTTTTTTAACCGGAGCAATAACAAAAACTTCTTCTTTCAAACTATTTTTAAGAGAAGTGCCAAGACTATTATCATAACCACTCATTTTCAAGAGACTCTTATCAAACTTGATTGAAGAATGTGGCAATATAATAGTGTTAGGTTGGAAAATAAATCCCTTACCTTTATTTTCTATCTTCCAATTGAAAAGATTTATTTCCGTATTGCTATTATTTGAAATTTCCAGATATTTATCTTTTTCAGAAATTACAATATTTGGCTTTATTACTCTGACTCTGAGTCGACTAACCGAAAAAATATCTCCCGCTTTAGCATTTAAAACCACCACATAATTTCCGGAATATTTGTAAGTATGACTAACTAAAGTTCCAACTCCGACATTACCATCACCGAAAGACCAATTTAATTCTATCCCAGTTTTAGTGGTATTTTTCTTTACAGTAGCCTGAAACCAAATAGGACTTCCGGGAGAAGTCATCCTATTATTACCGGCAAAAATTTCTAACTTGGCGTTCGGCGACGAAACATTGGTAGAACTTTCTCCTCCCGAAGATTGAGAATCCAAGGAAGATAAATTGCTTGAAGTGCCCAATACTTCTCCGGAATTATTTAAAGAACTGTTATTACCAGATGAAGAATCAGAAACGGTAATAATTTGATTTGCACTCCATTTTTTACCACTTTCTCTCCCTTTGGCATTGATAGTGATTGTAAAATTTCCCAAAATAGAATCACGATAATAAAAACTGCGGTTAGCGGTATTTTTACTCATATAAGTTGTTACCGAATTGCCAGTGCTGTTTAAAAATTCTCCAGTGGCAGAAGTGGATATAAATTCCAAATCAAGAGTTTCTGGAGTTTTAAAAGAATTTCCCCCAACATCTTGAGATTGTATTGTTATCTTGCCGGATACTTCGTTTGGTTTGACAATTTGAGGTTCTGTGGTAAATACAATTTTAGAAATCTGAGCGAAAGAAATAACAGGAAAAACAAGAGATAAAATTACTAGAATTAAAAATTTAAAAAAAAATATTTTCCTCTTATTGAAAGTTTTCATATTTTTACTATTACTGAATTTCATAACTTACTGTGTAAGAGTCGGCCTAGCAGTTTGAACATTATTATCAGCGCTAAAATTTGAAGCAAAATATATTACCAATAAACTAATAGCAATTATAGAAAGAAAACCCAAAGTGAATTTAAAAAATGTTTTATCAAAATATCTCATATAAAAATCATACCACACTTAAAACCAAATTAATAATTTATATATCTCGTTACTCACCCACAAGTCCCAAATCTGCGAAGAATTTTTTAATTAAAATTATTTTTTTCGGACTACTCTACCACTACTATTTTTATAAAACCCATTTTTACCATGTTTTCTAACCTTACCACCATGTGTATCAGCGGTTGCATCAAAAAAGGCACCCTCTGCGGTTAATGGATCAAAAGATCCTGTTATTCCAGTAGCATGTTTTCCCGTAGTAAGTCTTGTAGCATTAAGAGTGTGTCCTTCATTTAAATCACCTAAAATATTCCTTAAATCTTCACCTATTCTCTCTTTTTCTTTTCTTATTTGTTGTTTTCTTTTTGATAACTTATTATCTTCTCCATCTTTTTTTGGTAAAAACCTATTCAATTCTTCTATATCTATTAAGTCTTCTTCCAAATCACTCAACATTTTTTGAATGATATTTTCTGTTTCTATTATTCCTAAAATTTCATCTTTAATTTCCCAATATTTTTGTTCTTCTTTTTGCCTTTCTCTTTCTTCATGAAGATTTAAAATACTTAACGGCTTTGCATAAAAAATAGCATCAAATTCATTTATTTTTTCTTGCAAAACTCTTCTATCTTCAGAAAGATCTTCAGCTTTCCGCCAAAGTAATTTTTCAAATCTAATTCTTTCTTCTGGACTTATTTCTTTATTTTTTCTATTAGAATTTAGACCTTCCATAAAAAAATTATATCACAAAATACACAGAACTACCTTTATTTATATTAAGTGTCAAAGTCGGACAAGGTTAAACCTTGTATTTAATTAAATGAAAGCCAAAAATTGATAAAGTCTTTAAAATTTTTCTTTGTATTAAAATATTCTGGAAAAGCTTTCTTATTTAAGATTTTAGTTTCTATTCTATCCTTCGCAATATAATCCAAGTAACTTGAATTTTTATAAGAATTCAAAAAATTCTTAGTTTTATTTAAATCATTTATACCTTTTTCTTTCCAAGTTTTATTTATAATTTTTATAGGATTTAAGTGAATATAAGCAAATAGGTATTTTAAATATTCATCTCTGGTAATATGTTGAGCTTTAAATGAACCTTGAAATAATGAGCCACTCCTTCCATATTTTTTATTAAAGTACATTGAATAAGCTGTTTGAATTTTTTGCATAAACTGACTAACTCCTTTGTCGCTTTTTGATCTAACTAAAATATGAAAATGATTTGATATAAGACAATATGCTCCAATATCTACAATGGTTTCTTCTCGATTATATAAAAAACGATCTTTTTTAGGCACTAATCTTAAAATAACTCTTTCAGTTGAATTGAACAAATAAAGAGATTCTAAAAATCTTTGATAATCTTTTTGATTATTAAAAATATTCCTTTTATCAGTACCTCTATTATATATGTGAAAATATTCTTCTGGTGCAAAAGAGAAATTTCTATTCATACCAAAATAATAATATAAAAAGTTACAAGGTTAAACCTTGAACTGTTTATAATACAAGGTTTAACCTTGTATTTTTGGTGGGTTTGGTCTTTTTAATTTAAAGATGATGAACTGGATAAGTTTTGCTAGTCCAAAACCAAACAAACTTAAGATGATTGGAATGTATATATGAGATGAATCTGCCCCTAACCAAAATAATAAAATCGGTGTTAATAACCATATTATCCAATTTTTATTTTTTTTAATACCAAATAGTCCATATATTAATGGAATGAAAAATACATAAGATACAAGAAAACCAGCAAAAGAAACTGCAGCATTTTTATCTGTCATCCAACCACTATATTGTGGAGAAATTTTATCATACCAACTACCAAAATAAGGAGCTGTAACTAAACCAATTGATAACACTAAAATTAGTAACAAAATATTTTTTCTCATAAAATTTAATTATTTAATAAATATTTTAAATCTTGTTTTAATAAATCATAAGATTGTTGGTTAAAAATCTCTTTTTTATTATATCAATCTTTTCTCTATATTCACTTCATAAATACAAGGTTTAACCTTGTGTTTAAGATTTGCGAGTACTATATCCAATAATCATAAGACTTACAAAAACATATAATATACTAACCCATTGGAAAATTTGTTCGGGAAATGGTGAGAATAAGTCGCCCGAACCTGGATTGGGATAGAAAATGAAAATAAGTGTAGCAATTGGTATAAACCATTTAGCAAACTTTTTCCATTGAGGGATAGCTTTTGGTATGAAAAGTAAAACAAAAAATATTATAGCAAGTGCTCCTATGCCGTAAAAAAGAGGGTCACCAACCTTACTGAAAAGGTCGTAACAAAATATACTATATCCACAATTATATATTTTTAGTATGAAATACCCCCCACCAAAACCAATTAAAGATAAAGCTAAAAACAAAAGACTTTTATTTCTTTTCATATTTTTTATATTATAATAATAATTTTATTCCACTTTTTTATTCTTTCAATTTTTCTCTCCAAATTATTGATTTCTTTGAGTAATCTTTTCTTGATATTCACTTCATAAATACAAGGTTTAACCTTGTATTTATGAAGGGTTTGGTCGTTTTAGTTTAAAGATGGTGAACTGGATAAGTTTTGCTAAAATATAACCGGCAATACTTGTAAGAATGGGGATATATAATAATTTCCAGTTATATCCAGCATATAATAATACTATAGGAATCAGAGACCAAACTATCCATTTATTCTTATTTTTTTTACTTAATAGTTCAAACATTAAAGAAACAAAAAAGACATATGAAATTAAAAATCCCACAAAAACCAATATTTCTTCGTTAGAAGGCCCCCAAAACCATCCCCCTCTTTGTGGGTCAATTTTATCATACCAACCACCAACATATGAAGCTGTAGCGAAACTTATTGTCAAAACTAATATAAATAATAGAATATTATTTCTCATAAAAATTTTAATTATTTAATAAATATTCTAAATCCTGTTTTAATAAATCAAAAGCTTGTTGGTTGATTCTCTTTCTTTTTAGGAAAAACCGTAATTCTTTTTTAATCATTTTTAATATGATTTTATCTACTTTCTTTTCTTCTTTTTCAATTATTTTCTTTCTTTTAAGATTATTTGAAAATCTCTTTTTTATTATATCAATCTTTTCTCTATATTTTATTATTTTATTCACTTGTCTTATCAATCTATTTTTTATTCTTTTATCTTTTATCCAACCAAGTTTATAAGCTCCATTTATATCATTTATTAAAATATCTAGAGTAACTTCTTTTTCAGTAGTAAGATTTTTCGGATTTGCATTATCTATATTTACATTTAAA
>QILQ01000014.1 GCA_003233455.1 Candidatus Zambryskiibacteriota bacterium | reverse complement strand
TATTATTGAAGCGGCTAATATTCTGAAAGATAAAAATATAAATTTTATAATTATAGGAAATGGTTTTTTAGAGAAAGATGTTAAATTTCAAATTTCAAATTTGAAATTGAAAAATTTAAAACTCATATCAGAAAGTTTATCCTTTAATGAATTAAGAGAAAAAATGCTCAAATGCCATATTTCTCTCGGTCAATTTGAAAATCATAAAAGATTAAAGAGAACCATCCCACATAAATGTTTTGAATCTTTAGCGATGGGTTTACCTTATGTTACCGCTAGGACTAAACCTATTTCTGAAATTTTAGAAAATAATAAGAGTGTTATTTTTACCAATCTGGCTGACCCAAAAGATTTAGCGGAAAAAATATTATATTTAAAAAACAATCCAGATTTAACTAACAAAATAGGGGAGAGTGGATATAAATTATATCAAGAAAAATTTACTCCTAAAAATTTAGTCCAAAATATAGTGAATAAAAAATAAGTCAGCCCCGTTTTTGTATAATTTGCCCAATTTTAGTATTTGGTTATAATTAAAGGACTATTCTATTTATATTATATGCAATGAATTCTTTAACAAATCAAGAACAGAAAGATCTTATAAAATTAATGAACAAAATTTCTTTTCCAACACCACTTCCTGTATTTGAGATTTGGTGTAAAGTCTTTGGGACAGTATGCGCTGAAATAGTAGTCTTAAAAAATGGAGATCAGGAACCAGAAATATTTCTTACATATCGTAAAGATAAATTTTTTGATGGTTGGCATATACCCGGGTGCGTTCATTTACCAACAGAGAGAATAGAGAATACAATAAATAGGGTATTAAAAAAAGAAATACAAATACCCCCTAATAAAGCAATTTTTTTTGATTGGTTTGAGAGAACTTCAGGAAAAAACAAAGAACAATCCTCTAGGGGTCATGAATTCTCTTTAGTGTTTATAATCAAATCAAGACAAAAGATTGAAGAAAATGATATTGCTAAATTTTTTCCATTGAGGAAATTACCTAAAAATATTATGCACCATCAATTACCAATTATAAAGAAACTAAAAAAAACTTTTTTAACAGTATAACTATATTATATTTAAGTTATTTGCTGAACAATTAAAACAAGTAAAAAAAGCAGCAGAAGGTTATTCTGCCTAAACTATAAACATTATAGAAGTTTAATAAATAAGGAATCCTCAGATATTATCTGACCTGTTTTTTTACTTAATTTTTCCTGCAAACTGCCCTTGTAAACGAAACCTAAAAATTTTAATTTCTGATAAATATCATCAAAAAGAGGTTGACCTTTGTATAACTCTACAAAAGAATTTTCAATTAAAACAACTTTAGCTTTTTTGAATGTTTTTATGCCTCCAGCAATCACTTTGTCTTCAAAACCTTGCACGTCAACTTTTATTAAAAGCTCTTTTGATAAAGATAGAGAATGGGCAATATCATCCAATCTTTTTATTTCTATTTTTTCTGGTTTATTTTCTTTGGTATGAGGAAAAAAAGTTTTATGGCTTTCAGCCATTTCTAAAATTGAAGAACTTGGAGTATAAGAGCTTTTATTCATTTTTAAATTTTCATTTTTATCTCCCAAAGCAAAATTAAAAGCCTTAAAATTTTTATCACTCTCTATAATTTCTTCAAGTTTTTTAAAACATTCTTTGATTGGTTCAAAGGAATATATTTGAGCTTCGGGTAATGTTTGCCTGATTTCCAATGCAAACTGTCCAACATTAGCTCCTATATCTAAAATGGTCTGAAGGTCAAAAGTCTGTAAGTAAGAAAGTTTATCTATCTGGGGTCTATACCGATGTAAATCAAATCCCGTTTTTTGAATAGTTTTTCTTATTGGGTTCATATTTTTAGTATAATAGCTGGAGTGATTAAAAGAAAGCCATATTATTTCCTTAAATCTTCATACAACTTTTGTATACCCGTTGTGAGGTCGTAAACAGGTCTCCAACCTGTGGAGCAGGCTTTTTCTATATTCAAGACATTTCGTAAAACATCAACAAAACGTGCCGGTAAATACTCAACGCAAACCTTGTGGCGAGTTACCATCTCAACAAGTTTTACGATTTCTTTGAGACTTGTTCCAGTTCCAGAACCCACATTATAAATGCCGTGATGGACATTTTCTCCTTTGATTGCTCTCAAGAAGAATGATACAACATCGTCAATATGGATGTAATCACGAATCAAACTGCCATCCCCCCATATCATAATAGGTTTATTCATCATGGCGCGACGAAGAAATACATCTACTGCTCCAAGTTGTTCGTTTGCAAGCAGTTTTCTGCCGTAGGGATTTGCAATTCTAAGAATCACTGTGGTCATGCCATTAATATCATACATTCCTACCAGTTTTTCCATAGCTACTTTTGCTGTTGCGTATGGGTTTGTGGTGTGTAGTAGGTAGTCCGATTCAAGATGATCCTTGTTTAATCCTTCCCCATAAACTGTACCACCAGAAGATGAGAAAATAAACTTACGAACTCCCTTTTTAGCACATATTTGTAGCAAGGAATGGGCAATTTCGCTATGATTTTGTTGAACTTCTTCAGATGAGCTTGCCGGCATACTAGAACATGCTAGATGAACGACGATATCTTTATTATGAATATGGGTCTGAAGTTGTCTTGTGTTCTCAAAAATATCGCAATTTACTCTTTTTACTCCTTTTGTTTTGATTTTTGAACATTTTTTATCAAGAACCACTATATCGTCAAAGCCTGCTTTTATAAGGTTTTCAACGAGATGTGATCCAATAAAACCAGATCCTCCTGTTATTACAATTCGATTTCTCATTTTAGGGTTTCTCTTAGAGTTTTTTGAATTTTTTGCTTAACAAGCCGAAGCAAACCAGGGTTTTTTATAAATCCTAGTTGCCAATCATGCCAAACCTCCCGCACTTGCAGGAGCGATTTCTTTATTGCTTCTACATATAGAGCGTATATCCTGTCATTATATACACTTATAGGAAGAAAAGATATAGAGGAATTTTTTTTAAGATACATTCCCAAACCATGAAAATGATAACATACTAGTGGTTCATTATCAACCATTATGTTACCAGAAGTTTTTTTAGAGATTGAATAATTTCCTACATTCCAAGAGCCGAGATTTACACCTTTTTCCTTTATTTCATAAACACCCACATATTTTTTTATCCAATCATTTAGATACATTTGATCTCCTAATCTACCGTTTTCGTAACGCAAGTAACACCATTCTATACATTGGGTTCTCCATCTAGCAACACATTTTCTTGATTCAGTTGTATTTATGAAAAAAATAAGACCAGCGTTGTATTTCCCAACTTTTTTATTTAAATATTTTTTCTTTCTGGGGAATTTGTGGGGAGTGATTCCTATTGAGTAGTTTCCGTTTGACATTTTATTGAAGATTATATATGGAGAGTAAAAAAAGAGAATATCAGCATCTGAAAATACAAGACCATCATTTTCTTCCACCCGATTGCTTTGAAATAAGAAATAGATAAAAGCTGATTTTGAAGTAAAAGCAAATTCTCCTGCATTACGACTACTTTTTGTCTCTAAAAGTTCTTGATCTTTTAGCTCATCAAGAGATATGGCTGAAACATTTTTTAAATTCATCAATTTTAAAACTTTCAATGAATCATCATCAAGACAAAGAAACCAAAATTGTAATTTAGGCTCGAATGCTATAAGAGAGTTGTACAGAGCTAGAGCTCTGACTAAGTAATTTTTATCAAAAAGTGAAGTTATGTGTATTTTCATTTTATTTAAAAAGAGTGAATTATAGCATTTACTATTCTCTGGCTGGCTTTGCCGTCATTAAGGGGTATATCTTTTATTGAATCATGGTTTTTATTTATTATTAATTTTATTTTCTTTATGAGATCATTAATATCCTTAACAGAATGGAGAATATTAGCTCCACACTTAATTGTAGAGGGTCTTTCTGTTGAGTCTCTAAGAGTTATGGTTGGTATCTTAAGGTAAGCTGCTTCTTCTTGAATTCCTCCAGAGTCTGTAAGAACCAGAGAGCTATTTTTTACAAGTTTTACAAAATTTACATAGTTCATAGGTTCTACTAAAGTAAGTCTTTTTATGGTAAGTATATCATCTAAAAGATTATGATTTTTTAGATTATTCCTAGTGCGAGGGTGTATAGGAAATATAATTTCCAATCCGGTTAAGCTTATGATTTTCTCGAATATTTTTTTGAGAAGAAGCAATTTTTCTCTTGTATCTACGTTTATTGGTCGATGTATAGTTACCACTATATAAGGTTTACTCATAAGTTTAGTTTGTTTTGTTGGGGGTGAATCTATTTGAGGCATCATAGATATTAGATTATCTATCATTACATTTCCGGTAAAAAATATTTTTGATTTTTCTACACCTTCTTTTTTAAGATTTGTAACTCCTGCTTCTTCAGTAACAAAAAGCATATCAGAAATATGATCTACTAATATTCTATTTATCTCTTCTGGCATACTACAATCTTTGCTTCGAAGACCTGCTTCTACATGAGCTACTTTTATTTGCATCTTATTTGCTGTAAGAGCGGCTGCTAAAGTTGAATTTACGTCTCCAACAACAATTACCAAATCAGGCTTGATTTTTTTAAATATAGATTCAAGATTTTGCATTATGGTTGCTATAGTAGAAACAGGAGAAGTCTTATCAATTTTCAATGTATAGTTAGGGGTAGGTATTGAAAGAGACTTGAAGAAATTTCCAGACATTTTTTTATCCGAGTGCTGGTTGGTATGTACAAGTATTGGATCTATTTGTGGATATTTTTTGTAGGTGCGAAAAAGAGGGGCAATCTTCATAAAATTAGGTCTTGCTCCGACAATATTGATAATTTTTATTTTTCCTTTCATTTCCTTTTATTTTTAGAAACTTTGTTTATGGCTTTCATATAGTTTTTAACCATATTTTTAATCGTAATCTCTTCTGTTATTAGTTTTTCTGAATAAAGCCCCATTTTTAGAAGTTTTTCAGGATTTTTAAAAGCTAATTTTATTTTTTCAGTAAGATCTCTTAAACTTCCATTAAAAAACCACCCATTTACTCCTTCTTTAAAAATATCTTTTTCTGTACCATCTGCATGGGTGTATATGATAGGTAGGGCACAGGCCATGGCACTATTAAATCCCAAACCTCCAACAGAAGGCATTACAAAAAGAGAAGCTTTTAGTAGATGATTAGCTAGTATTTTATCGTCATATATACCACCAATAAAATTTACTTTTTCTGCAACATCAAGTTTTTCTGCAATGTTTTTTAGATTATCCATATCAGAACCTTCCCCAATGATTTTCAAACTTGCCTTCGGATAAATATTTAAAATATTTTTGAATGCTTCTATGAGTAGGTCAATATTTTTCCTTGGTACTAATCTTCCAACAAAAACTATTCTATAAGGTACTCTCTTTGAATCATTTTTTTGCCACTCTATAAATTCTTTCCGCAAAATACTGGTATCTATAGCATTATGAGCAACTGTAATTTTGTATTTAGGCACAAAAAGTCTTTTTTGTAAATATTCTGATGAATGACTAGAATAGGGAAGAAAATGATCAACTCTTGATTTAGCTCTAATTTCTTTTAGAGTCCTTATAATTCTCTTTGGATGAATAAGATTAAGAATGAGATTTAGCTTAAAATATCTGACTGCATAACCATCACACCCTGTCCATATTATATTTAATTGTTTGTGTTTTATTATGT
This sequence comes from Candidatus Zambryskiibacteriota bacterium, assembly GCA_003233455.1. Lineage (GTDB taxonomy): Bacteria > Patescibacteriota > Minisyncoccia > Phycocordibacterales > WO2-35-19 > WO2-35-19. The sequence goes on along the minus strand of QILQ01000014.1, from coordinate 30,676 downwards.
CTAAAGCATCTTTATTATTAAGCATTAGGTCTAAAGAAGAGCTTAAAGATATCAATACATCTGCATTATAATCTTCAATCACTTTAAATATTTCTGGATGATAAAGATTTGTCTCTGGTTTTGCTTCTAGATAAACACTTTGAAATGGTAGATTTTCTTTTGCATTATGTAAACCGTCGACTTTCTTATTTTTACTCGCCACTATCACAAGATCAACTTGTTTTGAAAGTTCTCTATAAACTGATACTCGATAATGAGGAATAACATATTGTTCAAGAACAACTTTAAATCTTTCTGTCTTAGAATGTTTTATTTTTTTGCTTCTATAAAACAAAAAATTATGATTATCCAAAGTGAAAGAATTGAAATCAAGAGAAATGATGTTTTGTACACAGGTGAATGTATCTTTTTTTGAATATTGTGGCAGACAATGGTGATGAAATTCAATAAAAATCTGATTGTATTTTTCCACATCTTCTTTTTTAAGATTTTTAATTAAATCATATTCAGCTCCTTCTAAGTCAAGTTTAATGTACTTAATTTTGTCTAAACTCAAAACACTTGGCAACATTTTTAAACTGATTGATTTAACTGGATATTGTTTACTTGTTCCATTTTTTATATTTCTGTGGCTTTTTAGAAGTGAACCACTCATATTTTCAATACTTTCATTAAAATTTATTTCTCCGTCTTTTGAACTTATAGCGGCTAAAATATGTCTAAATAAACCATTATTATTTTTTGATATTTTCGCCAAACTATCTTTATGTTTTATGGTGGGGTCAATGGCGATTGATTTAAGGTTATATTTTTCTATCATATATATTGAGAAATCTGCATCGGAACCACAACCAACGTCAACTATGACGCTATTATTATCAAAAACATCTTTAAAGAGATAGTTTGGGCGAACAAATTTTATACCAAGTTTTTTGGCTGTTATAATTTTTGGTATTTGTTTTATTTGGATTAAAAATTCCAAGACTTTTATCTTGATATAGATAGGAATAATTTTTTTAAATATTTTAGGTACCATTAGAAAATTTAAGAGAGAAGCTGAATATTTTTATTTGTTTTTAATATTAACGCATCAATAAAAAATTTTGTTGCCCAATTTAGCATAGAGAATCTAGCGTATTCTCCGTGGTATGGGTAAGAACCTGCTATACCTCCAACTATTTCCTCGTGTGGTGAATTTATAATTTGGGTTTCTTTTATTTGGTTTATCATATGATTAGCTCCATTTTTAAAACGCTTCTCATTCGTTATATTCCAAATCTTTAGCCATATTATTGCAATTTGAGCATCACCTGTCAAACAACTGTAATTGTCTGTTGAATTCCAATATGCATCAAAAGTTCCTGGTAAAAAATCGAAATCATTATTTTTGTTTTTTTTATAAAAAGAAAGCATTGCAGAAGCCGCTTCATATCCTTTTTCAAATATTTCTTCTGATTGAAGTAGGGTAGAGCTCTCAATCAACCCACGTATTGTGTAGGCTATCAAGTGAGTCCATGGTTTTGTTGGTTCTGATAAACTACAATTTTCAAACCAACCATTTTTGTTTTGTTGTTTCAAAACCCATTCAAGATTTTTTTCTGCGGCAACTTTAAATTTTATATCTCCTGTTCTTTTATATAGCTCAAGGAGTGGCCAAGCTACTCGTGAATGGTAAGTTTTTGCCCCTTTTGTCGTGTCTTTTTCCCATCTCCCGTCCTTTTCTTGAATGGAAATGAGCCAATTAGCCGATCTAATCGTAGTTAAAAGGAATTTTTCCTCTTTTGTATAATCATATAAGTTGCATAATCCAAGCATTATTTGTCCCGTATTAAACACTTTTTTTCTTATGGAACTATTTTTTGTTTTTTCACCGTAGGCTCCGTCGGATAATTGTTCTTTAAACAACCATTCACCCATAGCCAAAGCTCTTCTTTCAAATTCTTTATTACCAGTGATTTTGCTGTAATTGATAAAAGTTGGAATGATATATCCAGTAGTTTCTCTATAAGGCTCTCCCCATTTTTTTTTGAGAAGATTATATAAAGCCAAGACTCCATCACAATTTGATGTCTTTTGAGCAGTACATAACCAATTTATCGCTGCTTCAAGATGCACCTTATCTTCATAAATTAATTGTTTTTTTTTCAATTCTGGAAATGTTTGATAAACAAAAAATTCTTCTTTTATTTTTTTTGCTTTGTAAATTACTTTTCGCAACATTTTTTATTTTTTGTGTAATAATATGCAAGAAATTTGATGTTTATCTTTGGCAGTAGTTTTTTGGGGTGGTAAAATTATTTTTCCTTCTGTCCAATAATCACCAGTAAAAAATTGCCAGTATTCTTGTTTGATTATTTTCGCATTATTATTATTTAACCAATATTCTAAATTACTTCTTGAATAGACACTAGTTTTGTAAGAAAGTATCTTTTTTACGTTTGATTTTGGTGATTTGTAAATATTTTCTATATATTTGTTTTCATTATATGGAAAAGTGAGTATTAAATAACCTCCTTTTTTTAGTAATTTAAACATATTGTCTACAGCTTGGTTGTACTTCTCAATATGTTCAAGAGTGCTTACACAGGTTATCATATCAAATTTTTCATTTAATTTTGTTTTAGTTATATCATCATCTATTATATGATAATGCCTGTTAAACATGCCAAAAATCCAATAATCTTTTATATTGTCTATAGCTGTTACTTCGCATCCGCAATTTGCCATAAGACTAGGTAAGGCTGTTATTCCAGTACCTACATCAAGTATTTTTTTTGGATAAAATTCTGATATTTGTTCAAACACAAAACGATATTCTATTGGTCGTTCGTTAAATGTTCCAAATGTTGGTTTTTTGTATTCTTTATAATTTATTTTGTTTAGGTAAGTTTTAGCTAAAAAGCGAAACGGGTTAATTCTTTTCAATATTTTTTTAATTTGAGAAATCATTTTATCACTTTATTTGGTGGCTTCCAAGAAAAACATTTGTTCTGGTCTATTATCTATTTTGTTTATTTCTGAAATATCACTTTGTTTATATTTTTTCTCAACTACTTTTGAAAACCCTATTTCCTTAAAAATAATAGCTAAAGTTTCAAAATCGTAAAAATATTTGCAAGATTTTTCTCCAGTCGTTTTATATCCATAAAACCAAGAATTTATTTTATCAGCCATTGTTTTGCCTTGAAAGCGTTCCCTACCGTTTGAAAGTTTTTGGAAGAAAAAATCTTTATCATTTTTGACATATTTTTCTGCAATGTTTCGCAGATCTTGGCTTGCAAATCTTGCAATACCACCACTTTTTAAAATCCTAAAGACATCTTTTATTATTTTTTGACCCCTATCTCTGGTGAAATAATTTATAGCCGAAACGCAAACTACCGCATCAACAGAATTAGACCTGAAAGGTAAAAGTTTTTTTTCAAGATCTATATTTATATCTGCAGTGGAATATAAATCAACATCTACATATTCTGGGATTACAACTCCACCACCGCAGAGATTTATTTTCTTATATTTTTCTCCAAATCCAAAAAGTCCCCACTTTATTAAGTAATAGTTTAATTTCCCTCTGAATTTTTTTATTTCTTTTTCAATTTTTTTCATTGTTTTATTATGTTTGAAAGAATATTTTTCATTTTTTCTTTATCTGTTTCTATATATGGAATTTCCTCTTTAAAATTAAATTTACTTTTGTTCTTGTTTATTATACTTAATATTTTTTCTGATGTATCAGCAAGGCTAAAAAGCCCTTTATTTACATAATTTTCAAATACTACTTTATCTTCTATACTTATAATTATGGGGTGCACTCCAAAAGTTAGCGCCTCATAAGCCACAGTTGACCAAGGAGTAATGAGAAAATCTACTTTTAAAAGAATATCAAAAAGTGGTAAGGAAGAAGCTTCTTCAATTTCTATATTTTTATTTCCAGTATTTTTAAATTCTATTTGAATTTTTTCTTTTATTGTTTTGTCTTGAAGTCTCATGGGATGAAGTCTTACTTGCCAATTAATATTTGGAGGAGAATTTTTAATTGCTTCAAGTAAGTGCTGTATGGAAAAATCTTTATTTGGTAGTGCTATCAAAACATTCTTACTATTCTCTTGGTGGTTATTTTCATTTATATTTGACACGAATTTTGATATCCAAGGATTACCACCTACAAATGCTTTGTGTTCTGGATAAGCACTTTTTGACCATTCATTGATTTTTCTTGCTGACTCTTCTCCCCAACACCACCATAAATTAGGCATTATTTCATATCCATCTTTTGGTATATTGATCCAATCTCTATACATACCATGTTGTTCTCCGTGCTGAATTTCTACTGTTTTGATACCAAGTTTTCGGCAAGCTAATATATATCCAAAGGCGGTGGGGTGGTAGTAACACTCCAAAAAACAGACTTTAGGTTTTATCTTTTTTAAAATTCTTTCAAAAATTTTTTGATAATTTAATACTGCCTCTGTATTTTTTATTATAAAATTTTTATCTAATTTTATGTTTGGAAAATTTTTATTCAAATAATTTTCTAAATTTTCCCAATGCTTTATTTTGTTAATATTTTTCCTCCTAAATATCCAATTATAAAAACTGGGTATTTCTCTATCTATAAAATATGTTTCTCCATAGACTGGTTGTTTTTTTCTGGAAAGATCAAGGGTAACTGAGTCTATATTTATCTCTCTCAAAACTTCTTGAAGGCTATTTGAAAAACGACTGTAATATTTACCATCAACTTGGACGGTTCTGTCATAACGGGCTATCAAAAAAACAGCTTTGGATTTTCTGTAATCATTTTTATTTAATTGATAAAATACTATATTCCAGTATTTTTTTAGCTTTTTTTTAAGTGATGGTTTGTTAACAATTTCTTGAGTAGAGGAATATTTTAAGTTTGAATGAAGTGTTTTCCATATTTCCAATCTTATAATTGGCCATATTTTTAAACCATTATATTTTATCTTAGATATAGGAACATTTTCTTCAATACTATTCAGTACTTTTATTATTTCTTTATATTGCATTTTTTACTACTTACTTAAGCTTTTCCTTTAAGTTTTTTTCTCATTATTTCTTGCACTAGTTTAAGATCAGATTGAGTATCTACGGCTATGTTATCACTTTTTACTTCAATCATTTTTACAGGTATTTTATTTTCAATAAATCGCAGAGATTCTATTTCTTCATTATGTTCTAGCAGACCTTTGGGGAGCGAGGCAAATTTCTTTAAAGCTTTGGGTCGAAAACCATATACTGCTACTATTTTAAAATATTTTGAAACAGGATTTCTCGGATAAGGAACGGGGAATCTGGAAAAAAATATTGCTTCATTGTTATGATTAACCACTGCATTTGGAACGGTGGTACTAACTAATTCATGCATTTTTGTAATTTCTGACATTAGATGAACAACTTGGATTGAAGGGTCAGAGATCATGGGTTTAATTGCAGCGTCAATAACTTTAGGGTCTATTAGTGGTTCGTCACCTTGGATATTAACATAAATATCAGCTGGAATTTTGGTTGCTGTTTCGGCTACGCGATCTGTGCCTGTAGGATGAGTTTTGGAAGTCATTATGTAAGGTATTTTTAGTTTTTCACAAACCTCTGTTATCCTGTCATCTTCGGTTGCTATTATTACACTCGTAAGTAGTTTAGATTTTTTAGCTTGCTTATAGACCCACCAAATCATTGGTTTGCCACAAATATCAGCTAAGGGTTTTCCAGGGAAACGACTTGAAGCGTATCTTGCTGGGATTACTCCGAGTATTTTTAATTTTTTAGATTTATTTTTCATATTACTCCGTGGCATTTAATATAAGCAGTTTAACGTGATTTTCATATTTTGCAATGAAATCATTATATTTCAAGGATGGTTTTACCAAGCACTCCACCCTCCATCAACACTCAAGGTTTCTCCCGTTATGTATTTTGAAGCTTCTGTTGAAAGAAAAAGACAGGCATTGGCTATATCAAAAGAAGATCCCCATTTTTTCTGCGGTGTTCTATCTATGGTAAATTTATATAAATCAGTTTTTTTCTTGAATTTTTCGGCGTATGATGTTTCGCAAAAACCAGGAGCAATAGTGTTGACGTTTATGTTATACCTAGCCCACTCTATAGCTAAACATTTTGTTAAGGTGATCATTCCTCCTTTAGATGCTCCGTAAGCAGTCAACCCCCCTAACCCTAATGTTCCTACAATTGAAGCAATATTAACAATCTTACCTCTTTTTGTGGCGACCATGTGTTGTCCTACTTCTCTGCAAAAATAGTATACGCTGTTTAGGTTATTGTTAATAACTCTATTCCATTCTTCAGTTGTTATATCAAGAAAATCTTTTCGAAACCGCATACCAGCATTATTTATGAGTACGTCTATTTTGCCAAATTTGTCCAAAGTATTTTTTACAAACCTAATAACTTCTTTTTCATTAGACACATCACCGCAAAAAAATAAAACACGGTCGTTTTTAAATTTTACCTCTTTTTTTAGTGTTTGAAAATCGTTATTGTCTCTTGTTATCAATGCAAGTTTTGCGCCAGATGCATAAAACAATTTTGCTGTTTCTCGACCGATACCTTTTCCGCTTCCTGTTATAATACAGATTTTATCTTTTAATGAAAATTGTTCTTGTTGCATACAATTTACTTGATTAGGTAATTAAATGAATCTATTATATATTTTTCGGGTATATCACTGTAGACCCTACTTTGCCCAATTTTTTCAGTCAACACAAATCTTAATTGATTATTTTTCTTTTTCTTATCTTTATAAATATTTTTTAAACACTCTTCAATCAAATGTTTTCTCTTAAATTTTATTTTTTTGGTATCAACTGTTATCGGCAAATTATACTTGGTCAAAATTGCTTCGTGTTGATCTAAAATATCGGAACTTTTTGGGAAATATTTTTCTGCTATAAACGCTACACCGACCATTCCAAGCGATACTCCTTCGCCGTGTCTATAAACTTCCTTTGACAGGTCGGTAGAGATCTCTATTGAGTGACCCATCGTGTGGCCATAATTTAATTTCAAACGTTTATTTTGTTCATGGACATCTCCAGAGACATGGTCTATTTTTATCTTAATGGTTTGACATATGATATGAAGTAACTCTTTTTCCTTTCTGCCAAGTATTGCTTGAACATTAGAATTAAGATATTGAAACAATTCTTTGTCAGAAATAATCGCACATTTTATAATCTCAGCCAGTCCAGATTTTAGGTCTCTTTCCGATAAAGATTCTATAAATTTGAGATCGATTATGTTTATCATAGGGTGGTAATAATTACCTACTGCATTGATCGTTTTACCTAAATTTATAGCAACTTTGCCTCCAATACTACTATCAATCATTGCCATAAGAGTTGTAGGAATTTGTATGAAGTTAATACCACGAAGATAAGTGCTAGCCACAAAACCAGCCATATCGCCAATGACACCTCCTCCGAGAGTTATAATAGTTGAATCACGAGAAAAATTTTCTTTTTCAAGGAGTTTATAAATATTAATAACTTTGTTTAGGGTTTTATTATGTTTTCCTGATTTCATAAAATAGGCATGTATTTCATACCCCGAACTTTTTAGAGAATCAAATATTTTACTAGAGATCTCATTTTTAAAAAATATATCGGAAATTAAGAGAACTTTTTTGTTATTAGTTTTATGATTTAAATTTTCAATCAAACTGGTTGGCAATAGGTTTTTTCCAACTAGAATGTTGTAACGGCTATTATCTAGCCTTACATCATAAGTTTTGTGTAATAGTAAGTTTTTCTTCATTTGAGTAATCACGATTATAGCACTAAATTTAAAAAATGCTTATAATTTATATTATCAGAACTTACCAATGCTCTAAATTCGGCTAACCTCTGGCAAAGTTATGAACAGGTTGCTTTATTGCTATTACATTTCTGATATATCCCATTTAATCGGTATAACCGTAAGCGAATTTTTCCTGATAGTTTCAACAGCCGGGAAAGCAAACTTGCCACTATTATATATAGATATAACATTATGTTCTATAATGTAATCTAAATAATTTGTTGTATTTGTAGAAATACCTACAAGAACCGAATATGAGTCTGAATTCAAAAGGGGATCAATTTTTGCTACCGCCTTATACAAGCCTGGATTTTTTGGTGACTCTTGGTTATTATCGTTACTCAAACTAAAAAGTATAAAAATATTTGGTGTAGATGATTTAAATATTTTTAATACCACAAAACATGAAAGCTCAACTTTAAGTTGGTATTCAATTTCAATAAAAAATGACTCTGACATATCCAAATTTGAGTTAATATTTCCCGCATAGTCTTTTATGGTCATTTTTAGTATTTCTGCTTCATCTTTTTTTATTTTAGTATTGGTATATTCTATTTGACCTGTTTGGTTTTTCCTTAAATATTTTGTAATAACCTCTTCAGTATTGCCAATATTTATTATTTTACCTTTGTTTATATAAATACATTTTGAACATATTCGTTTTATTGCTTCCATATTATGACTTACGAAAATGATGGTGCGGTCTTGTGTTTTAGCAATGTTATCCATCTTGCCAAGGCATTTTTTTTGAAACTCTGCATCGCCAACTGCTAATACTTCATCAATAATTAAAATATCAGGCTCCATATGAGCGGCTACGGAAAAAGCCAGTCGAACATACATACCGCTTGAATAATATTTAACAGGAGTATCTAAAAATTTATCTATATCAGCAAAGGCTACAATTTTATCAAATTTTTTTACTATCTCTTTTTTCTTCATCCCCAAAATGGCGCCGTTTAAAAATATATTTTCGCGTCCGGTTAGTTCTGGATGAAAACCTGTGCCAACTTCTAAAAGGGAACCAACTCGCCCGCGTAAAACTATTTCGCCTTCGGTTGGAGGAGTGATTTGGGAGAGTATTTTAAGAAGTGTGGACTTGCCGGCGCCGTTTGCTCCTATAATTCCCACTACCTCCCCTTTTTTAATAGTGAGGTTAATATTTTTTAATGCCCAAAATTCTTCTTTTTTCTCAAGCCCAATTGCCCGTTTGGCTTTTGTTTTTAAAAAAGAAAAAGGGGATTTCAAAACATTCATCAAAATATCGCGCAAAGCAATATAACCGCCTTTTTGATGCACAATATTATATTTCTTTCCTATATTTCTTATTTCAATAATTGGTTTTAAATTTTTGTTGTTTTTCGTATCAATTTGCATATTTTTCATATATTAAATAATATCGGCGAAGTAACGCTCGGTTTTTTTGAAAACATATATCCCAAATATTAAGAGAATAAAAGTGCCTATTAGTGAAATTTCTATAAGCAACCAATTAATTGGCGTTGTGCCGAGTATAGCTGCTCTGGCACTTTGAATAACTCCCATTATTGGGTTTATAGCTAAGAGATAAGAATATTTACCTGCAATAGAAGCGGGGTAAATAACAGGGGTAAGAAATAGAAGTGTTTGGATAAAAAATGGCAAAGCATATCTAACATCTCTATACTTAACATTTATAGAAGCCAAAAAGAGACCCAAACCGATAGAAGCCATAAAAGTAATAAGGAGTAAAAGTGGAATAATCAAAAGCCCGGAAAGATGGGGTATATATCCATAATAAAACATCAGACCAATAAGTATTACTGTAGCAATCAAAAAATCTACAAATTTTGTAATCACGCTTGATATCGGTAAAATAAGTCTAGGAAAATAAACTTTAGTAATGATAGCCTGATTGTTTATAAGGGAACCACTGATTTCAGAAAGAGAGCCAGAAAAAAATTGCCAAAATAAAAGTCCGACATAAACAAAAATAGGATAAGGCACCCCATCGGAAGGCATTTTAGCCAAGCCACCAAAGAAAACAGAAAAAACAACCATAGTAATAAATGGCTGGAATATAGCCCAAGCTACCCCCACAAATGTTTGTTTATAACGCACTTTTAAATCTCTCCATGAAAAAAAATATAAAAGCTCTCTATATTGCCAGAGCTCCTTGACATCCTTTAAGCTAAAAGTTTTTCTAGACTTTATAACTGTATGTTCCATAATCCAAAATAATACCAGAAATAACAGATTTTTTCTAGCATCTTTATTTTGTTTTTAAATTTGATATACTTGTTCCTGTGACCAATAAACAACTTAAATACATTATATTGGCGGGACTTTTTACTATTCCGTTTGTGCCTCTTATAGTCAGTCCTTCACTTTTTTTCCCGTTTATTACTGGCAAGGCTTTTATTTTTCGTTTGATTGTTGAAATTATCTTCGCCGCTTGGCTGGTTTTGGCTATGAGAGATAAATCTTACAGACCGAAATTTTCTTGGATATTGGGTTCTATTTTTATTTTTTTATTGGTGATAGCGGCAGCTGATTTTTTCGCTCAAAATCCTTTTAAGGCTTTTTGGAGTAATTTTGAAAGGATGGAAGGTTATATTACTCTACTGCATTTGGGAGCCTTTTTTGTGGTGATGATATCAGTATTGAAAACACGAGAATTATGGAACAAGCTTTTAGCTACCAGTCTTGGTGTTTCTTTTATGATGGCCATTTATTCTTTTCTTCAAATTGCCGGCAAAATTACCATCAATCAGGGCGGAGTAAGAGTGGATGGCACTTTAGGCAACGCTTCTTATCTTGCAATTTATATGGTCTTTCATATATTTTTTGCCGCGTTGCTTTTTGTCAGGTTTAAAGAAAAATGGCAGAAAGTTTTGCTTGGCATAGTGGCGTTAATGGATTTGATTGTTTTGTATTTCACTGCCACTAGGGGAGCGATATTGGGTTTTATCGGCGGGGTGATAATCACTTTTATATATCTTTTATTAAAGTCAAAAAAAAGTGATAAAATAAGAAAAACCGCTATTTCAGGTCTTTTGGGTCTTGTTGTTTTTGTGGGATTATTTTTGGCAGTTAAAAATACTAATTTTGTTAAAAAAAGTCCCGTTCTCAGTCGTTTTTCTTCACTTTCATTTGCCGAAGTTAAAACTCAGGGTAGGTATTTTGTTTGGCCAATGGCAATTAAAGGGTTTATAGAAAGACCGATTTTAGGCTGGGGTCAAGAGGGTTTTAATTTTGTTTTTAATAAATATTATAATCCGCGAATGTATAATCAGGAGTCATGGTTTGATAGAGCTCATAGTACACCACTTGATTGGTTGGTTGCTGGAGGTGCCTTAGGTTTTCTTTCTTATATCTCTATCCTTTTTGCCTTGTTCTTTTATATCTTTAAATCTAAAGACTTATCTTTATTGGAAAATGAAGAAGGTTTATCCAAAAATGAAAAAGCGGTAATGCTTGGACTCGTATCCGCTTACATTTTTAACAATCTTTTTGTTTTTGACCAAATTAGCAGTTATATATTATTTTTTACCATTCTTGCTTATATTCATATTGGCGCGCCAGAAACATCATTTTCTTGGTGGGAAAAAGTTTCGGCTAAAGCTACAAAAATATTTGAAAATGAAAAGATAAAACCTGTTATAGAAGCTTCAATTTTAATTTTAACAATAGCGATTATTTATTTTGTTATTTATACGCCTTGGCAACAAAATAAAAATTTGTTGAAAGTTTTGGAAATAAATAATGAAGGCAAAGTGGGAACCATTGAACTTTACGCCAAACCTCTTTCCAATTATGATGTGGGATTTTCTGAAAGTTTGGAACATATATCGCAAATCGCCATTACTGTTGCCGCACGTCCAAAAACTCCGGCGGAATTGAAACAAAAATTATTTAATATGATAGACCGAGCTTTCAAAAAACAATTAGAAATAGACCCCAATGATGCTCGTTACAGACTTTTTTACGGGATTTTTCTTTCAAGGTTTGGTTGGTATGGCAAAGCTATAAAACAATTGGAAAAAGCCAAAAAACTTTCTCCCAAAAAACAGCAAATATATTTTGAGTTATCAAGCAACTTGCTTCTTGATGGTAAAACAAAAGAAGCTTTAAAAATGGCTAAAACTGCTTATGAATTGGAGACATCATACCAAGAAGCCAGATTTATGTATGGCTTGACTTTGTTGGCTTCCGGCAATACTTCTCTTTCAGAAAAAATATTAAAAGAAGTGCCGGAATCAAAATTGATTTTTGATAATAGATATTTAAATGTGCTACTTCATCTTAAACGGTATTCGAAAATGATAAATATAGTTAAAAAAAGAATTCAACTTGACCCGAAGAATTTACAACATAGAATTACTCTGGTCGCTGTTTATATTCAAGCAAACAGAAGAGGGAAAGCGGTGCAAACTTTGGAAGAAATCATAAAATCAAATTCTTCTTTTAAGAAACAAGGAGAATATTATATAAAAGAAATAAAAGCCGGTCGCAATCCGTAAAAACCAAGGACAGTCTTGGTTTTTATTACTTATCCACCATTTCTTGCAATTGGTTTGAGTTTGTGCTATACTCTCAGGGTGAGTGTGGGAAAGCGATTTTCCATACAAATGAATGTCTGCGAAAGAGCCACTGTTAAGTGGCCTTTTCGTTTATTTAAAATTAAAAATAAAAAATGTGATATTATATTGCCTATGGTGGCGGTAGTAAAAAATGATAAAAAAATACTATCAGAAGTGGTAAAAATAATTAGAAAACATTTAGGTGAAGAATGTAAGATTTTTCTATTTGGTTCCAGAGTTGATGGTAGTGCGCAAGAAAGGTCGGATTATGATATAGGAATTATGTCAACTAAAGATCTCCCAATGAGAAAACTTGGTAAAATAAGAGAAGAAATTGAAAATTTGCCCACTCTCTATAAAATAGATATTGTTGATTTCAGAAATGTTTCCGAAAATTTTTACGCGGTGGCGATGAAAAAGATTTTATATTTATAAAATATTATGACAAAGATAGAAAGTAAAATAATTTCTCTAAAAAAAGCAATAGATCGTTTGGAAGAAGTTATTAGAGGATATCATAATGAAAAAGATGAGAAGATGAAAATAATTTTTAGGGATTCTGCTATCCAAAGATTTGAAATCTGTTTTGATCTCTCTTGGAAAACTTTAAAGGGGTATTTATTAGAAAGTAAAGGAATTGTTTGCGTTTCGCCTAAAACTTGTTTTAGAGAAGCGTTTTTGAATGGTATTATTTCTAATGGCGAAAACGGATGGATTCAAATGACTGATGATAGAAATTTGATGTCTCATATTTACAATGAATCAGAAGCGGAAAAAATATTTATAAAATTATTTGATTATCTTGTTTTGTTTAAGGAATTATTAGAGAAAATAAAAAAATAAAAACATTGACTGGAAATTATAAAGAGGTGAGTGTATTATAAATGGATACGGCGATGCGGGTGGCGGTTCGCACTCACATAGACATTTGTTTGGAGATAGCTCCCGCCATCCACATCGCCGTATCCAATTAAAAAACATCCTCACAAAAACTTGGGATGTTTTTTAATTTTAAAATTAAATTTTTTATTAAAAAAAATTTAAGTTATCCACACTTTTTTATAAAAAATTGTTTACTAATTTTTTTTTAGAGCGATAATTGTAGTAGGTCGATTGTAACTTTATTTTTCTGTCAGCTGACAGAAAAATAAAGTTATCGCTCCAAAATTTTTTTAATAAAAATTTTGAAAAAGCGCGCGCTTAAAAAATAATCTCATCCTAAACTTGTTTTTGCAAGGGAGGGATATAAATAAAATGGCAGTAAAGAAAAAGAAAGTAGTTAAGAAAAAAAAGGTAGTAAAAAGAAAAACTACAAAAAAGAAAGTGGTAAAGAAAAAAGCTACAAAGAAAAGAAAAGTAGTTAAGAAAAAAACTACAAAAAGAAAAAAAAGGTAGTTAAGAGAAAAGATAATAATCTTTTCCCACTTAAACAAAAACTCCATAAAATGGAGTTTTTGTTTTTATATTTTGGATTTTTTATGGTAGTATGGCTTTGTTATGTCATTTTTAAACAAAATATTTGGCGATGGGAGTTTGCATTATATAAAGAAAATATTACCTTTAATTCCTGTAATAAACAGCTTTGAAGAAGCTGTTTCTAAACTGTCTCTTGAACAACTTAAAGCTAAAACCGCTGAATTTAAGGAAAGATTAAAAAAGGGGGAGACTTTGGACGATATTTTGCCGGAAGCTTTTGCCACCGTTAGGGAAGTGGCCAAGAGAACCTTAGGAGAAAGACCTTTTGATGTTCAGCTTTTGGGTGGTATTGTGATGCATCAGGGCGGTATTGCTGAAATGCGAACCGGTGAAGGTAAGACTTTAGTGGCTACTATGCCGGTTTATCTTAATGCTTTGGTTGGCAAAGGGGCACATGTGGTAACTGTCAACGATTATCTTTCTCGTCGCGATACTGTTTGGATGGGTCAGATTTATGACGCTCTTGGATTAAAAGTGGGAGTAATTGCTCACGAATCTTCTTTTATTTATGACCCCACTCATACCGATAAAGATGAGGAAAGAGACGAAAAAGGTTCTTTTCATATTGTGCATGAATTTTTAAAACCTTGCGATCGGGTAGAAGCTTATGAAGCGGATGTTACTTACGGCACTAACAGTGAATTTGGTTTTGATTATCTTCGCGACAATCTGGAATATCAAAGTGAAAAAGTAAGGCAAAAACATTATTTTGCGGTGATTGATGAAATAGATTCTATTTTAATAGATGAGGCCAGAACTCCTCTTATTATTTCCGCACCGGCGGCGGATTCTGACACTTTGTATAAAAAATTTGCGGTTATAGCAAATAAACTTGAAAAAGAAAAACATTATACTTTAGAAGAAAAAATGCACGCGGTGCTTTTAACGGATGAAGGTATCAGCAAAGCGGAAGAAATTTTGGGTCTCCAAAATATATATACCGATGGGGGAATAAAACTGGTTCATCATTTGGAAACTGCGGTTAAAGCCAAAGCTCTCTATTATAAAGACAAAGATTATGTGGTTAAAGAAGGGGAAGTGGTTATTGTTGACCCTTATACAGGCAGACTTCAGCCAGGTAGACGGTGGTCCGAAGGTTTGCATCAAGCGATAGAAGCCAAAGAAGGAGTTGACATTCAAAAAGAAAGTAGAACTTTTGCTTCGGTCACTTATCAAAATTATTTTAGAATGTATGAAAAACTCTCGGGAATGACCGGCACCGCTATTACTTCAAGCGAAGAATTTTACAAAGTGTATGGACTTAATACAGTGGCTATACCCACCAATAAACCAACAAGAAGAACAGATGTAAATGATTTTATTTTTCAGACGGAAAATGGCAAGCTCTTGGCTATCGCTCGGAAAATCAAAGAACTTCAGAAAAGAGGTCAGCCGGCACTCATTGGTACTATTTCTATTGAAAAAAATGAACTATTGGGAGAGTATTTAAAAAGAGAAGGTGTGAATTTTGAGATGTTGAATGCTAAAAATCACGAAAGAGAAGCGGAAATTCTGGCTCAAGCGGGTCGGGCCGGAGCTGTTACGGTGGCGACTAATATGGCCGGTCGCGGTATTGATATTAAACTTGGTGGTGCTCCTTTAGAAAAAGAGGCTTATGAAAAAGTTAAAAATTTAGGAGGTCTTTTTGTTTTGGGCACCGAAAGACACGATGCCAGACGCATAGATAATCAACTTCGTGGCAGGTCCGGCAGGCAAGGGGACCCCGGAGAAACTCAATTTTTTGTTTCAATGGAAGACCATATTATGAGAGTTTTTGCCGCTGACACGGTTAAAAAAATGATGGGTCGCCTTGGTATTGCTGAAGACGAACCGATTGAAAACCGACTGATTACCAGATCTTTGGAAAGTGCTCAGGAAAAAATAGAGGGTTTTAATTTTGACGCTCGTAAAAGCATTCTTGAATATGATGATGTTTTGAATTTTCAGAGAAAAACTTTTTATGATAGGAGAAGAAATATTTTGATGGGAGACAAAAAAACAGTTTTGGATTATTTGGAAAAAATTTCTGAAAATGCTCTGCCGGAAATTAAAGAGGCGATTATCGCCAAAAAAGTGGCTTTGGGAGAGGATGATTTTGTAAAAGCTTTTAGAGAGCTTAGTCTTCAAACTTTTGATATGTTTTGGGTGGAACATTTGGAAGCGATGGATTATTTGAGAGGTTCCGTTAATTTGCGAGCTTATGGTCAAAGAGATCCATTAGTGGAATACAAAAAAGAAGGTTTAAAACTTTTTAGAGAAACAGAAGAATCAATTGAAAATACTATTTTAGGAACTATTGCTAAAGTAGATGAGTCGGCGGTTAATCTTACCGCTCAAAGGGATGTGGAAAATGAGGCTCTGAAAATTACCGGTATTACAGATTCTCAAGATAATTTTTCAACCATACCGGCAGAATATAAAAATGTGGGAAGAAATGATCCTTGCCCTTGTGGAGCAAAAAAACCAGATGGAACTCCAATTAAATATAAACATTGTCATGGTAAGTAAAAATTACAACACACTTTAAAAAAGGAAGAGGGTTCCCCTCTTCCTAAAAATTTTTATGGTGTAATTTAATTAGAACTTTTCTTTTTTGATTAAAAAGGAATAGAATATACTTTAGTAAGATTAGATATGGATTTGAGAAAGAAAAAAATAACAGCTACCCTCGTGTTTCCCATAAAAGGAGACAAGGTTCTTTTAGCTAGAAAAACTCGTAAGATAGGAATGGGGTTATGGAATGGTTGGGGAGGTATGGTTGAAGAAGGGGAGACAATAAGGCAAACTGCTTCTAGAGAATTTGTAGAAGAATCAGGTATTAGAGTAAAAGATAGAGATTTGGAATATGTTGGTGAAATTACTTTTCATAATCAAAAAGCAGATGGACGCAGATTTGATGTGGAAGTCCACATGTTTTTATTGAAAAAATGGACTGGAAAAGTAAAATCAAATTCAGAGATGAGAGACCCGACATTTTGGGAAATAGATAAATTACCTTTTGAAGAAATGATGCCGTCAGACTCTGAATGGTTAGGGACTGTTTTAACTGGAGAATGGATTTCAGGTGAGGTTTGGCATGGATTAGATCAGAAAACAATTATTAAACCAACACTATTAAAAAAAGTGAAAAAACTTAGGAATATTGGTTAACTCCAATGTTACTTTCTTTTTTTATTGAATTTTAATTAGAATGATTGCATAAATATAAAAATTATATAATTATATAAATATATGAATATAAAAATTGTTAAAGATGAAATGACAAATAAAGAAAAAAAAGAATTTGAAAGAGATTGTTTTTATATGGCTAATCTGGGAAGCGAAGTCCAAAGAGTTTTTTCTTGGAAAGAAAAAGGAGACAAAAAAGCTATGGAAAACACTTATCAAAGAGCAATTTTAATAATTAATAGAATTAAAAATTTTGATAATAAGAGTGCCACTGCGGAAATGAATATTTTAAAAAAATCTCTTGAGAAATTTGTTTTTGAAAACAAAAAATATGTTTTAAATCGTAATCAAATGTATTCTTATTTTAATCCATTTGCTTTAAGAGCAATGAAGAATATGTTAAACACTCGGTGTTCAACAATTTTATGATTGAATATTTAGTACATTTTTTACAAACAGTTATGTTGCCTTGGGGGGCTTTCGGAGTTTTTGCGGCTTCAATCACCGAAGAAGTAATAGCTCCGATACCGTCGGCTTTCGTTATGACTATGGCGGGTTTTCTTTTTGTTACTGGACCGATTTCTATGAAAGTAATTTTGGCTCTTATTTTTAAAGTGGCCATACCGGCGGCTTTGGGAGTAACTTTGGGCTCTTATATGGTTTATTTTATAGCTAAAATTGGAGGCAGATTTGTAATTGAAAAATGGGGTAAATTTATAGGACTTTATTGGACCGATATAGAAAAACTTCAAAATCGTTTAAGTGGCACCAGAAAAGACGAGTTTATAATAGGAGGGGCGAGGATTTTGCCGTTTATTCCGAGTGTTGCCATATCGGCTTTTTGTGGCATTTTGGAAATGAATGTTATTAAATATTTCTTTATTACTTTTATAGGCGTTTTTTTTAGGGGTATTATTTTGGGTATTTTAGGTTGGCAAGTGGGCAATGTTTATGAAAAGTATACTCAAGTTTTTTCCTCTATTGAAAATATTGTTTTAATATCCACTATTTTAATTATTGGAATTTTTATTGTGTTAAAATATAAGAGCAGAACAAAAAGATAAAAATCATTATTTTACTTTTATAATGTCTAGAAAAAATATACAACTTTCGTTTTTTGCTGTGTTTACCATAGGCACTTTCGTGCTCCTTTTTTTTATACTGAAACCTTATCTCGGAGTCATATTTATGGCCGGAATTTTTGCTGTTACTTTTTATCCTTTGTATGAAAAATTGATAGATAAATTTAGAGGCAGTAAAAATTTAGCCGCTTTTTCCACCACTTTGATTATTCTTATTTTTGTTATTATTCCTGTAATTATAATGTCGGCTTTTTTGCTGAAAGAAGCTGTCGGTTTGTATAATGTGATAGCTTTTGGTAATAGTTCTCAAAGTTTTATTTTCCGTGTTAATAATTTAATTCATCAATTTGCTTCTTTATTTCCATCCGGTGTTTTTAGTTCTCAAATAGATTTAAGTTTATATGCTCGCAATGTGTTGAATTGGATAATAAACCATTTTGATTCCATTTTTATGGCAGTTTTTGGCGGTATTTTAAATTTTTTAATGATGCTTATTTCGCTTCACTACTTTTTCATTTTTGGCAGAAAAATAAAAAAAGGTTTGATAGCTTGGAGTCCTTTGCCTGACCAATATGATGAAGAATTTATTCAGACATTGAGAGCTTCGGTAGACGCGGTGTTGCGTGGGCGTGCTTTGGTCGCGGTTATCCAAGGCGTTTTTATCGGTATCGGTTTTGTTATTTTTGGTGTCGGTTCTCCGGTTCTTTGGGGTTTTGTTGGCGGTATTGCTTCTTTAGTGCCAATATTGGGCACTTCGGTAATAACTTTGCCCGCTGTCGCTTACTTATTTTTATCTCATCAAATTGGTGCCGGCATAGGACTTCTCGTTTGGGCGGCTCTGGCTGTCGGTTTGGTTGATAATTTTGTTTCCGTAATCTTTTTAAGAGATAAAATAAAAGTGCATCCTTTAATTATTCTTTTTTCAATATTGGGCGGAGTGGAAGTTTTCGGAGCAATCGGATTCTTAGTGGGTCCGGTAGTGGTAAGTGCCGCTGTCGCTTTGATGAAAATTTATCCTCTTATTATATTTTATAAAAATGAATCGTTATAAAAAAATGAAATTTAAAAAATGGCAAACTTAAAATCACCAAGTATTCTGATGTTCGGATGGGAATTTCCGCCATTCAATAGTGGCGGTCTTGGGGTTGCTTGTCAAGGTCTTTCTAAAGCTCTGACTTCAAGTGGAGTTGACTTGACTTTTGTTTTGCCTTTTAAAATTCCAATTTCGGCTTCTTGGTGCAAGTTTGTTTTTGCCAATGAAAATACCGATTTGATAAGCGATGTTCAAATGTTAAGTTTATTTGCCGGTTATCAAAGTCATTCCACTTCCATTGAAGTGAAAAAATACGGCTTGCCGAAATCTATATCGGGAAATCTAATTGAAAGAGTAAAAGCTTATGCTTTAAGAGCGGGTGTTATCGCTCAAAAAAACAAACACTCTATTATCCACGCACATGATTGGCTTACTTATCCAGCCGGCATTGCCGCTAAAGAAGTGTCTGGCAAGCCGTTGATTGTCCATGTTCACGCTACTGAATTTGACAGAAGTGGCAGTGACAGAGTGAATAAAGATATTTATAATATTGAGCTTGAAGGTTTTCGTCAAGCAGATGCTATTGTGGCGGTCTCTAAACATACTAAAAATAAAATAGTTAATAAATATAATATTCCGGTGGCGAAAGTAAAAGTAGTTTACAACGGGATTGAATTTAATAATAATTCCGCCACTATTGAACACAACTTAGAGGCGTTAAAAAAATCCGGCAACAAAATTGTTTTGTTTGTTGGTCGTATCACCTTACAAAAAGGTCCAGATTATTTTATCTCTATGGCGGAGAAAGTGCTTTCGCGTCAACCTAATACTTTTTTTGTCGTGTCTGGCAGTGGCGATATGGAAGGAGAGATGATAAGGGTTGTCGCTCGTCGCGGTCTGTCCAATAAATTTATTTTCTGCGGATTTTTGAGAGGCGAAGAATTAGCTCAAGTTTATAAGGCTGCTGATATGTTTGTGATGCCTAGCGTTTCGGAACCTTTCGGTTTGGTGCCACTGGAAGCTATGATTTCCGAAGTGCCGGTTTTAGTTTCCAAAGAATCCGGAGTAAGCGAAATTCTTTCCACTGCTTTAAAATCTCACTTTTGGGATATTGATGATATGGCTGATAAAGTTATCAGTGTCTTGTGTCACAAAAAACTCAAAAATTATCTTTCGGTTGGCGGTCGGGAAGAAGTGAAAACAATCCACTGGAAAAAGGCGGCGCAATCTTTGATTTCGTCGTTATATAATTCATTAGACAATGACTTCAGTATGTTTTTACTTCCAAGTTCATCAACCTTTAAGGGTGCGCAAGTACCGAATTTTTGATGAAATTAAACTTCTGAAAGTATCTAAAAATGATATATAATAAACTTATGAAAAAAATAAGAACAATAGATTTATTTGCTGGAATAGGTGGTATAAGAAAAGGTTTTGAGAGTACTGGTAGGTTTGAAACTGTTTATGCAAATGACTTTGAACCTTCGTGTAAATTAACTTATGATAAGAATTTTAGTGGTACAAAACTTCATATTGAAGACATAAATAAAGTAAATATAAAAAAATTACCAAACTTCGATTTTCTTTTAGGAGGTTTCCCGTGTCAAGCGTTTTCGATTGCAGGACATAGACAAGGTTTTAAAGACAAAAAAGGTAGAGGAAATTTATTTTTTAAGGTTGCAGAAATTATAGAAAAAAATAAACCAATGGGTTTTTTGTTAGAAAATGTAAAAAATCTTGAAAGTCATGATAATGGTAATACTTTTAGAATTATTTTAGAAACATTAAGAAATCTTGGTTATTATATTGACGCAAAAATATTAAATAGTATGAATTATGGTAATGTTCCACAGAATAGGGAAAGAATATATATAGTCGGGTTTAAGTCAAGAAAACATATAGATAGTTTTAAATTTCCAGATCCAATTAAGCTTAATGTTAACTTTAGAAAATTACTTGAACCTGAAAATAAGATTGATGAAAAGTATTATTATAAAAATAAGCCTCTTTTTGAAAAAATAAAAGATTATACTTTTACTTACGACACTGTGTATCAATGGAGAAGACAATATGTAAGAGCAAATAAAAAAGGGGTATGTCCAACATTAACTGCGAATATGGGTACTGGTGGTCACAATGTACCTCTGGTTAGAGATTTTGAGGGTATAAGAAAATTAACTCCTTTAGAGTGTGCAAGAATTCAAGGATTTAAAGATATAAAATTACCCAATGATTTAGTTGATTCAAAATTATATAAACAGATAGGAAATTCTGTAACAATATCTGTTATAGAAAGGATTGCTAAAAATATAATTAATGCTATAGATGGTAAACCTTTACATTCTATAAATATGAAATTAGGTTTATTAGATACTGTTAGCAATAATTCTTAAGTTTTCTTCTGTCGATTTTATCTTGTTTTTCTTTTGTAAGTAAAAAAGGTTTCTTTTTGCTATCCAAATATTATTTCTAGCTAATACTGGATTTCTTCCAACTGTAGTCATATTAAATAGATATATTTTACCTTTTTGAAGTTTAAATATTCCAAGGTTGTTGTCTTCTATCTCAACATCAGAATTACATTTTATATATCTTCTTAAACTTTTATTATTTTTCTTTTCATATATTTCAATTTTTCCTTGTGCTTTTAAAGGTTTAATAAATTTTGGAATTTTATACATTGGATTTTGTATATATGGTTCTATCTCTATATTTTCTCCTGATGAAATTTTTTTAAATAGTCCAGTAGTTATTAATTTTTTTGCTTGTGGTCCAGAATCGATAAATAATTCGGTTTCGTAAAATAAACCTCCTTTTGAAAATTTTAGACCGTTACTTTCAAGTTCTTTCCCTGATATTGCATAATCAATTACAACTTCTATTTCTCCTATATTTGCGAAATTTTCTAGAGATATATCTTTTATTTTTTTTTTAAATAAACCCCAAGTGCATCGTTTATTTTTTTACTGGAGTTTTTTGATGAATTTTCCAGATGAGCACCAACAATAAAAATATCCCTATTATTGCTTGTCTTTTTAGCTGTGTTAAATTGTTCATACGTAAGACCAATGTAGCGATCGTCTTGAGATATGTTTTTAATTTCTACATAAATTTTTGGCAATCTCTCATTTTTCTTTTCTATAATTTTTACTATATCGGGGTCATCTTTTGCCTCGTTAGTTCCTTTTATGTCAAAATCAGCTAAAAGAATTTTATTTAAATTAAGATCATTAATAATTTGTATAACGCCTGTTTCTACTAATTTCCCGTGCATAAAACTATCTAATACACCACCAAGCCCCCTCGCTGATCCCGCTGTTCTAGTAGAGCTAGATTTTCTGGGATCCAGATGGTATTCAACACCAAATTTAAAAGTTCTTTCAAAATCTTCTTTTTTAAGTTTGTATTTCATATCAATAACTATGCATCTTTGTAAAAATTTTTCAAGTTTTAATCTATACACAAATTTATACTGCGCAATCTTTCGTTATATAATTCATTAGACAATGACTTCAGTATGTTTTTACTTCCAAGTTCATCAACCTTTAAGGGTGCGCAAGTACCGAATTTTTGATGTTGGTCAAAATAGTTCTTACTTCAATGATGAAAGTGGCACCAGTTTGGACAATAAAGCGATTATTGAGAAAGTGGCCGGTAAATGTTATCTGCCCGCCAATGCCACCCTGCTTGAAAATATAAAAAATAATCCGGAATTTAAAGTCAGTTTTTCCATTTCTGGTGTTGCTTTGGAACAATTTGAAAAATACGCGCCGGAAGTGATTGAGTCTTTTAAAAATTTAATGAATACCGGCAACGTGGAACTTCTTTCAGAAACTTATTATCATTCTTTAGCTTCTATTTATTCTGAAGAAGAATTTGTTAATCAAGTTAATCTTCATCGTAAAAAAATTCAAGATATTTTTGGGGTTACTCCTTCGGTTTTTCGTAATACCGAACTTATCTACTCAAATGAAATAGCGAAGATGGCGGGAAAAATGGGTTACAAAGGTATTTTAGCCGAGGGAGCCGACCATATTTTAGGTTGGCGAAGTCCGGCTTTCGTTTATAAACCGGCAGGCGTTGAAAATATAAAATTGCTGTTGAAACATTATCGTCTTTCTGATGATATCGCTTTTAGGTTTTCTCAACAAAGTTGGAAAAGTTGGCCACTGACAGCACCAAAATTTGCTGATTGGGTTTCTTCTCACAATGGCAATGGCGATACCATAAATCTTTTTATGGATTACGAAACTTTCGGGGAACACCAATGGGAAGACACCGGCATATTTGAATTTTTACATTATTTACCAGAAGAAATTTTAAAAAATCCAGATAATAATTTTGCCACTCCATCTGAAATTATAGATCGTTATGAGACAAAGGGGGAGTTAGATGTTCCTTATTATGTTTCTTGGGCCGATATAGAAAGGGATTTGTCCGCTTGGACTGGCAATGACCTTCAAAAGGAAGCCTTAAACACTCTTTACGCTTTAGGTAAAGAAATAATTCATATTGATGACCAGAAACTTATAGAAGATTGGCGAAGACTGCAAACTTCCGACCATTTCTATTATATGTGCACTAAATTTTGGAATGATGGCGATGTTCATAAATATTTCTCTCCGTATGAATCTCCGTATGAAGCTTTTATTGCTTATATGAATGTGATGCAAGATATGCGTTTGCGTTTGGAGGTGGCTAAGAAAAAACAGGAACATAATATTTCTCTCCATAAAATGCGACCGTTGAGGTTTAGTGAAGTGTAAATTAATATCAATGAACAACAAAAGGAGATTTGCTTTTATAGATGTGCAAAATACTGAAACTACTACTCGCAGAGTTTTAGGATTTTTAGTGGATTGGATGAAATTATATAAATTTCTTAAAGATGATTGGAAATGTGAGAAGGTATTTTTTTACACAGGAATAGATGCTGGCGATTTAGAAACCCAGAAAGAATTTGAATTATTGATTGAAGGTGGCGGTGTAGTTAGGTCAAAAGTAGTTTTTTCATACAAAAATAGAAATAAAAATATAAAAATAAAGTGTCCTAAATGTGACTATAAATTTAATGAAATTGTTGATATGGGTTACAATAGAAAATCAAATTGTGATGTGGATTTAACTGTTGATGCTATGGAATATTCTGGTGAAAATACCGAGTTTTATATTTTCACGGGTGACGGCGATTTCGAGTATTTAATTAAGAAGGTTGTAAAGAAAGGCACTATTGCTCATATAGTATCTAGTGCTAAAAGAATAAAAAGCGGTCCTCGTTATTCTACTTCTAGGTTTTCAACAAAATTAAGAAATTTAACTCAGGAAAAAGGTAATCCAGTTGATTTTTTGAATATTAATAACTTAAAGGTTAAAATAAAGAAGGGTATATAAAGGAAAAGGCCGCGAAGCGCGACCTTTTCTAAGGATGGTATTAGTATAGCAAAGCTAATTTTGATGTCAAGTTGAGAGCTGGGAATAAAAATTAGCAGACTTTCTTGAAGAAGAATTAAAACTCATTAAAAAACTTTGAGGATAACCCTTTGGGGCAGGGTCTTTAAGGGTCACCCTCTGGAAAAGGAAGTTTTCCCCTCTCTTGTTGTAAGAGAGGGTAGGGGTGAGTTATTTTTATGATATAATTTTTATATGGCTCGCTCAATGGTTTTAGGAAATGGCAATACATCAATCTGTCTTGATAAGTTCGGACAGATGAGGGATTTTTATTTTCCTTATGTCGGACAAGAAAATCATATAGGTGTAAATCAGAAACATAAAATTGGCATTTTTGTTGATGGAAAAATCAGATGGATTGATAATGGAGAGTGGCAGATTGATATAAAGCTTGAAAGAAACACTATGGTTTCTCATATGGAAGCTTTTAATGAAAAAGCTAAGATTTTGGTGGAATCAACTGATATCGTCTATAATGAAAAAAATATTTTTTTGAGAAAAATAGTATTGACAAATAGAGATTCTAAAACCCGCAATATAAAAATATTTTTAAATCAACAATTTAAAATAGGAGATACTAATCACGCTGATACCGCTTATTTTTCAAATAATATTGATTCCATAGTTCACTACAAAGGCCGAAGAGTTTTTTTAGTTGGAGGGGTTTGTGAGGGCAAATCTTTTGACGATTACAGTATCGGTTTTTGTGGCATTGAAGGGAAGGAAGGCACTTGGAAAGACGCTGAAGATGGGGCTTTATCAAAAAATCCCATTGAGCACGGTATGGTGGATTCGGTTGTCAGTTGGCAAAAAGATATTGCCGCCAATAATTCAATTGTTTTATATTATTGGATAGCGGTTGGTGAGACTTATCGGGAAGTATGCGGATTGCGTGAATATATTTTTGGAAAATCTCCGGAGCATTTGCTTAAATCAACTAAAAATTTTTGGCAAGCTTGGACCGGTCAAATTGAATTATCTTTCCCGAATCTATCTCAAAAAGCGAAAAATTTATTTTATGATTCGCTTTTGATAATGAGAGCTCATTGCGACAATCGTGGAGGGATTTTAGCTTCGGCTGATTCCGGCAATATTCAATACGGGGGAGATACTTACGGTTATGTTTGGCCCAGAGATGCTTGTTTTACTGCTTGGAGTTTTGATTTGGCCGGATTTCATGATATTTCTAAAAGATTTTATATTTTTGCTAATGATATTTTAACAGAGGAGGGTTATGTGTTGCATAAATATCAACCGGACCATTCTTTAGGCAGTTCTTGGCATCCATGGGTTAAGGATGGTAAGAGTCAACTTGCGATTCAAGAAGATGAGACGGCTATTTTACTTGTTGGTCTTTGGGAACATTATATAAGAACTAAGGATCTTGGATTTATAGAAAGTATTTATAATAATTTTATCAAAAAAGCGGCTGATTTTTTGATTCAATATAAAGATGTTAAGACCGGTTTACCTTTACCTAGCTATGATTTATGGGAGGAACAATATGAAATTTCGCCATTTACCGCTTCGGTTGTTTACGGAGGTCTTATGGCGGCGCATAATTTTGCTAAAATTTTAGGTAAAGATGATGATGTCAGTAAATTTTATTCAGAAGCTGAATCTTTACGCAAGGCCATTATGACATATCTTTGGAATGAAGATGAAAAATATTTTTTCAAACTAACCGGTGATAAATCAGAAAAAAATATAAATTTAGATGCCAGCAGTTTTTACGGAATATTTCGTTTTGGAGTGGTGTCTGCCGATGACCCCAGAATGAAAGAAGCTTTTAAAATATTAAAAACTAGATTAACAAAAGGCAACAATATCGGGGGCATTGCTCGTTATGAAGGAGACAGATATTCTTATGTGGAGGGAGGAAATTCAATTGGCAACCCGTGGTTTGTTACCACTCTTTGGTTTACTCAATACAAAATAGCGGTAGCCACTTCTGTGGCAGAACTTCAAGAAGTAGTCAAAGATATAGAGTGGGTGACAAAATTCGCAAAATCCGGTATGCTTTCCGAGCAGCTTAATCCTTATACTGGTGCGTCATTATCAGCCGTGCCCCTTACTTGGAGTCATTCTGAATTTGTCCGTACTGTTATTGAGTATGATAAAAAAATGAATTCTTTTAATGCTTTAAAAAATAATACTGATAAACTTTTAACGAGATGAGTCTATTTAAAAAGAAAATTACAGTTGTAACCCATAGTGGCACTTTTCATGCAGATGATATTTTTGCTTGTGCTACATTTTCTCTGTGGGCGGAAAAAACTGATCAAAAAATAAATATAGTCCGTAGTAGAGAAGAAGAAATTATAAAAAAAGCAGATATAGTAGTAGATGTTGGAATGGAATATGACCCAGACAAAAATAGGTTTGACCATCATCAAAAAAAAGGTGCTGGCACTCACGAAAACGGGATTCCTTATGCATCTTTTGGACTTGTTTGGAAAAAATATGGAGCAAAAGTTTGTGATGATCAAAAAGTTGCAAATAGAATAGAAAAAAATCTCGTGATACCTATTGATGCTAAGGATAATGGGGTAAATATTTCTTCAGTCAATGAATTTGGAGTTATTGATTATCGAACTAGTGATATGATAGACATTTTTAATCTCACTCAACAAGAAGATAAAAAATTATCTTATAAACAATTTGAAAAAATAATTTTTTTTGCTAAAGAGATAATAAAAAGAGAAATTGTTTGGGCTAAGAACTTTATTGAAGGGGAGAGAGAAACATTAGAAGCTATAAAAAAACAAAATGAACCTGAAGTTTTAATTTTAGAGAAAAATATAGAGTGGTATGAAGCAGTCTCTAAAAATAAAAATATAAAATTTGTAGTATATCTAAATAAAAATGGTAAAGATTGGAATATTCAATCTGGTAGAGATGATTTAGAAAAATATGATTCAGATAGGGCTAACCTACCTAAAAATTGGTGGGGTCTTAGGACTGACGAACTAAGAAGTGTCTCTGGTATTAAAGATGCTCAGTTTTGTACAAACGGAGGATGGTTTGCTGTTACTAAAACAAAAGAAGGAGCGATAGAAATGGCAAACAAAGCTTTGCATAATTTGTCTATTTAGTTTATATTTTCTATATAAACTATAAGTTATGCAAAAAAATAACACAGAATATAAACCTACTATAGGTCTTGAAATTCACGCGGAATTAAAAACCAAAACCAAAATGTTTTGTTCGTGCAAAAATGACGCGAACGAAAAAAGACCGAATATAAATATTTGTCCTGTTTGTATGGCTCATCCGGGGACTTTACCGGTTATTAACAAAAAGGCGATAAAATATGTATTAAAAGTGGGGCTTTCGGTGGGGGGTAAGTTGGCGGACTTTTCCGAGTTTGACCGCAAGAATTATTTTTATCCGGATATTCCCAAGGGCTACCAAATAAGCCAATATAAACATCCGTTGGTAATCGGTGGAGAACTTTGCGGAGTTAAGATTACCAGAATTCATTTAGAAGAAGATACTGCTCGTTCCGCTCATCAAAAAGGAGACTTGGCAGACAAATATAGTTTGGTTGACTTCAATCGAGCGGGGGTGCCACTTATGGAATTAGTAACCGAGCCAGTGATGCATTCTTCTGCTGAAGTTGTCAAGTTTGGCGAAGAATTGCAACTTCTCCTGCAATATTTGGGAGTGTCGGAAGCTAATATGGAAAAAGGGGAAATGAGACTGGAGGCTAACATTTCTGTTGCTAAATCAAGGTCGAACCTTGGAAAAAATCTTAAAGGTTTGACCTTGATTTTAGGAACCAAGGTGGAAATAAAAAATTTAAATTCTTTTCGTGCCGCCGAAAGAGCGATAGAATATGAAATAAAAAGACAGGCAGAAGTTTTGGAAAATGGAGAAAAGGTAAGTCAAGAAACTAGAGGTTGGGATGAGAAAAAACAGAGCACTTTTTCCCAACGGTCTAAAGAAGATTCTCATGATTATAGATATTTTCCTGATCCAGATTTACCAAAACTTAAATTGAGTGAAATAAAAGAGTTTGATGAGAGTGCTTTGCGGAGTGAAATAAATGAGACACCAAGTGGTAAAAGAGAGAGGTTTAAAAAAGACTATGGTATAAAAGAAAATGATATTAATTTTTATATTTCAAATATTGAGTTGGGGAATTTGTTTGAAAGTGCTTCATCTAATATAGATAAGAAAGATTTTCAGTTGCTCTCTAATTATATAGTAAGTGATATTTCTAGTCTTGCTACAGATGTTTCAAAAATAGAACCAAACTCAATAAGTGATGTTATAAAGATGATAATCTCTGGCGAGTTGTCTTCTCGTGGAGCAAAAAATACTATTCAAATTTTAATTGATAAAGGGGGGGATCCTCATCAAATTGCTCAAAAGGCGGGTCTTATTCAGCAAAACAATGAAGAAGAACTTGCTCTGATAGTTCAAAATATTATCACTCAAAATCCAAAAATAGTTGATGAATATAAAGCGGGTAAACTTTCAGTGATTCAATTTCTAGTGGGACAAGGTATGAAAGCTACCGGTGGCGCCGCTAATCCAAGTGTCCTAAAAGAGCTTATTTTAAAAGCTATCTGAGTTTTCTTTAGCGGTACTGGTGATTACAAAATCTTTGTATTTTACTTGGTCTTTAAACTGTTTTAAAACTATATCAGTGGAGAGAAAATTACCCCACCTATTTAAACCTATATAATCTTGATAACTTGAGTATGGATATTTGTTGTAAGTATTTTCCCAAGCTTTTATTTCTTTTGGATTTTTGTGTATATAAGCGGATAGATGCAATAATTGAGTATTATTTTTTACACGCACCGCTTTAAACGGACCTTCAAAAACATGACCTTTTTTGTGATATTTAGCGTTAAAATATTTGCTGTAAGCGGTGAGAACTCGGTGCATATAAACAGACAATATACTGTCATCTAAATTTTGAATTAAAAGATGAAAATGATTTGACATTAAAACAAAGGCCACAAGTTTGATACTTCTTTCTTTAAGTATCTCGTTTATTTTGTCTTTTTTGGTAGTGAAGTGTCCTTTTTCAAGAAAATTTTTGGTGTACCAAGAAATATTATATATTTTAATAGGGGATTGAAGGTGGGTGATTAAAAATATAAATCTCGCTTTATCGCGTTCATCAATAAATATTTTTTCTTTGTTTACTCCTCTGGTAAATACATGATAATATTCGTCTTTGGCAAAATTTTCGTATCTCATTATATTTTTATTATATTATTACGTAAGTTATTATATAAATAATTAAAATCTAAAGCTACTTTTGGTGTGGATAACTACTAAACGCTCAGCGTCTAATATTAGACGCTGAGCGTTTAGTATAGATTTTTGTTGAGATATGTTGTGAAATATATAAATTTACTTTAAAAACTAGACGCTTAATATATGACATAAACGCGATATAATACGGATATAATGTGAACTGTAATTTTATTAAATTACATAACTATTTTTTTACTCAATTTTAAATAAAAGGAATGGAAAATAAAATCAATGCCAAGTTAATTTGCAAACAGATATTATCTTAATTATTAGGAGATTAAAAGGTCTCATTTTTATGTAATTTAACAGCTATTTTAATCTAAATGATTTTTATATTTTTTATAAAATTTAATTTTCTTAATAGAGGGGTAGGGGGTATTTGAAAGGAGTAGAGTATGTGAATTTTAAAAAGAGGAAGAGAGGAAGTGATATCAGAAACAGGAGTCAATCTTTCTGGTTTTATTCTTTTTGTTAAAAAAATAAAAAATTATTTTAATTCATTTTCTTCCAGATGAAGGACTGCTAGTTTACGAATTTCATCTTTTTTCTTTTTTACAATGAAAATATTACTCTCAATCATTTCTAAGACTTTGTCAATATCTTCTAATTTATAAATTCTGTAGTTATTAAAAGGGTGGCGGTGAGCTTTAAGTTTACCGGATTTATCCCAATTTCTAAGGGTTAGTTTTGTTACTCCTAGTATTTTGGAAACTTCTTTTATAGTTATATATTTGTTCATTTTTTAATTATTATTTTAATAATTCTATTACATTATAAAACCTTTATAAACATTA
>QILQ01000045.1 GCA_003233455.1 Candidatus Zambryskiibacteriota bacterium | reverse complement strand
AGAACTTTGGTTCTTATTTTTTCTAAATCCAAGATGATAGTAGTGAGATTACTGCCATATTTAGGATCTGGAATTTTAATTATTGATTTTGTCATAGATTACTTGCAATTAATATATTATTACTTAACATTATTATATCAAATGTACCTATATTTTCAATGTTTTTGATAACATCTTAAAAAGCTTACTTATCATTTTATGAAAATATTACTTAATATATATTAGTCTTTATTTTCAACCCCGTTAGACGCAAAGCTATCTAACGGGGTCAATATCAGCCACAATTTCATCAATCGCAGTCCTAAGCTCACTTTGCTTTTTCACAATACCTTCAATTTTTTTATTGAGCTCTATAATATTTACCACTTCGCGAGTGTCCTCTTGCTCCACATAACTTGAAACTGCGATATTGTAATCATTTTCAGCAATATCTTTATTATCAACCAGTTTCGCAAAGTACTCTACATCTTTACGCGTAGTAAACGCCTCTAAAATCTTTTTGCGATTTCCATCACTCAATTTGTTTTTATTCCCACTATGAACAAACTCAGCAGATGCATCAATAAAAAGCGTTTTGTTGTCGTTTTTACTTTTTTTCAAGACAATAATGCAAGTTGCGATAGTTGTACCAAAAAATAAATCAGACGGTAATTGTATAACCGTATCAATATAATTATTCTCAACTAAATATTTTCTAATCTTTTGCTCCGCTCCACTACAATATAAAACTCCGGGAAATTCAACGATTGAAGCTGTCCCGCTGGTAGAAAGCCATGAAAGCATATGCATAGTGAAAGCAAAATCCGCTTTGCTTTTTGGCGCTAAAACTCCGGCAGGAGAAAAACGAGGATCATTGATTAAAACAGGGTTTGTGTCACCTTCCCACTTAATTCTATATGGCGGATTGGAAACAATTGCGTCAAAAGGTTCATCATCCCAATGCTTCGGGTCTGTCAGCGTATCGCCATGCGCGATATCAAATTTATCATAATCTACATCATGTAAAAACATATTGATACGGCAGAGATTATAGGTTGTGAGATTAATTTCTTGTCCAAAAAAACCAATACGGACATTTTCTTTTCCAAGGACTTTGGCAAATTTAAGAAGTAGCGAGCCGGAACCGCAAGCAGGATCATATACTTTGTTTACTTCGGTTTTGCCGACTGTGGTAATTTCTGCCAAAAGCTCGCTTACTTCTTGGGGAGTGTAGAACTCTCCTCCTGATTTTCCGGCATTTGCCGCATACATACCAATTAAATACTCATAAGCATCACCGAAGGCATCAATGGTATTATCTGAATATTTACCAAGTTTGAGCCCGGCAATAGCTTCAAGCATTTTTACAAGGCGTTTATTTCTTTGTTCAACTGTTGTCCCTAATTGCTTTGAATTTACATCAAAATCATCGAACAATCCCACTAAATCATCTTCACTTTCAGTACCTTTTGCTGAAGCTTCAATATTTTTAAAAATTTTTGAAATTGTTTCATTTAAATCTGAATCGTTTTTTGCATCCTTAACAACATTTACAAAAAGTTCGCTTGGTAAAATATAAAAGCCCTTTTCTTTAACCGTATCAGCTCGACCAAGCTCAGCCTCTTTGTCAGAAAGTTTTGTATAATCAAAATCTTTCTTTCCCGCATCTACCTGTGCCGTTGGCGTGGCAGACAGGCGACGTTCTTCATTATTAATATATTTTGTTAAATTTTCGCTAATAAAACGATAAAAAAGCGTGCCTAAAACATATTGCTTAAAACTAAAGCCATCTACACTCCCGCGCAAATCATTAGCGATTTGCCAAATAGTTCTATGCAATTCTGCACGCTCTTGTTCTTTATTCATATTTAAATTTGTATCTTTGTTTGCCATAATTATTTTATTAAATTATCAACACTCATTTCAAGTGCCTTGGATATTTTTTGCAAAGTATCAAGTGTAGGGTTCTGATTTTTACCAGCCTCAATTTTAATGATGGTGTTATTAGCAACATCCGCCAATCGTGCCAATCGCTCTTGCGACAAACCTTTTTTTTCTCTTGCTTTTCGTAAATTTTTTGAAATGTTGGACATAAATATTTTAGATAAAAGATATATTCTCTTTCTACTACTCTGATAGTATATCATATTTCTAAATTTGTGGCTCGCCGAGTGGTGCGGATAGTTACCACATCATCGGATCGTAAGATTAAGTTTCGCATTACCACGTGCACGGTGCGTGAAAGGTCATTTCAGATTCTTTCGTTTTGTTTGGTGTATCAGATTCGGCAAAATGATTTGGAAAGTTCGTTATAAATTCCTCTGCTCCGGGAGCTGGATTCGAACCAGCGACCAATCGCTTAACAGGCGACCGCTCTACCGCTGAGCTACCCCGGAATATTGTTTTTGTATTTAAAGGACGGTTGCCATTATAGCAAAAATAAGTATCTTTGTGCAAACATTAAAATTTCCTAAAGAGAGATCTTAGGAAATTATTAATTAATTAATTTTCTTCATTTACATTGATAAAATATTCATCAAAAAAGTGACCACGAGATTTTTTTATAAGACGGATTATTTGGGTGGCACCGGGGATTAATTGAATTTTTGGGATATCTTCTATTTTTCCCCAAAAACATTCACCGATTGATGTGTCAGTAAGGAGAGTGCCGGTGGGATTTTTTCCCGTAAAAATATGACAAAGCATGTGAGAAACTAATTCAGTTTCGTCATAAGCACTAATATAAACATCTCCCTGATGTTTTAATTTTGTCTCTAATCCAGTTTTTTCTTTCAATTCTCGAGTGACCGCTTCAGATAGATGTTCTTTTAAATGGATTTTGCCGTATGGAAATCCAACATGTTTAATAAAGGGGGATCGTTTACGGCGGTATAGTAAGTATTCTCCTTTATTATTTTGGATGACCAATATAGTTACAATTTTGGGTTGGATCCGTTCTTTAAAGTCTTTAAAAGAGATTCTGTCAACAAATTGCTTTCCTTTTGGGGTTAAGTGGTACCTATTATTTTCGGGGGATACATATCCTTCTCTCATAAGAGTTTTAAGGTGGTACATAAACAAGTTTCCTTCAACTGTTTTTGGTTTTAACTCTGAATACCTAGCTTTTGGAGTGAGAGTTAATCTCTTGAGTATATATTTTTTGATTTTATGCATAACAACCCTACTATAGCACAGTTTAATAGAATTTGACTCAATTATTTTTGACTAGATTTATGTTTAATTTAAGTAGAAAATTATTTATGGAGGTGTTCTATGACACAACTAAGTTTAGTAACAACAGAATTGGGCTGGGGGGATCTAAACTCAGAGCTTGGTGTAATAAAAGTTTTGAGAGAAAAAATTCAAAAAGATAGAAAAAGTCTAAAAAGAGACGAAACTGAGTTCTATCATTTAGTGGAGGAAATTAACAAAAACCGCAAAAAAAGGGTTTTGGAATTACTCAAAAAAGAAGGTAGAGGGATTTGTCTGTTTCACCCCCGCATTTTTCGGGAACTTGGGATTGAGGAATCTTTGGTTCCTAAAGATGATTTGAAAATCGTCAAAATATTCAGATCATGGACAACAACTACAAGGTCATTTGATGGAGACGAAACCTATGGTAGGGATAGTAAAGAAACTGAAATTTCTGCCTGTGGGTTATGTAGGAATTTTGCTCATCACGCTAAATACGTTGATGAAAGAGATTCTCACGTTCATACAATATTAGATGATCGGGAACCAGAAACTGAAACCATCGAAGAGTTATATCCAGAGAAAATTATCGATCAGATTTCTCTGGAATACTTTCAGATGCCACCGGTTTCAATCAAAAATCTCCAGTCGCTGTGATTTTACTGTTTTTTGGTGTCGTCTTCGGTTTTATATCGGAGACGGCTTTTTTTATGTTATAATAATATTGTTGTGTTTAAGAATTTTAAAGATTATAAATATAAGAAATATATTATCGGAGTCATTATATTGGTGACTTCTTTGGGTTTTGGTTATGGGGGATATTTTTATTCTTTGACTACCAAAGGAATAGTCCAAAATACTAAAGATTTAGAAAATATTATATTAAGACTTGAGAACAAAAATATCATTTTGGCAAAAAAACTTCAAAAAGAAAAACATAAAAATGAAGTTTTTGGAAATCAAATTGGAAAAATAGTTGGCACAGTTGGCATTTTGGATAAGTTGGTGAAGATTGATAAAGAACTTTTGCAAAAATATTCAAAAGTTTATTTTCTAAATGAAAATTACGTGCCTAAAGAATTAACTAACATACCTATAGATTATCTTTATGAAAAAGATAGAAAATTGGAGATAAACGCTAAAGTTTTTCCTTATCTTCAAAGTCTTTTGGTTGTGGCAAAAGAAAATAATATTGATTTAAAAATAATTTCCGCTTATCGTTCTTTTGGAGAGCAAACTGTCTTGAAAAGTGGATATAAAGTGGTTTACGGAAACGGATCAAACAAATTTTCGGCCGACCAAGGGTATTCGGAACATCAACTGGGAACAACGATTGATTTTACCACTTCTAAAACCGGAGCAACTTTCGGCAAATTTAAAAATACTAAAGGATTTAATTGGTTAAAAGAAAATGCTTATAAATACGGATTTATTCTTTCTTATCCGAACAATAATGCTTATTATCAGTATGAGCCGTGGCATTGGCGTTTTGTCGGCAAAAGTTTAGCCAGAAGACTTCATGAAGAAAAACAATATTTTTATGATATGAATCAGCGAACTATAGACAATTATCTCATAAATATTTTTGACTAAATTGTATTTTATTGGTTATAATATAAGTATGAAAATAAATATAAAAGCTACTAATATCTCGCTTACTCCGGCTATATCAAATTATATAAACAAGAAAATTTTCGCTTTGGAGAAATTCATTAAACCTAATGATAATAGTGTTTTCTGTCAAGTGGAAGTAGCCAAAACAACTCGTCATCATAAATCCGGAAATATTTTTAGAGCGGAAATTCATATCAAATTGCCGAGAGGTGATGAATATTACGCGGCGGCTGAAACAGAAGATCTCTACGCCTCTCTTGATGAAGTTAAAGATAACATAATACGGAAATTAACTTCTAAAAGAAAAAGAACGATTCGTCTTTTTAGAAAAGGAGGCATAAAAATAAAAAATTTATTAAAAGGAGCGGTAGATGTTGGGGGTAAAGGTTGGAAAAAGATAAGAAATAAGAAGTAAATTTTTATTTATAATTTAAAAATTGGCTGTAATTTGTTTCTTTCTTACCTTCAGGGATTACTTTTTTAATTATTAATTTTCCATCTTTAAATTCTGCTTTTATAATTTTAACTCTGATTTTTTTGCCATTTTTTTCAGTAAAAAAATAAGTTCCGGGCCAACCCTCGTAAGCTTTTATTTTTAAATAATTTTTATAAGAATCTCCATCAGCCGATGAATTTAAATTTATTTCTCCGTCTGATTTTTCAATTTTTTTACAAGTAGTAGCTTTGTTGTTATCTTGAGGTGTTGATTTTATTTTACCAGAAATCCAATCTGGTAATGTTTTAACAAACAATTTAGCACTTTCTATTGCTAAAAGTTTTTCTAGTTTTTCTTTTGAAAAATTCACCTCACCCCCCAACCCCCCTCTCCTTGCTAAGGAGAGGGGGGTAGCGACTATATTAAAATTATCATTTTTTGTAGATGGGGGTGAGGTTTTTCTCTGTGCAATAATAGGTCCTGTATCCATTCCCTTGTCAATTTGCATTATAGTAACGCCGACATTTTTTTCATCATTTAAAATCTGAGTTTGAATGGGAGAAGCTCCGCGATATTTAGGTAATAAAGAAGGGTGGATGTTTAAAGTTTTATGTAATGGAATATCAAAAATTTCCACTGGAATTATTTTTCCGTATGAAGCTACCAAAAACAAATCCCACCCATCCTTTTTTAAAAACTTTTTCAAATAATCTTTTGC
The DNA here is from genome assembly GCA_003233455.1 of Candidatus Zambryskiibacteriota bacterium. GTDB lineage: Bacteria > Patescibacteriota > Minisyncoccia > Phycocordibacterales > WO2-35-19 > WO2-35-19. Next base: position 20,937 of record QILQ01000045.1, on the reverse strand, counting down.
CGGTTCTTTCATAGGCGTGCCGTCTTTTTTTACACTTCGTAAAGTTTTTGGCTGATAAACCAGTGCACTATTTTTTTCAGCCCAAATTTTTGTTGGTGGGGGAGTGATAATAAGTTTTCTGCCTTTCGGTTTATCGGGACTTGCTATAATCAAATTAGGCACAATATTGTGTTTTTTTAATTCATCTAAAACATAAACAGAAAATTCTGATGTTCCAAAAAATACCCAATTTATTTTATTCATCATTTTATTTTTTCTTTTGAAGGAATTATTTCTTTCAAATCAGTGGCTTTATCAGTAAAAAGAATTCCATTAAGATGGTCAGTTTCGTGTTGAAAAGCTTGAGAAAGCAAACCTGAACCACCCATGGTAAATAACTTACCGTTTTCATCATAGGCTTTTATTAGCGTTTTTTCCGACCTCTTGACTTTGCCGTAAAGCCAACGCACCGATAGACATCCTTCTTCGGTTAACATTTTCTTTTTTGAAGTTTTTAATATTTCTGGATTTATAAAAACCATATCTTTATAATTTGGTTTCTTTTTTTTAGATTTTTCAGCTTCATTTAAGTTCTCTATTTTAGTTTTTTTATTTTTTATTTTTGCTTCTTCTGCTAGTTCAAATATTTTTTTAGATATTACAAAGATTCGTAAATCTTCTCCAATTTGAGGAGCGGCAATAGCTACTCCATCTTCCTGATTGTCAAGAGCTTTAATCATTCTTCTGATGATAGTTTCTATTTTGCGACTTTTAATGCTTTCAAGAGGCACTTTTTTGGCGATTTTTCTCAAAATTTTATTTTCTTTTTGTATAATCTCATTCATTATTTATTTTTAATTTATCCTTTAAATTACCACAAATTTTCTCTTTTATCCACTTTTAAAAAATATTATACCACATCCCAAAGTGTCAAGGGGAACCCTTGACACTTGACTTTTTTTTAGAGTAGGTTGTCGGGGTCCACTTTAATTTCAAAGTGAGGAGGAAGTGATTTTAACAAAGAAACTAAATTAGGATTTGGCCAATCAGAATGAGTTAATTTTATGACAGCGTTGATGGCGACTTGCGTGCCTTTTTTTTCATGAATAGATGGAAATATTGTGACATTATAATTTTTAGAAAAGATATTTTCTAAATTCTTAGTTTCTTTAGATATAAATTTTTTGTTGCCTCTGACTGTTATTTTTATAAAAATACCGAAAGGAGGATAACCTAAAATTTTTCGGTCTGCTATTTCTTTTCTATAAAATTCCAATGAATTACCATTTACCGCAAATTGTATTACGAAGTCGTCCGGATTATGACTTTGAATTAAAAAGTTTTTTTTAGCTATACTTCTGGTTTGTAAAATCAAACGAAATATTTTTTCTCCAATACGAAAATCAGGAATAGAAAAAAGCGAATCAAAAGAAGCGATAGCACTACTGGCTACTTTTTTATAAAGGTAAGGCAAAGCCATTTCGGTGCCTAAAAGAATTGAACCTTTATTTTCATAAAATTTTTTTATAACTTTTAAAACTTTAATGTTGGTGGAAGTAGCGTTTCTGTGAATTTCAAACAAATTTACATTAGGGATATTTTTTTTTATTTCTGTTGCTATTCTATCAATACCGGCACCAAAAGCTTCCAATCTCCAACTTCGGCACTTTTGGCAAACTTCAGCCGCATCTCTAGTTTCTCCACATTGATGACATCTGAAAATTCCACTGCTGCCAACTGAAAAATTATTTTTGTATAAAATCATAGGAGAAGCACAATTGAAGCATTTGACTTGTTCGCCACAATCGCGACAAACAGTGACACTAGAAAGACCTTTTCTAGCTGCAAAAATAAAAATATTGGAATTTTTTGAAACAGTATTATTTATAAGTTTTAGAATAGTTGGTGATAGTGTTTTAAATTCCTTTTCTTTTTTAGCGTATTTTTTTAAATCTACCACTTGGATAGTCGCTTCTTTTGGCAATCTCCATTTAACACTTTCAAATTCGCTCGCTTCCCCCTTTTTATATCTGTTTAAAGTTTCCACTCTTAAAAATGAATCTCCGATAATCGCACGAATATTTTTTTTGTTTGCTAAAGTTTCCGCAAAAAATCTCAAATCCATAAAAGGTTTGGATAATGTTTTCCAACCGTTTTTATTTTCTTTATCTATAATAATGACACCAAAATTCTCTATGGGTAAAAATAACCATTGGGCTGTGCCGATAATGAGAACCGGATGGGTGGTTTTAAAAACTTCTTCCCATTCTTTTTTCAGTTCTTTTTTATTAAGACCATTATGGAAAGCATAAACAAATGATTCTATACCTCGTCCTAATTTTTTTTTAGCTTGCTTAATATCTTCATTTTGAGGCAAACAAAGAAAGACTGATTTATTTTTTGCAAATTCTTCTCTTATGAGCGAACGATAGTGGATAAATCTTTCTTCATCCGGCACTTGCAATACTGCTACTTCTTTTTTGGTTTTTGAATTGTCAAAGACGCCCTTTGAAAGTTGCCCCAGAAAGGGCGTCTTTGACAATGAAAGCATATTTGGGTTTTCTAAAATAAATGAAGGAATTAAATGAGATAAAACACTACCTTGATTGGCAACAAAATATTCAGCGGTAGTTTCCACTGCTTCTAAAAATTCTTTTTGCAAAAATGGTTTGGCAGTTAGAGCAGATATTTTTTTTAATTGAAAATCCGCTTTCTTTATTTCTGATTTTATTTCAATGGCGTTTGCGTTTCCAATAACTAGAGCATTTACGCTTTTATTTCTTATATTTATTTTTACCAGAGAACCTATTTCTAAAGATTTAGACGAAAAATAAGAGAGAGAATCTTTTTTTAAACCTTTTGAAAATGGAAGACATTTTATGATAAACATATACTTTAAGTAAAAAACAAAAAGCCAAAAGTAGCAAGTTATTCCTTTTTTGGTTTTATGGTAAAATACTCAAATGAATTTATCTTTTAATACAAAATTAGCTGATAATTATATAAGTCAATCTCAAAAAATTAGAGTTTTAACTGAAGATTGGGTTGATAATCAGATTTTTTGTCCAAATTGTGGGTATCTTGATATAGATAAATACGAAAATAATAAACCAGTTGCTGATTTTTTCTGTTCAAATTGTAAAGAAGATTACGAATTGAAAAGTAAAAAAGAAACAATTGGAAATAAACTTGTTGATGGTGCATATAAAACAATGATTGAAAGATTACAAAGTAATAATGCTCCTAATTTTTTTATGCTTAATTATGATTTAAAAAGTTTCACTGTTTTAAATTTTTTTGTTATACCAAAACATTTTTTTGTTTTGGATATTATAGAAAAACGCAAAGCATTATCTCAAACAGCGAGGCGTGCTGGATGGATTGGGTGTAATATTTTATTGCAAAGTATTCCACAAACAGGAAAAATATTTTTTGTAAAAAATCGTCAAATTGAGCCAAAAGAAAAAATTCTCATAGAATGGCAAAAAACATTATTTCTTCGAGAAGAAAAAAAAATTGGAGTAAAAGGTTGGCTTTTAGACATAATGAATTGTATTGAAAAATTAAGAAATAAAGAGTTTACCCTCAGCGAAATGTATGCTTTTGAAAATTTACTTTCTAAAAAACATCCTGAAAACAAACATATTAAAGATAAAATTCGTCAGCAATTGCAAATATTAAGAGATAAAAATTATTTAGAATTTATTAATATAGGGGAATATAAACTTAAATAATTGACAATACGTGTAATTTGATCAAAGATCGGTTATTACTAATAATAACTGGCTATATGAAAATTACACGAGAACTCGCTATAAAAATTTTAAAATACTTAAATCAACACAAGGATTTTTATTTTCCCTTTTTTGTTATGAATAAGGAATATACTGAAGAAGACGATAATTTTGTGGAGATAGAACCTAATGAATGGAAAATGATTGAAGAAGATAAAAAGTACCAAACTTTTGAATTGTGGGAAAATTTACAGAATTTAGATAGACAAACATTAGAGTTAATGTCTAAAGGATTTATCGAATATGTTACAAATAAATCGTTAAAAAAACATATTTCTAAACTAGTAAAAAATTACAAAAAGTATTATAAAGAAAAATCATGGGACTCAAAAAATTCTGAAGAATATGGATTGAATGAATTTATTGCTGGAAAAGCTGAAGCGTATAGTGATTGTCTGAGAATAATTAAAGAGTATGAATAAAAATTTAAAGTAATCTTAATTTTTAACTCAAATACATTTTTTGTATTTTGTTAAAAAATCATTTCTTATTATTTTTTGGTTTGTCTAAATCTTCAAGAGAAAATCCTAAATCAGGAAATATTAAATTTCTTAAATAAATACTTCCTGCAAATAAAATACTCCCCAAATCAGTAAAATTAATGAAAATATCTATAGATACTTCAAGTATTCCAAAAAATTCACCTGCATTACTTCAAAATTTTGTAAAAAAATGTCTATTATCTCTCCTAAGTTTAGAAACTATTGAGCTTTTAAATACTAAACTTGCCAATCTTAATAAGCAGGGTATTAAATATATAGAAGATAGAAAATGCAATTTTGATGTTGAAATTGGTAGGAATATGCTCAGAGATTTTGATAAAAATAACATAGAGAATTTTATTCTTTGGAGTGGAGATAGTGATTTCGCAGACCCAATATTTCAACTAATTCAAGATAAAAAGAAAGTATTTTTATTTGCTACTACACGAGAAGTTTCTTATGAATTAAATGAACTCAACATACCTATATTTGATATAAAAAAAATTAAAGAATTTATATGTTGGTCAAAAGAAATACCACAAGATATTAGAAATAAAATAGATATATAAAAGCCAAAAGGACTTCTTTTCAGAAGCCCCTAAGCAATAGATTTAATGATCTTACGATCAAATGAAGTATACATCAGCCACAAGAAGAAATCAAGAAACTGTGGATAAGCTTTAGATTGTGGCAGAGATATAGGTAAAGCTCAATATTGCTCATATAGGAATTTCCTTGTAGTATTTAAATATGTCATTTTTATCTAAAAAATTGGGTATTGATTTGGGGACAGCAAACACCCTTGTTTTTGTTCCAGGTAGGGGGGTAGTTTTAAATGAACCTTCGGTGGTTGCCATATCGCTTGAGGACAACAGAATTTTAGCGGTAGGCAATGAAGCTAAAACAATGATTGGTAGAACGCCAGAAGCTATCACTGCTTATAGACCGATGAAAGACGGGGTAATCGCTGACTATAAAGTAACCGAAGCCATGCTTTCTTACTATATGAAAAAAGCTTTAGGTGGTTGGAGCTTTATAAAACCGGAAGTATTGATATCGGTGCCGGCTGGAGTAACTTCTACTGAAAGGAGAGCTGTTATAGAAGCGACTATAAAAGCCGGAGCTAGAAATGCTTATGTGGTGAAAGAACCAATCTTGGCCGCTATTGGTGCTGATATTCCAATTTATGAAGCAAAGGGTCATATAATCGCGGATATCGGCGGAGGCACTACTGATGTGGCGGTTATCTCTTTAGGGGGTATTGTTTCCTCCACTTCAATTAAATGTGCCGGCGATAGAATTGATGAAAGTATTACTGATTATATAAAGAAGACTTTTAATTTAGCTATCGGAGATAAAACCGCTGAAAATATAAAAATAAAAATAGGTTCGGCTTTGCCAATAGATGAAGAACTTTCAATGGTTATAAAAGGTAGAGATCTTATTTCCGGTTTGCCCAGATCGGTTGATATTAAAACTAATGAAATAGTAAAAGCCATTTCCAGAGAATTAAGGGAAATAATAAAAGCTATTAAAGATGTCCTGCAAGAAACTCCGCCCGAATTAACGGCTGATATAATAGACCATGGTATTATTATGACCGGAGGCACTTCATCTCTTAGAAATCTAACCGAACTTGTATTTAGAAGAGTTGGAGTAAAGACAAATTTAGCCAAAGACCCTCTTTTTTGTGTAGCTCGAGGCACTGGTATTGCTTTGGAATATTTGGATACTTATAAAAAAATAGTAATCGCCAAAAGATAATTTTTATGAAAAATTTACATCACGCCAATATTGTAATAGGCAAAGAAAATTGTCGTAATTTTGTTTTTAATATTTTATTGAATGATTTGAATTTTAATATAAAAGCTAACCCCGATTTTTTATTGATGGAGAAGGAATTTTTAGGTATTGATGATGCGCGAGATTTAGAAAGATGGGTTATTGGTAAACCTTTAATAGGTGAAATCAAAGTTTCTTTAATTATTGTTGGATCAATTACTGACCAAGCTCAAAATGCATTACTCAAAGTCTTAGAAGAACCGCCAATGGGAACTTATATTTTTATAAATTTGGAAAATCTGGGCGGGCTTTTAGCCACTTTCCTTTCAAGGGTTAGAATTTTGAAAATTCCCGCAATATCTGAAAAAGTTGAAAAATCTGTTGACAATCTTGGTTTAAAATTTTTAAACTCTGATATAAATACAAGGTTTAACCTTGTATGTTCTTTATTAAAAAATAAAGATAAAACTCCTATGAAAGAGCTTATTAAAAGTTTAGAAGAAATTGCTTATAAAAATTATAGCAAAAATTTAACGGTAAATATTGCCGAAACTAAAGCTATGAAAAATATATTAACTGCTAAAATATTTGTTTCTACCAGAGGTTCATCTCCCAAAATGTTGTTGGAATGGCTTTCTTGTATGCTATAATAACCCCCGAGGGGAGACCTTTAAAAATTTATGTTTGATTTTTCAGAATTAAAACAAAAAAGTAAAGAGGTGGAGATGTGGCTATCTAAAGAATTGTCAGTTATTCGTGCCGGTAGAGCTACTCCCGCTATTCTTGATTTTGTCCAAGTGGAAAGTTATGGTTCAAGAATGACAATTAAGGAATTGGCTAATATAATAGCGGAAGATGCTAAGACTATAAGATTAGAACCATGGGACGCAAGTGTGAGCAAAGATATTGAAAAAGCTATAATCTCTTCCAATTTAGGACTTTCGGTAGCACCTTTTGAGAAAGGTTTGCGAATTATTTTTCCAGAATTAACAACCGAAAGAAGAGAACAATTTATCAAAGTGGTTAAACAAAAATTGGAAGAAGCCAAAGTTTCTTTGAGAATTTTGCGTGATAAAGTATGGAAATCTATTGAGGATAAAGAGAAAGTTGGCGATATGGGAGAGGATGATAAATTTAGATTTAAAGAAGAAATGCAAAAAATAATAGATGAAAGCGTTGAGAAATTAAAAGGATTTGCCGAAAGAAAAGAAGAAGAAATAAAAATTTAAAATAAATAATAAATGACATTTTTAATCTTTTTAATTGTTTTAGGAATACTCGTTTTTGTCCATGAGCTTGGACATTTTTTGGTTGCTAAAAAAGCGGGAGTTAAAGTGGAGGAATTTGGTTTTGGTTATCCACCCAGAGCTTTGAAAATAGGCAGTAAATGGGGAACTTTATTTACTTTAAATTGGATTCCTTTTGGCGGTTTTGTAAAGATTTTTGGTGAAAATTATGAAGAGAATACCTCACCCCCCAGCCCCCCTCTCCTTAATAAGGAGAGGGGGGCAGTGACTGAATTAGAATCTCATCTAAATTCAGAAAGGGGTGAGGTTTATAGCTCAAAAAACCTTCACTTTACGCAAGTTTCTAAAAAATGGCAGGCGACCATATTAGCTTCCGGAGTTATTTTCAATCTTCTTTTTGCTTGGCTTCTTTTTTCTTTGGGTTTTATGATTGGTCTGCCTACACCGGTAGAAAATAGTTATGGAGTAGCTGTTAAAAATCCCGCTCTTACTATAATAGGCATTCTTCCATCTTCTCCGGCTAAGATTGCTGGTTTAAAAACTGGGGATAAAATAAAAAGTCTTTCTTTGGAAAATGGTCAATTTTTACAAAAGTTGAATCCGACAAATACTTCTGATTTTATAAATAATTCTATCGGTAAAGTTTTAGTAAAAGTTGATAGAGGGGGACAAATTTTAAATTTTAAACTTACTCCGGATACAAATATAGAAAAAGATAAAAAATTAATTGGTATCAGTATGAATATGGTAGGCACACTTTCTTTGCCGGTTTATAAAGCTATTTACGAGGGAGGTAGAGCTACTCTCAAAGTAACTTATCTGACAGTGGATGGAATTTTAAATTTAGTTAAAAATGCTGTTAAAGGAAAAGCTAATCTATCCCAAATAGCCGGTCCGGTGGGTATTATAAGTTTGGTGGGAGATGCGACGCGACTCGGTTTTACTTACCTTCTCAGTTTTACAGCTCTTATTTCTATAAATTTGGCTATTATAAATTTGATACCATTTCCGGCACTTGATGGGGGACGAATTGTTTTTGTGATTATTGAAGGTATTTTCAAGAGACCTATCAATCCAAAAATAGCTCAAGTGTTAAATACCACCGGTTTTGCTTTGCTTATTATAATTATGCTCATTGTTACGTATAAAGATATTTTAAGATTGTTTTAAAACCTTATTTCTAACCATATTTTAGAAAAATAAAAAAGAAAATTGATTTTCCTCTAATTTTGCTTGACAGAAATTGTGTAGTATGATATCTTTATATCAGAACATTACTACCGTTAAAATAACTCGCCTGCATCGCTATGATGCAGGCTTACAATGTGGTGGTGGCACAATTATCCACAATAAGCCGGGGTGTTGTGGGCTCGAATTAATCCCCGGCAAAACAAACTGACCCAAAAGGTCAGTTTTTGTATTATAAAATTTTCTACTACTTAAAAAGTGTTTTTGGGATACTATACATTTGGGACGATCGTCCCGTTTGTATAGTATTTAAATATTATCTATAATTACTTGCATTATATAAACCTATATGATATATTCAAATTGCCTTGTGGTTTGTCTGCTTGTATAGAGACAAATACTGGACACTGTCGGAAAGGAAGACAGCACAAGAAGGGGGTTATGTTCATTAAAGACCCTCTGCGTGGGGAGTGACGCACCCCAGGCTGTAAAGTCGTCACCACCCTAGAGGATAATAGTTTTGATGCTATATATTCTTTTACTCTGGGGTGGTTTTTCTTTTGCTCAAAAATTGTTTTTGGGATATTATAAAAGAATGAAACAATCACAACTTTTTACAAAAACCAGAAAAGAAGCTCCTAAAGACGAAACGGCTAAAAATGCTCAATTACTTATTAGGGCCGGTTATATTTATAAGGAAATGGCTGGAGTATATTCATATTTACCACTCGGTCTTAGGGTAATGAAAAATATTGAAGATATTATAAGAGAAGAAATGAATATTATTGGAGGTATAGAAATGAAAACATCTATACTTCAAAATAAAGAAATATGGGAAAAATCGGACAGATGGAATGATAATGTGGTAAATAATTGGTTTAAAACAAAATTAAAAAATGGTGGGGAAGTTGGGCTATCTTTCACTAACGAAGAGGCTTATTCAAATATTTTAAAGCGATATATAAATTCTTATAAAGATTTACCGATTTATCCTTATGATTTTAAAGAAATCTTTAGAAATGAAACCAGAAGCAAATCTGGAATTATGAGAGGCAGAGAATTTTATTGGAAAGCTTTATATTCATTTTCCAAAGATGAGGCGGAACATAATATTTTTTACGAAAAAACAAAAATTGCGTATCAAAATATTTTTGAAAAAGTTGGAATTGGCGATTTAACTTATTTAACTTTCGCCTCAGGTGGCACTTTTTCTAAATTTTCTCATGAGTTTCAAACTTTCACAGAAGCTGGCGAAGATACTATTTATGTTGATGAAAAAAATAAAATTGCTATCAATAAAGAAATTTATAATGATGAGGTTGTTAAAAGTTTAGGATTGAAAAAAGATGAGCTTATAGAAAAAAAAGCTGTTGAAGTTGGAAATATTTTTACTCTTGGAACTAAATTTTCAGAACCGTTTGATTTAAAATATAAAAATAATAAAGGAGAGGAAAATTATGTTTTTATGGGTTCTTATGGTATTGGTCTGGGGCGTCTTATGGGTACTATTGTAGAAGTATTTGCGGATAGTAAAGGTATTATTTGGCCAGAGACTGTGGCGCCATTTAAAATACATTTATTGGAAATCGGTAATGATGAAAAAGTTAGAAAAGAAGCGGAGATAATTTATAAAAAACTTTTAGATAGTAAGATTGAAGTTCTTTATGATGATAGAGAAAATATCAGAGCCGGAGAAAAATTTGCTGATGCGGATTTATTAGGTATGCCGTATCAGATTATTGTCAGCGAAAAAAATATTACCACTGGCAAGCTGGAATTAAAAAATAGAAAAACTGGCGAGGTAAAAATGATTGATGAAAACGAAACAGATAATTTGTTTATCTAAAATAAAACCGTCATCAAACCGCGACGATTTTTGGAATATATGGTAGATTATCCATATGTTGAAAGAAAAATGGGAACAATGGATGCGGATTTTGCGTAATGATATTGGTATTGATTTAGGAACAGCCAATATGCTTGTTTATGTTCGTGGCAAAGGGATTATTTTAAATGAACCTTCGGTAGTGGCGGTAAATAAAAAAACCGGTCAAGTGGTGGCTATCGGTTCTGAAGCTAAAGATATGCTTGGTCGCACCCCTCCACATATTATGGCAGTGAGACCTATTGTTGAAGGAGTAGTCTCCGATTTTGAGGTAACTGAAGAGATGCTTCGTTATCTTTTAAGTAAAACCCAAATCATCTCAAAGAAAATATTAAGACCGAGAGTAATTGTCGGAGTGCCTTCCGGCATTACCAATGTGGAAACCAGAGCGGTTAGAGATGCCACTAAAAATGCTGGCGCTGGTGAAGTTTATATAATTGAAGAACCGATGGCGGCCGCTATTGGTATGCATTTACCTATAAGCAAACCATTGGGTAGTATGGTTATTGATGTTGGTGGAGGCACGGCGGATATCGCCGTTATATCTTTAGGGGGTGTTATCAGTTCCAAAAATATTCATATTGCCGGTGATAAATTAAACGATGATATTGCCACTTATATAAGAAGTGAATTTAAAATAATTATAGGCGAAAAAACAGCTGAGAATATTAAGGTTAATATTACCGCTCTTTTGTCAGGGGAAACTTCTCTTGAAACTAAAGCCAGAGGACGAGATCTTATTACTGGTTTGCCGCGAGAAGTGGTAGTTACCGATTCTGATATAAGAGAGGCTATATCTCATTCCATAGAAAGATTGGTTGAAGCGACTAAAGAAGTGTTGGAAATCACGCCACCGGAAGTGCTCTCTGATATAATGCGTAGAGGTATTTATTTAGCGGGTGGTGGTGCTCTGATAAATGGATTTGCAGAAATTTTGGAGGAAGAAGTTAAAATATCAGTTTATCTGGCAGATGATCCTTTAACTTGTATGGTTCGTGGTGCCGGTATTATCCTTGAAAAACTTGAAGATTTTAAAGATGTATTAATTCCAGACGAAAATGATGTATCAAATAAAACGCGCTGATAAAAAATTTTTTAGCAGAAAATTTTTAAAAATATTTATAATATCTTTGTTGATTGTGATTTTTGTGTTTAGTATTTCTAACCCATTAAATTTTTTGATACCAAATAATTTTTCTCCATTATTCAAAACTGGCAATTATTTTTACAGTAAATTGAATGAAATACCAAAATTTTTTTCTGATAAAAATAAGCTTGTGACGGAAAATATCAAACTTTCATCTGAAATAGAAGATTTAAATATTAAATTGACTGACTACCAATCTTTGAAATATGAAAATCAAAAATTGCGAGAAGAACTTAAAATAAAACCGATAGGAAACTTTATTTCAGCTTCTGTTATTGCCAAACCGCCTCAGATACCGCTTGACTCTTTATTTTTGGATAAAGGTCTTAAAGATGGAATAAACAAAGGAGATTTAGTGTTAGTTGGGAAGAGGATTTTAATTGGCAAAATTATCAGAGTATCTAAAAATAAAGCTACTGTTTCTCTCAATTCTTTTGCCAAAGCAATTTCTTACGGTTTTGTTACTAGAACTAACGAACCTTTAAAAATTAAAGGAGCGGGTGGAGATAGTCTGGAAGCTAAAACACCCATTGATTTTGATATTGTAGTGGGAGATAAAATAATGGTTGCCAATTCTTCAAATTATTTAATCGCTGTTGTTCGGGTAATAGAAAAAGATATTTCTTCCGGTTTTAAAAATATTTTAATGTCTTCACCTGCTGATATTTCTAAAATTAATATTGTATTTATAAAATCTCAGACCAATGAATAGAGTTTTATTTTTTTTAGCGATTATTATTATTCCCGTTATTTTTAGTTGGTGGCTTTTTATACCGATAGCTCTGCTTTTTGTTTATCTCGCTAAATTGCCGTATGAAGTGATATTAGCTGGTTTTATCCTTGATTCCGTTTATTATTTTGGAGATGGATTTTATTCTCAACATTTACTGACTATTTTTTCTTTGTTCTTAATTATAATATCTTTCTTTTTGAGTAAAAGAATTCATTGGCGTAAAATTATATAATTAAAGTATGTTTGGGATTTTTAAAAGAATATTAAATAAGCGAAAAAAAAGAAATTATGAGGATATTGCTCCTGATGAGATTTTTCTTGATTCAAAAAATCTGCCAAATTTTAACACTTATCAATTTGAAGGGCGTCTGGAAAAACCTCTTTCCGCTAGAGTTTTTTCAATTTTTGGTTTAGTTTGTGTTTTTATTATTTTGATTTTTTTAATAAAAATTATTTCTCTTCAAGTCGTAAATGGCTCTCTCTACAGAGACAGAAGTAAAAATAATAAATTAAAACAGACTCTACTGATAGCTCCCAGAGGCTCTATATATAGTAGAGAAGGAAAACGATTAGTTTGGAATCAAAAATCAAAAAATAGTAAAAATTATCCATCACGCAAATACATAAATATTCCGGGTTTTTCCAATCTTTTGGGATTTATAAAATATCCGGCTAAAGATAAATCAGGTTTTTATTATGAAGAAGATTTTCTACCTAAAGCCGGAGCGGAACTTTATTTAAATGAAATATTGGCCGGCAAGAATGGCTCAAAATTAATAGAAACTTCTGCTAGAGAAAAAATAGTTTCTCAAAGTGTTGTTCAATTGCCAAGAGATGGCAAAGATGCCACCCTTTCTATTGATAGTCGGATACAAGAGAAACTTTATAAAACGATTAAAAATCTTGCTCATTCGGTTGGTTTTCGGGGTGGTGCGGGGATAATAATGGATGTAAATTCCGGAGAAATATTAGCTATGGCGAATTTTCCGGAGTATAGTTCAGAAGTTATGACCGAAGGTAAAAATGTGAAAAAAATAAAAAGTTATTATAAAAACGCGGATAATCCTTTTTTGAATAGAGCTATCTCCGGACTTTATACTCCTGGTTCTATTATTAAACCGTTTTTAGCTTTTGCAGCTCTGCAAGAAAAAATTATTACTCCGGAAAAAAAGATTTTAAGCACTGGTTCTATAACAGTTCCTAATCCATATTTTCCCAATAAACCTTCAGTTTTTAAAGACTGGAAAGCTCATGGTTGGGTTGATATGGTAAGAGCTATCGCTGTTTCTTCGGATGTTTATTTTTACGAAATAGGAGGAGGTTTTGATGGTCAACAAGGTTTGGGTATCAAAAGAATAAAAAAATATTTAGAGAAATTTGGTTTTGCCGAAAAAACAGGATTTGATCTATCAAAGGAGGCGATTGGAGTAATCCCCGACCCTAAATGGAAAAGAAAAAATTTTAATGGAGAAATATGGCGATTGGGGGATACTTATAATACAGCTATTGGTCAATATGGGATGCAAGTTACTCCCATTCAAATGGTAACGGCTATAGCGGCTTTAGCTAATGAAGGTAATTTGGTAATACCATCAATATTATTTACAGCTACCAGCACTAAAATTTCAGGCGTAAAAATAAAAGGTCTGCCAAAAAATTTTCAAATAGTTAAAAAGGGAATGAGAATGTCAGTTTTAGAAGGTACAGCTAGAGGTTTAAATATAAAAGCGGTAGAAATTGCCGGCAAAACAGGCACTGCCGAGTTGGGTTCAAAAAAACAATTTGTTAATTCTTGGGTTATCGGTTTTTTCCCTTATAAAAATCCAAAATACGCTTTTACGGTAGTGATGGAAAAAGGTCCAGAGACTAATCTTTTAGGTGGTGTTTATGTGATGCGTCAACTTTTTGATTGGATGGCGATTAACACTCCTGAATATTTTAAGTAATCTAAAGATGTTTTTTTATATAAATTAAAATATAATAATCTTATGAAATCTATTTTAAAAAATATTTTGATTTGGATTCTTGGCTCACAAGTGAAGAGGTTGAGAAAAAAACATAATTTTAAAATTATTGGTGTAGTGGGCAGTATCGGCAAGACCAGCACTAAATTAGCTATCGCTAAAATATTAAAGTCTGAAAAAAGAGTCAGATATCAAGAGGGAAATTATAATGATATTATCAGCGTGCCACTTATGTTTTTTGGACATACTATACCGTCTCTTTGGAATATCTTTTCGTGGATTGGTATTATTATAAAAAATGAGATTCAAATTTATTTTAATTATCCTTTTGATTTTGTGGTGGTAGAGCTTGGCACTGATGCTCCGGGACAAATTATTCAGTTTAGAAAATATTTATATTTGGATATTGCAGTGGTTACCGCTGTCGCTTTAGAGCATATGGAATTCTTTAAAAATCTGGAAGAAGTAGCCAAAGAAGAATGGTCTGTAAATAATTTTAGTGATATTATTTTTGCCAATAAAGATCTATGTCCCATTATTCCTAAAAATGTAAATAAACAAAAAATATTTTTTTATGGTAAAGATTTTGGTTCAATTTATTATAAAATAGAAAATATTTTAAAAGTAAAAAACGGTTTTTCTTTTGACATTTCAAAAGAAAATCAAAAAATAATCAGTGCTTTTGTTTCTGCTGTTTCCGAAATACAATTATACTCTATTACAGTAGCTATTATTATAGCCAAAAATCTCAAAATCTCTGACCAAAAAATAAAAGAAGAAGTAAGTAAAGTTAAAAGTTTTTCCGGTCGCTTGCAAAAACTAAAAGGCATCAATAATTCTCTCATTATAGATGATACTTATAACGCTAGTCCCAGTGCTGTCAAAATGGCTCTTGATACTTTATATTCGCGTTCCGCTATTCAAAAAATAGCGATTTTGGGAATGATGAATGAACTCGGAGCTATTTCTGAAGAAGAGCATAAAAAAATCGGTAAATATTGCAATCCTAAATTTTTAGATTTGGTGGTAACTGTTGGCAAAGACGCTAACGCTTTTTTGGCGCCGGCAGCCAGAGCAAATGGTTGTCAAGTTTATGAAGCGAAAAATTCAGTAGTGGCTGGAGAATTTTTAAAAGATAAAATAAAAGCAGACGCAATAATTTTAGCCAAAGGTTCGCAAAATGGATTTGTTGAAGAAGCTTTAAAACCTTTACTTGCAAATAAATCAGATTTTTCAAAACTAGTCAGACAAAGTAAAAATTGGATGAAATTAAAAAAGAAATCCTAAATGTCAATAGTGTCAAAGTCGGACTTTGACACTATCTTATTATATAATCTTGTGTTCTCGTTTATAAAATTATTTTTATTTTGAAATACTTCAGTTAAAAATTGTGTGTGAATAATAGGATTTTTTCTATCAATAATAAAATCTATATAACTACTCCATTTGTAACTTTCTGGTTTATTCACCAAAGAATCTTTAACAGGATTCATATGTATATAGGAAGATACCAACATTAATTGAGAATTTGTTTCTATTTGAACTGATTTAAATTTATCTTGAAAAATATGTCCAACTCTCTGATATTTTAAATTTAAATATTTAGAAAAACTAGTAAATACATTACCTTTTGTGAAATTTTTATAATCTCTATTTCTCATATAATAATTACACCACACATCAAAATGTCAAAGGGCGCCTTTGACACTTTGGAATAAGTTATTTTTTTGGTATTATGTTAGTATATGGAACCTGAAGAAAAAGAAATGCTTAAAAAAACTCTTGAATTAGCTCAAGAGAATAATAAAATGTTGCGTTCCATTCGTCGGGGTATGTTTTGGGGAAAGATTATGAGAGTAGTTTATTGGGTTATTATTATCGGTGCTGCTATTGGAGTTTACTATTATATAGAACCTTATCTCAATGGAGCCATAGGTGCTTACGGCGGTGTGAAGGGGGATTTGAGAAGTTTTGGCAATCTATTTAGATAAGAAGTTTGTTAAGGGGATTTGAAAGAAGATTTTTGAAAAATAAGAATAATGCTCGGGTAGCTCAGTTGGTTAGAGCACTGGTTTGAAGAACCAGGTGTCGGCAGTTCGAGTCTGCCTCCGAGCACCAAAATTGTTCACGAAAGTGGACTTTTTTTGTACTTGGAGAGCAAGGCAACTACTTACCTTTTACTAATTTCCTCTCACTTTTAATCTGGTGGAGCGGTTTTTATCTAGTTTGGGAAGTTTAATAATAAGGAGACCGTGTTTTTCCACCGCTTCCGCGGCGTCCACATCTATTTCTTGAGGTAAAACCACAGTTCGGGAAAACGAACCCCAATAAAGTTCTTTATGAAAATAATCATCATCGGCGATAGTTTTTTCGTTCGCTCTTTTGCCTTTGACGGTAACCATATCGCGAGAAATGGAAACATCCAAATCTTCCGGCTTTACTCCGGCTACCATAGTTTTGATGAAAATTTCATTTTGATTTTGATAAACATCAACATTAAGTTCGCCTTCTTCTGGGGCACTGTTAATCCAGTTTTCTTCTCTAACATCTACTGCAGATTCGTTTTCTTCTAAATCTTCCGACAAAGAAGAGGAACCTGTTAACCTATCAAAAAATGATCTTTTATTTTTTGCCATATTTTAATTTTTAATATTTAACCTTTTTAACTTTTTCAATTAAAACTATTAAGAGAATAATCAAGACCCAGACTCCGGCGAAAACAAAAAACAAATTATCCTCAAACTTCATTATAAGTAAATTGAATATAGTATGCAATAGGATTGAAATGGCTATACCTGTGAATAAGAAAACTTTTTTAAGCCATGGTTTTTTATAATAAGCCAAACCTATCATTACTCCAATGGCGGCTGAAGAGGCGACATGAAGAAGAGTGGCTCCTAAAAATCTGGAATTGCCGGTAATAATACTTTGGGAAAGAAGACCGGTACTGATTAAATTGAAAATAAACAAAGTATTTTCCATAGCGGAAAAACCCAAAGCGGCGGTAATCATATAAATAATGCCGTCAATCGGTTCGTCCATCTCTTTTTTTCTCAGAGCGGTAAAGTAAGCACCGACATATTTGGTTATTTCTTCAACGCTTGCCCATAATAAAATGGTAATTATTGAAATACTTGAAAAAGTGGCTGAAAATATAAATTTTTCTATGGGTAAAACTATAAAAACCGATAACATACTGACCAAAAAAACGGTCAAAATTCTCATTTTTGGTTCCGGATGGAGTTTGTCTTCTTTAAGCCAAAACCAAAGCCACACTAAAGCCGGTAGAACGCCACCTAAAAGAGATAAAGATATAGTGCTAAATGAAGACATAAATTTATTTAATAATCAGGCCATTTTTCCACCATCAGTAAATTTTTAGAATTTGGAAAAAATGACCAAATTTTTTCGGTGATGAATGGCATAAATGGATGAAGGAGTTTCAATTGTTCTTCCAACAAAAAACTCAACATATTTTTAGTGTTTTTTGCCTCTTCTCCTCCTCCGCCAGCTGGCGGATTAATTTTTACTTTACTTTCTTCTATTATTATATCGGCAAAAGTATGCCAAGTATAGCGATAAAGTTTTTCCGCCGCTAAATGAAATTTATAATTTTCCATATCATCTGTAACATCTTTTGTTAAACTCTTAAATTCTTTAATATATTTTTTATTTTCTTTACCGAAACTATCAAGGGTAACCCTTTGGGTCTGGGGTAGTTTAAGGGTTCTCTTTGATAACATTGTTGTATTTTCTAAAACAAAACGGGTAATATTCCATATTTTATTGGTAAAATGTTTGTAAGCCTTAAATTTTTCGTCTGATATTTTACTGTCGTTCCCTGGTCCGGCACCGATTATTAAAGCCATTCTCACGGCATCTGAACTGTATTTAGCAATCATATCTACTGGGTCCAGATTATTGCCGAGCGACTTGCTTATCTTATTACCTTTATTATCTCTAACCAGTCCATGAAGATAAACATTTTTGAAAGGAATTTGACCAACAGCGTAAGTAGACATAAGTATCATTCGGGCTACCCAAAAAAATAAAATATCATAGCCGGTTTCAAGCATAGTAGTCGGGTGGTATGATTTTAAATCTGAAGTTTTTTTAGGCCAACCAAGAGTGGAAAATGTCCAAAGACCGGATGAAAACCAAGTATCCAAGGTATCTTCGTCTTGAATCCAACCACCTTCTTTGGGGGTTTCTATTTCACAACGCGTTTTATTATTTTGATACCAAACGGGAATGCGATGACCATACCAAATTTGTCGGCTGATGCACCAGTCGCGTAAGTTTTCTATCCAATGAGTATATTCTTTTTTAAATCTGTCAGGTATTATATTTATATCTTTATTTTTTACTACCGAGAGCATTAATTTTTTCAAAGTTACTTTTTCACCTTTTTTAATGTGAGGAAGAGTTTCAAATGGATAAATAAATTCTTTATTCACGCTTACAAACCATTGCAGTTTTGGTAGTGGCTCAATAATACCGCCAGTGCGTTCGGCAGTGGAAACATTTTGAGAAATTTCTTCTTCTTTTATCATCAACTTTTTATTTCGCAACCATTCTATTACCGCTTCTCTGGCCTCCGCTACTTTTTTATCTTTAAGTAGGGGCGACTTAACAGCCATTCTGGCGTATTCATTTATGACCGGTTTTAATGGCAACTTATGCCTTTGAGCAATCTCCCAGTCTATTTGGCTATGAGCCGGAGTAACACCAAGCGCTCCAGTGCCAAAGTTTGGTTCAACTGATTGGTCGGCAATAATTTTTATTGAAAGTTTTTCGCCCGCAAAATCGGCAACCTCAAAAGTCTGACCAATATATTTACTATAACGATTATCTTTAGGATGTATCGCTACCGCGGTATCGCCGACTTTTGTTTCGGGGCGAGTGGTGGAGATAGCGATAGGAAAATCTTTAGAATATTTAAAAGTATACATTATCGCTTTGCGTTCTTTGTAAATAATTTCATCATCTGAAATAGTAGTTTGACCTTTAGGGTCCCAGTTGATTACTCGGTAACCGCGATAAATCAATCCATCATCATACATTTTTTTAAAAACCGTTTTGACTGCCAAGTTTCTTTTTTCGTCAAGAGTGAAGGCTTCTCTGGACCAGTCCAAAGAACATCCCATTTTTTTCATTTGATGAACAATAGTGTTATGATTTTCTTTGGCAAATTTATTTACTCTTTTTAAAAATTCTTCTCTACCTAAATTATGCCTATTTTTTCCTTCCTCTTTTTGAATTATTTTTTCCACTTTTGATTGAGTGGCGATAGCGGCGTGATCAGTGCCCGGAAGCCATAGTGTTTTTTTGCCTCGCATTCTATTAAAACGAACCATTGTGTCTTCAATAGCTAACATAAAAGCACTGCCCATATGTAAAATACCGGTAACATTTGGCGGTGGTAAAACCATTGAAAAATAATCGGCCTCTTTTTTGGCGATACCTTTTTTAACACAAACATCTGGATTAAAAAATCCGCTCTCTTGCCATTTTTTATAAATAGACTCTTCGTGTTCTGTCGGATTATAAGGTTTCTCTAATTCTTCCATATTTTAATAATACATCAAAAAAGTTATTTATCATAAATTAAACAAAATAATTTAACACAACCTAATTTATAAAAGACAATATTTTTATATTATATTTGTCTTTTATATTATAAGCTTGTCTTAAATAGTTTTTTAAATTTTTTAAAAGACATATTTTAGCTATAAAAGACATTTGGTATAAAATGGCTTAAAATATGATTATAATGAAAATAAAGAAAATAATTCCTATTGACTTTTTTTATCAATTATGTAAATATATTAAACAACTTATAATTTTTAATCATTGTTAATTAAGTATTTAAAGGTAGATTAATTTATTATGTTTTTAAAAAGATTAAATAAAATAAAAGAAACAAATAAAATAGCAGTTTTGCTTTTGATATTTTCTTTTCTAGCAAGTCAATTTTTATACACTGTTCCAATTAGTGTTTTTGCGGCTGAAAATGCGAGTCCTGATCTCGGACAAAATCCAATTTGCAATCCAAATATTAATCTTGTAAAAAATGGAAGTTTTGAAAAACCGGCAATAGGTGGTTCGTGGAATATTTTTAGTTCTGTTCCTAATTGGTCAGTAGATTGGATAGGAGGTCCAAATTCTTTTGGAAATATTACTCGTCCAACAAAAGGTTTGTTAGAGATTCAAAAAAATGTAAATAACTGGCTTCCTTCCAAAGGAGAACAATATGCTGAACTTGATACTGATTGGGATGGACCAAATGGAACTAATGATGGGGAACCCTCTTCGGTTGTTATTTGGCAAAATTTAGAAACTATATCCGGTGGAACTTACAAATTATCAGTTGATTTTTCGCCCAGACCAGACACTCCCAAAGAAGATAACATATTGGGAATATTATGGGGTGGTGTCGCTGTTTCCAATACTCCCATAACTGCTTCGGGAAAAAATATTAGCAACACTGTTTGGACTACTCATACTTTTAATCTTTTGGCTAATTCTAACAATACTGAATTGCGTTTTTCCGACTTGGGTAAACAAAACAGTTTAGGAACTTTTATAGATAATATTTCTGTTACTTGCGTTCCAAAAGCAACTCCGCCTCCATCGCCAACTAATACCCCTCCCACTATCACTCTACTCGGAGACAATCCTCTGGAATGGAACCTTAATGAACTTTTTGTTGATCCGGGAGCTACCGCCAAAGATT
>QILQ01000038.1 GCA_003233455.1 Candidatus Zambryskiibacteriota bacterium | reverse complement strand
TATCTAGAGTAACTTCTTTTTCAGTAGTAAGATTTTTCGGATTTGCATTATCTATATTTACATTTAAATCTGTAATTTGATTAGGTTTGGTGATACCGGTTGTTTCTTTTGTTATTAATTGTTTGTTAGATATATAACTTGTTGATATTCCATATTCTCCTCCATTATCTGTTCCTTGAATTTCAATTTTATATTCTCCGTCCAATGGGTTTGGGATAGTAATATATTCATTATCTGTTTGATAACCAGAATAGAATGCCAATGGTATTTCATTATATTCTTCTCCTGTTTTAAAGTTTTTTCCTATTCTTTTTCCGTTGGGAGCTGTAACTACTACATCTATTGGGGATTGTAATTGAATTGAAAATATTTTTTCAACTAAGCTTAAATATATAACAGGATCTGCTATTTTGTTAGTTAAAATATTAAATATTCTTGCTGATGTTTCTCTTGGTAATCTTAGATGATTAACCCCATTCCATTCTTCATTTGATATAGAAGCGTCAAGAGTTGCTCCATAAGTTGTAACAGTTCCATCTCCAATTCCCATTTCAAAACCATCTGGTTTTCCATGCTCCCATTTTTCTGAATCAGAACTTGAAACAACTCTTATCGTCTTAATAGTATTATTTCCAGAATTACCTACAATATTTGTAATATCTACTCCTGAATTCAATAAATCAGAAATATTGTTATTTAAATATTCAAGAAAAATATTTCTGGGATAATTGTTTGGATATTCTCTTAAAATTCCAGTATCTTTGTCTTTTAAATAATTAAAAGTTGGGAGTAATTCTTGAACGGAAGATATAGGACGATTACGAATATAGTTAAATAGATTTGGATAAAAATTTTGTAATGCTTCTGATATAAAAAATTGTTTTTTAAAGAAGTTTTTAAATCCAAGAGGAAACTCTCCTGCTTCCCAAGTTAAATAAGATTCAGCTGACCCTCTATGTGGCACTCCTAAAAAAATCATTTGGTCAACATCATTTTGATATTGACCTGATTGAATATATTCCCGAGCAGCCAGTCCACCCATTGAATGAGCTATTATATCTACCTTATTACAATTAATATTTGGTTGGGTGGTCGCGGAGCAGGCCACTTTTACTTCTTTAATTTTATCTTTCAAAAGATTTGCCGTAATCACATTTGAATCTCGCCATTCATAAGGAAAAGTGAAAAGATCAATTCCTTTTTCATATCCATTTGCTACAAGTGTAGCGATCAAGTCATTATAAGTATGAAGAATTGGATCAATTACCAGTTTACCATTTTTGTAAGCGCTACCCATAATCCCCGGAATAATAATGACTGGATTGATAATTTTTTCAGTTCCCGGTGGAGCAGTGAGAAATGGTATATACAAAATATCACCTGATATTTTATCTCCCACACCGGTAGGAGTGGTGGTTGAAATATCATAAGGACCGCTGAAATCGCCCCACCAGTTGTGGCGAGCGTCAATAGTTGGACCGCTTTGGTTATAAATAGCCTGATCAGTATTATTATGCAAACTAGATTGAGAGATTGTTATCTTTCCACCCCGAGACCAAATTCCTTCTTGTTGACCTGTAAGCTCACTGTTGGTGATAGTAGTAGAACCCGCATCCTGAAAGATTCCAACACCATAATTGTGTCCAATAAATGAATTGTTGACAGAAAATTCAGCACCTCGGTTATATACAGTAGCAGCTATTCCGGGTAGATATTCGCCATTATAATTATAGCCACCATAACTAACATTTACATTATCAAAATTTGCTGTTGATCCATTTTCTAGAAAAATAGCGTTCCAATCTTTAGGCGCTGGAGTTGTATTGTTTCCATCTCCATTAGTATCACCTCCAATAGAATCATCTTTAAGAGAAGTGATATATATTTTCTTGTCTTTTGTGCCTTTAGCAATTAGCTTTCCATATACTGCGATATTACCAGAAGAATAATAATCGTTCATTTTTAATATGGCTCCCGGTTCCAAAGTGAGAGTCTTGCCTGCTTCAATAGTTAAGGATCCAATAATAAAAGGCAAATCTCCGCTGTGAAAAACCAAATCATTTGAAATATTTCCATTTATTTCAAACCCCCTGTTAGTTTGGTCTTGACTCTTATTACCACTATGAATAAATTCTTTTGAAGCGTTCACATATGCCGTCTTTTTATTATTTGAGAAAGTATTATTTAAAAGAGTTAATGGCTCTGAACCCAAAGCGTAAATACCATATCCGCCACCATATCCAATATTGTCTATATTGTTTTTAAAAATAGTGTTGGAAATTGTAGTAGTGCCAGATTCAATCCGTATTCCAATTACATTATTGTCAGTAATAGAGTCGCTTACAGAAAGAATACCGCTTTTATTGTAAATACCGAAACCGGTGGACATAATTCCTCCCGCTCCGTTAGAAATAATACTGTAATTATTATAAATATTAGAATGTTTTATATCAAGAACACCTCCATCATTTTCCATACCAACATAATCACCATATCCGTATCCACCAACTCCGGCATAAGAGAGATTTACATAATTAAAACTACCTTCAGATCCAGATTTAAAATACAAACCTTGCCAAGCTCCGGCTGTTCCTAGGCTTGGTCCATCTCCATTAGTATCACCTCCGACACTATCATCGCTTATAGAAGTGAAATATATGGGTGATATACTGGTGCCATAAGCAATCAATCGTCCATAAATACTGGGACCGCCATACCAAGTGGTTTTAGCTTTTATAATAGTACCTGGCTCTATAGTTAAAGTTGTGCCACTAGCTACTGAAAAACTGCTGTCAATTATGTAGACTCCATTTGCAGGCGACCAAGTTGTATTGGTGGAAATAGTGCCAGTAATAACAGTGTCGGCAGAGACCAAATTCGGTAGAAAAAGAAAAATAAAAAGCAATACTGGTTTTCATTATTTAAAACTTATTAACCAAACAGTATCACATCTTAAATAAAATATACCTGTGGATAATTATACAAGGTTTAACCTTGTATTTGACTAACTGGCAAAGAGATTAAAATGGTGGTTATTTTTTATAAAAAATGTTAATATTTTTTTGATATGAATGAAAAATCTTCTACTTTTTATGTTACAACTCCCATCTATTATGTAAATGATAAACCGCATATTGGTCACGCTTACACTACCATTATCGCCGATATTTTTGCCCGATATCATCGAAAAATAAAAGGTAAAGAAAATGTTTTTTTTCTTACCGGCACCGACGAACATGGTAGTAAAGTGGCAGAATCCGCCAAATCTCATAATTTATCACCTCAAAAATTTACTGATAATATTTCGGAAGAATATAGAAAATTATGGAAAAATCTTGATATAAGTTACGATGAATTTTTTAGAACAACCGATTGGCGACACGAAAAAATAGTTCAAGATTATCTTCAACAACTTTATGATAATGGATATATTTACAAAGCGAAATATAAAGGATTATATTGTGTCGGATGTGAAAAATTTCTTTCCTTTGATGAAATAATCAATGACGCTTGCATATATCACCCCAATACCGCTCTTGTTGAACAAGAAGAGGAAAATTATTTTTTTAAATTAAAAGATTTTTCTTTATTAGTTCTTGATGAAATTAAAAAACAAAGTTATAAAATTTTACCGCCGGAAAGAGAGAAAGAGATTTTGAGCAAAATAAATGGTGGCATCAACGATATTTCCATTTCAAGATCGGGTGTTTCTTGGGGTATTCCGTTGCCATGGGACAGCTCTCAAACTGTTTATGTGTGGGTTGACGCTCTGCTTAATTATTATTCGGCCACCAAAATTTATCCCAATAGAGAAAAATTTTGGCCACCATCTTTGCATTTAATGGCTAAAGATATTCTTTGGTTCCATGCTTTAGTTTGGGAAAGTTTGCTGTTGGCGAATAAAATTGAGTTGCCCAAGATTATTTTTGCTCACGGTTTTTTCACTATCAATGGTCAAAAAATGTCTAAATCATTAGGGAATATTATTGACCCCAACACTTTAATTGAAGAATATGGATCTGACGCGACAAAATATTTACTTATATCATCTTTTTCTTTTGGTAATGATGGAGATATTTCACTGGAAAAATTTAAAGGAAAATATAATTCCGATCTTGCCAACGGCATTGGCAATTTAGTGGCTCGTGTCGCCAAATTATGCGAGACATCAAATTTTGATAATACCAATAATACTCCCGTCAATAATTTTTCAGCGGAAGTTGTCAAATGGATGAATCAATACAAACCTGACGAGGCAATAAAAAGTATATGGAAACTTATAGCTGATTTTGACCGAGATATAGGCGATGACAAACCGTGGAAATTGGAATCTGATAAATTAAAAATTAAACTGCATTCGTATGTTGGGAGAATTTTAATCATCGCCTCAGATTTAGAACCATTTTTGCCAAAAACTTCCGATATTATATCAAAAATATTCAACCAAAAGAAAATTCGCAAACCGGATTCTATTTTTCCCAGAAAATAATATTACACCACACTTTTAAAATTACAATGGTGCCCATTGTAATTTTAGTGTGGGGATAACTGGATTGACTTATAATACCGAGAGGGGGTATACTGGAAAATATATGAAGTCAGAAATTAAAAAAAGAATTGCACGCCGATTAAAAATAATAGAAGGTCAAATTCGTGGGCTCCAGAAAATGGTTGATAAGGGAGAATATTGTATTAGTATTATCACCCAATCACTTGCTATTAAACAAGCTCTGTCCGGAGTGGAAGATTTGATTTTAGAAAATCATTTATCCACTCATGCTGTTGACCAAATTAAATCAGGGGAAAAAGGAAAAGCCATTAAAGAAATTATGGCTGTTTATAAAGTATCAAAGAAAAAATAAAAGATAAATGATTTTTAATTATAAATTTAGTTTTTAAATAATATGGAAAAAGACACAAAAGAAGAAAAAAATGAATTCAATACTCAAAACGCCTTGATTGTTGTTGTAGCAATACTTGTGATTATGTCGGGAATACAAGTATTTCAAACTCAAAAACTCTTAGGAGCCGTATCAAATGGCACGATAAAGACGAGCACGCCAGCCCAAGGAAGTTCGGTTGGATTACCAAGTCAAGTGGGCGGTTGCGGATAATAAATAGTGTATGAGTTACAGTAAAACACAAATAATTTTTGGATTGCTCGGCATTTTAGCTATTTTGTATGCCACAAATATATACTTCAATAAAAAAGTGACTGCCACTTTAGTTGATACTCCTGTCAAAATATCATTTATGGTGGTAGAACCGCCACAGAATGTGTGTAAAGATTGTTTTGACACTCAAAAAATCATCAAAATGATTGATAGAGTTCACAATATTAAATATAAAACTAGCGACTTGTCGTATGATAATGTATTATCGCAAAAATATATCAAGACATATAATATTAAAAATCTTCCTGCTATAATTGTATCGGGAGAAGTAAAAAATAAAGAGATTTTATCGGCCTGGAAAGCTTTAGCCGGCAAAAAAGTAAATGGACGCATTGTTATTGAAAATCTGCTTCCTTTTTACGACCTAAAAAGTGGCAAAGTAAAAGGAGTGATAAGTGCCATATTACTTAAAGATAAAACATGCCAAAAATGTTTTGATGAAAATGAGTATATAAAAACTTTAGAGCAATTTGGGATGGTTGTTAGCAATACCACAGTCTACGATATCGCTTCCAAAAAAGGAAGAGGGTTTGTCAAAAAATATAATATTACCAAAGTTCCAACTATGATACTTTCTCCGGATGCCGGAGATTATTCGGGTCTTAAATACTCATGGAAGGAAGTCGGGACCGTGGAGAAAAATGGATGGTATGTTTTTCGCGAAGTGCAAAAACAAAATCCTAACTATGAAAAAATATGAAAAAAACCGCCATTTATAACATAGCGAACAATACAATATCGCTTTTCAAAAATAAAATAAATATTGCCATATTTTTCGTCGCTTTGGTATTGTTCTTCGGATTATTTTCATTTTTTTACGGACTTTTTACCATACCGATACCGGGTGGCGTTTTGGGATTTTACAGAATGGTGCCACCAACATCCTTTGAGATATTTTATATGATTTTCTCAGTAATTGTGTCGGCTCTTATTATGACCATAACCATTCAGGCCACCAAAATAAAAACAGAGGGCAATATAAAAGGTAAAAAAATATCAGCGATTGGATTGGCAACTGGCATATTTGGCTCTATTTGTCCGGCCTGTTTGGGAATAAATTTTCTCGCTTTTGGAAATGTATTTACCGCTCAGCTTGCTTTTTTAATTCCGTATATTTTTTGGATTCAGATTGGCGGAATTATTCTGCTTTCTATCGGACTTTATTTTGTGGCAAAAAGTGCTTATGAGAAAAAATGTATTTCCTGCGTTATAGATAAAAAAGTTAAACCATCGCCTAAAAAAGAAGAAAAAGAAAATGTCGCAAATCCAAAAATTGCTTGGTTGGCTCTTATCGTCCTTATTATATTTGTCTATCAAATAACCGCGATTTTTGGACAAAACACTAAAACTGATTCCAACTCTAATTCAGTAAAAAATATGTTGACTATCGGCAATGGTCAGAAAATAAATATGGATAATATTATTGAATCAGTAATACCTAAAGCCGGATTTGAAACAAATGTAAAATGGAACGGAGTAGTAACTAAAATGGTCAAAACCGGAGTTTTAAATCCAAAAAAACTGGAAAATATTTTAATGAAAAAATATAAGCAAAAAATGAAACCGGAATGGCGCGACATACTAGAAGGTAAGAATTCAAATCTTTCTATAAATAATGATAATGCCGTGTTTATGATGTATCTCTTGTGGACTTTTGCTAAAAGTAATCAAAATCAGATTTTATCTGACAGTCCTTTCGCCAAATATTTTAAGAATTATAATATGGGCGTCGGTAAAGCCGGTTATGGAAACACCCGACTTCTTTCGCTCACTCCAACGCAACAAAAAAAAGCGAAATATGTGGCGGAAAATGCCAGCCGTCCTTGTTGTAATAACACCACTGCTCAACCGGATTGCTCTCATGGATATTCCGCACTCGGTTTAGTGGAACTGATGGCGTCGCAAAATTTTACCAAACAGGAAATGTTTGACACTTTTGTAGAATTCAATTCTTTTTGGTTCCCGCAAACTTATGTGAAAAACGCCCTTTATTTTAAACTTGCCAAAGGGCAAAACTGGGATAAAGTAGATAAAGAACTTATTGCCGGAAAAGAATATTCAAGTTTGTCCGGTGCTTATAAAGTAAAAAATTATTTGAAAAGCAACTTTGGAATTTAATAAATATTCGGTGATATAATTATCAGTTATCAACTTATTATATGGAAGATGCGAATAATAACAATTTAAGCGATCGGGCGAAAAAGTGGCTTGTCGCAATAGCTTTTATTTTATTTTCAGTATTATTAGTCGGCGTCTTTTATTTCTTTATGACTCCCGGAGAAACGGTTAATCTCGCTTTTGCTTATGTTGTCGGACTTTCAATGATTGTGTTGCCATGCACTTTGCCGTTAGCTTTTGTAATTGTGCCACTGGCAATGGGCAAGGGCGCGAAGAAAGGACTTTTAATGTCTCTGTTTTTCGGTTTAGGACTGGCTATCACTCTTTCCATTTATGGTCTTTTTGTCGCCATAGTTGGAAAATCGCTTGGATTGGACCAAGCTATAGGAAGTGCCGGAACAGTAAGTCGTATATTATTTATAATCGGCGGACTGTCGGCCTTTATTTTTGGTCTTTCGGAATTAAATTTGATTAAATTCAAGATGCCAAGTTATAAAGGTTCATATCCTGATTTTATCCAAAAACAGGGAGATTATTTGAAAGCGTTTTTCTTGGGACTTCTTCTTGGTAATGCCGGAGTAGGTTGTCCAAATCCGCTTTTCTATGTTCTTTTGGGAGATATAGCTGTGGTCGGAAGCGTATTTAATGGCTGGTGGCTTGGATTTATTCACGGCGTTGGACGAGCAACACCTCTTATATTCTTATCTGTTCTTGGTATTCTGGGCGTTAACGCCGTAAGCAATATTGCTAAAAAAACCGCTTTGGTGGCAAAATGGACAGGTATTAGTCTTATTTTGCTTGGTGCCGCTATATTTATTATGGGAACTTCCCATCATTGGTATGAAGAATCTTTTGTTCATAAAGGTTGGAACCAAGCAGTGCGAATGATTGCAGGCAATAAAGTGGTAGAACAAGGAGCATCATCAGAAACAACAACCGGTGTCGGTAGAATTAAAAAAGTTAAAAATATTAACGCGAAGAAAAGCGAGAAAAGTAAAAATAATCCGGATTTCATTCCCGCTCCTTGGTCTTGGATTACTCTTTTACTGATGATATTTATTCCGCTTGGCTGGTATAGACAAAAAACAAAACAAAAAAATCAAGAAGAAATTATAAAATAATTAAAAATAAAATGATTAAAATTCAATTTTTGACGATGGATGGTTGCCACAATTGTGAAGCGGCCAAAAAGATTTTTGATGAGATAATGCCTGATTTTAAAGATAAAGTGGAAGTGACGGAGATTAATATGACCACTACTGAAGGACAAGAATTAGTGCAGAAATATAGTGTTATGGCTTCCCCGGGAATTATTATCAATGATGAATTATTTTCAACTGGCGGAGTAAATAAAGACAAATTGATTGAAAAACTAAAATCTTTTTAATTTGAGCAAAAAGCGAAAAACAAAATGAAAAGCAAAAAAATAATAGCCTCATTATTGGATAAAGCGGGAATTAAAATAAACGGAAATAATCCGTATGATATACAGGTTCATAACGAAAAATTATATGATCGCGTGTTAAGACAGGGGTCTTTAGGTTTGGGTGAATCCTATATGGATGGCTGGTGGGATTGTCAAAAACTGGATGAGTTTTTTCTTCGGATTTTCAAAATAAAATTAGACGAAAAAGTATCATTTAATATTTATGATCTATTTTTCTATTCTAAGGCATTACTTTTTAATATGCAGTCAAAATTACAATCAAAAAAAGTTGCCAAAGAACATTATGATCTGGATAATAAATTATATGAATCATTTCTTGATCCATACAATCAATATACCTGTGGATATTTTAAAAACACCAATGATTTAAATGTAGCTCAAGAACATAAGATGGACCTTATTTGTAAAAAATTAAAACTCAAACCAGAAGATAAAATTCTTGATATTGGTTGCGGATGGGGTGGTTTTGCAAAATATGCATCAGAACATTATAAATGTCATGTAACCGGAGTAACTATTTCTGATGAACAGTATAAATATGCTAAAAATTTTTGTAAAGATTTACCAATTGATATTCTAAAAAAAGATTATAGAGATTTGAAAGGTAAGTTTGATAAAATATTAGTATGTGGAATGATAGAGCATGTTGGATGTAAAAATTATGATAAGTTTATGAAAAAGGTTTACTCTCTTTTGAACAATAATGGATTCTTTTTATTACATACTATAGGCAATCATAAGTCATTAAGATCAACAGATTTATGGATAGATAAATATATTTTTCCTGGAGGAGTTATTCCTTCCTTATGTTTAATAAGTAAAGCTATACAGAAATATTTTACAATGGAAGATTGGCATAATTTTGGAAGCGATTATGATAAAACTTTGATGGCTTGGTATCAAAATTTTGAAAATAATTGGAACAATATAAAATCAAATTATGACGATAAATTCTATAAGATGTGGAAATATTATTTACTGTCTTGTGCTGGATCATTTCGAGCCAGAAAAAATCAATTATGGCAAATTGTATTGTCTAAAGAAGGTATTCCAGAAGGTTATAAATCTATTCGTTAAAATATTATTAAAATGAACAAAAATATAAAATACAGAGGATTGCGTAATTTGATTTCTCTACCTTTTATCTGGATAATGCTTATTCCGGTAGTTTTTACAGATATATCTCTTGAAATTTACCACCGCATCTGCTTTCCTTTATATGGAATACCGTATGTAAAACGTTCTCATTATATTCGTATGACCGATCGCGAAAAACTGCCATACCTTACTTGGTATGAGAAAATTAATTGTGCTTATTGTGGATATGTAAATGGTTGGTTACATTATGCTTCTGTTATTGCTGGGATGACCGAAAATTATTGGTGTGCTATTGCTCATTTAGAAAAGCGTGGATATATTCCGTCAGAACACGAGAAAAGTTTCGCTAAATATGGTGATGAAGCGACTTTGCGTAGGCGTTATGCTAATCATGACAAGTTGTATGGTAAATATAACAACCAATAGTATTATTGGTTGAAAAAATTTTAAAACAAGATGGAAAGCAAAAAAACAGTAGAATCATTGTTAAAAGGAACCGGTATCAAAATAAATGGAAATAATCCGTATGATATACAAGTTCATAATGAAAATTTTTATAACCGAGTATTAAAACAAGAATCTTTAGGTCTTGGCGAATCCTATATGGATGGCTGGTGGGATGTAGAAGACCTCTCAGAATTTTTTTACAAAATACTCAATAGTAATATTCAAAAAAATGCCATGAACTTAAGAGTGGCGTTAATTTATACTCCATATGTTATAAAAAATATAATTTTAAATCTTGGAAATGTAAGAAAAGCATTTAATATAGGAGAGAAACATTATGATATTGGTAATGATTTATATCGTGCTATGTTGGACAAGCGTATGACATATACTTGCGGATATTGGAAGGATGCTAAGAATTTAGATGAAGCACAGGAAGCAAAAATGGATCTTGTTTGCAGAAAGTTGGGTTTAAAAAGAGGTGATAAAATTCTTGATATTGGTTGCGGATGGGGGTCTTTTGTAAAGTATGCCGCAGAGAAATATGGCGTTCAAGCTGTCGGTATTACTGTTTCTAAAGAGCAGGTAAAGCTTGGTAACGAGCTTTGTCGTGGATTGCCTGTGGAAATAAGAATGCAGGATTATCGCGATGTAAGCGAAAAATTTGATCATATCGTATCTTTGGGAATGTTTGAACATGTTGGCATAAAAAATTATAAAATTTATATGAAAAAAATCCGCGAATTACTAAAAGATGACGGACTATTTTTACTACACACTATTGGCAGAAATAAAACATCTTTATCTACAGACCTTTGGGTGGATAAATATATTTTTCCGGGAGGAATTTTACCATCAATCAAACAGATTGGTGCCTCTATTGAAGATGTGTTTGTGATGGAGGATTGGCATAATTTTGGTATCTATTACGCTAAAACTTTGCTGGCATGGCACACAAATTTTGAAAATAATTGGAACAATATAAAATCAAATTATGATGAAAGATTTTACAGAATGTGGCGATATTATTTATTATTTTATGTCGGATTTTTTCGGGCAAGAAAGGGTCAATTATGGCAGATTGTGTTATCTAAAAAGGGTATTCCTAGTGGTTATAAATCTATCAGATAAATAAAATAAAATCCCAAGGAAAGGTCTTGGAGAAAAATTTTAGTTATCCACAGTATTATGGTTTTACCGGTTGACTTTATACCCCTAGGGGGTATTATTTAAATAAGTTTTGGTCGAAAGATTATTATTAACAAATAAATTTATGAATCATTTAAAAATAACAAAGACAGGAAATGTGATTGGAATTATTTCCGTAGCATTTTTTCTACTTTGTATGGCGTGGGGAACAGTTTTAACAGATGGGGTTCTGATTGAACTTCATAGAAATATACTTAGAATCGCGTATCCAGGATTTAGTATGAGTTTTATTGGAGCGATAACGGGTGTTGTTTGGGCATATATTTATGGTTGGGTTTTGGGAGCACTTTTCGCTTGGCTTTGCAAGAAAGTTTGTGTTTCCAATTAAATCAAGTAATGAGTAAAGTTAGAATTAAGTAAAATATTATAAAATTAAATAAAATTATTATGTTTGGAACATCAAAAAAACAATGTCCTGTTTGCAAGCAGGATGTGGAAGAAGAAAAAGCGGTTAAAAGAGGAGATGAGTGGTTTTGTTCGGAAGAACATGCTGAAGAACACAGTAAAATGTCAAACGAAGGAGAATCTAAAAAAGAAAGCCATGGCGGTTGTTGCGGGTAGTAAAATATTATGCAATACGCTTGGTTAATTTGGAGCCTCATACTCATTTTTATATGGATAATTATTTATTTGTCCTTAAGGAGTAGAGAGAATAAAAAAGAAATGCTCATTGTAAGTTTATGGACATCTCTTACTGGATTGACTGAACCACTTTTTGTACCAGAATATTGGAGTCCACCTTCATTGTTTAATCTAAATCAGTTAACGGGTTTTGATATAGAGAGTGTAATTTGGGCATTTGGTGTCGGTGGAATAGGGGTGATACTTTATAATTGGATATTTCGCGTTTCCGATAAAAAAATGTCTCTACAAGAAAAACATTCTCCTCATCACCGTTATCATCTTTGGGCTATTCTTTCTGCTCCAATTATCCTAGTAATTTTACTTTTTATGACACCTATTAATCCTATTTATTCTGCCTTTATTGCCATGATAGTAGGTGGTTTTGCTACATGGTGGTGTCGTCCCGATCTTAAGAAAAAAATGATTGTAAGTGGTTTTATGTTTCTTGTATTTTATTTCTTGTATTTTTATACTTTAATAGCTATGTTCCCTGGTTACGTTGAAAAAGTGTGGAATATTAAAGTTATTTCGGGTATTTTAATTGCAGGTGTACCACTTGAAGAATTGCTTTTTGCTTTTAGTTTTGGTTTTCTTTGGTCTAGCATTTATGAACATTTTACATGGAAGAAAATTAGTTAAAGCTTGACATTTATACCCCTAGGGGGTATCCTGTATGTATTATTGATTAACTGATAAATATTATGAAAAAAGAAATATATAAAATAACCGGAATGCACTGTGCTAGTTGCGTCAAAACGATTGAAAAAGTGCTTTTAAAGACTCCGGGGGTTCATTCCGCGTCAGTTAATTTTGCTTCGGAAACAGCTTTGATTGAATTTGATGAAGATAAAGTGTCTCCAAAAGAACTTTCTTCCGCGGTTAAATCAGCAGGCTATAAACTTAATACAGGAACAGAGTCTGAATTAAGCGAATCATCCAATTCCAATGAAGATACTCAGTCTGTTTCAATAAAAGTTATCGGTATGGATTCTCCGCACTGCGCTATGATAGTGGAAGGAGCTATTAAAAAATTATCAGGCATTGAAAATACTAATGTTGATTTTTCCAACAAACGAGCAAAAGTGATTTTTAATCCAAAAAAGATTAACCTTAAGCAGATTTTTAAAGTTATTTCTGACGCCGGTTATAAACCAATAAAAGAAGAAAAGGAGTTGGGAAATACTCCGGATAAAGAGAGAATTGAAAGAGAAAAACAATCAAAAACTCTAAAACGCAAGATTGCGGTTGGAGGAATTCTTTCTATTATTATTTTTCTGAGCAGTTTTCCGACTTGGTTTCCTTTTATGCCTCAAATTATGAACAGTAATTGGATGTTGTTTATACTAACAACACCAGTGCAGTTTTGGGTTGGTTGGCAATTTTACGCCGGTCTTAAACTGTTGATAAAATATCGCACCGCTGATATGAATACCTTAATTGCTATCGGCACATTATCAGCTTATTTTTATAGCGTCGCGGTTACTATTTTTCCGGCATTTTTCATCAATGGCGGAATAACTCCCGAAACATATTTTGATACTTCAGCCATAATTTTAGTCCTTATTCTTTTGGGAAAATATTTTGAAATGTTAATGAAAGGCAGAGCCAGCGATGCCATTAAAAAACTTATCGGTCTGCAACCGAAAACCGCCAAAATATTAGTAGACGGAAAAGAGGTTGAAATGCCAATTTCAGAAGTGGAAGCGGGATATTTAATAGTGGTCAGACCGGGAGAAAAAATTCCGGTTGATGGAAAAATTATAGAAGGCGACTCGGATATTGATGAAGCGATGATAACCGGAGAATCAATGCCTATTCATAAAACAGTGGGCGATGTGGTTATTGGAAGCACTGTAAATAAATTCGGTTCCTTTACTTTTCGTGCAACTAAAGTTGGTAAAGATACCGTTCTTTCTCACATTATTAAAATGGTGGAAGAAGCTCAAGGGTCAAAAGCCCCCATTCAACGGCTTGCCGATCTTGTCGCCTCATATTTTGTTCCCGTTGTCATTGGAATTGCCTCTCTTACTTTCGTCGTTTGGTTATTTTTCGGACCAGCACCGGCTTTTCAATTTGCCCTTATCAACTTTGTGGCAGTTCTTATTATTGCTTGTCCTTGTGCTTTGGGGCTGGCAACACCAATGGCTATTATGGTTTCTTCCGGTAGCGCCGCATCCAAAGGAATACTGATTAAAGACGCCACCTCATTGGAAATCGCCAATAAAATAAATGCGATAGTTTTGGATAAAACCGGCACTCTTACTGAAGGGAAACCTCAATTAACCAATATTATTGCGTTTAATAATGAAAAGAAAACAAAAATTCTCAGTCTTGCCGGATCTTTAGAGCAGAGATCGGAACATTCTTTGGCACAGGCTATTTTACAACATGTTGCAAATCCAAATCAAACCCCTACTTATCTGCTTGATAAAGCGATAATAGAAGAAGCGGAAAAAGATGATATTGAACTGTATGAACTTGATGATTTTAAAGCGATTTCCGGCAAAGGTTTGCGCGGATTTTTATCCGTTAATTCGCAAAAAGTAGAAGCTTATTTGGGAAATAGAGCTCTTATAAAAGATTTAGGACTTGATATTTCTTCATATGAATATGAAATTAAAAAACTTGAAGGAGAAGGCAAAACGGTGATGATGCTTGTTGTCAGCGGAGAACTTAAAGGTGCTCTTGCAGTGGCCGATGTGGTAAAAAAGGAATCAATCAAAGCGGTAACAGCAATGAAAAAAGAAGGTATAGAAGTATGGATGCTTACCGGAGACAATAAACGAACCGCCAAAACTATTGCCGATCAGGTAGGTATAGAAAATATAATGAGTGAAGTTATGCCTGATAAAAAATCTGAGAAAGTGAAAGAACTCCAAAGCCAAGGGAAAGTTGTAGCTATGGTCGGCGACGGTATCAATGATGCACCGGCTCTTACTCAAGCCGATATAGGTATTGCTATGGGCGAAGGAACAGATATCGCTATGGAGTCCGCCAATATCACCTTAATGAGAGGGGACTTGATGCTTATTCCGGAAACCATAAAACTTTCAAGACGAACAATGAAAATTATAAAACAAAACCTTTTTTGGGCATTCTTTTATAACTCAGCATTTATTCCCATTGCGGCGGGAGTTTTGTATCCTTTTTTCGGAATTCTCCTCAGTCCTATTTTTGCAGCGGTGGCAATGGCATTTTCAAGCATTAGTGTGGTCTTAAATTCTTTGCGTCTAAAAAAAGTTGAAATTTAAAATATGAGTGTAGAGCCATCAAAAATAAGTAAATTATCAATCCCTTTATCTATAATTGTCGCGGGAATACTGATAGCCGGTGCTATATTTTTTACAAGTGGTAAAAAATCAACAGTAACTGATAATCAAAAAGTGGCGGAACAACGAAAATCTCTCAAAAATATCAATCCCATTACAAAAAATGATCATATTCTCGGCAACCCAAACGCTCCGGTTAAAATTGTTGAATATTCCGATTTTGAATGTCCTTTTTGCAAGCGGTTTCAAAGCACTATGAATAAAATTATGGATAAATATGGAAAAGAGGGACAAGTAGCTTGGGTTTATCGCCATTTTCCTTTGGATCAACTTCATCCAAAAAACGCGCGAGTGGTAGCTTCCGCCTCCGAATGCGTGGCAGAGCAAAAAGGCAACAATGTTTTTTGGCAATTCGTCGACGCTTTCTTTGCGGCTACGCCATCAAATGACAAGACAGATCTTTCAACAGTCCTGCCTAAAATTTATAGCGACCTTGGTGTTGACCAAACTAAAATTGATAAATGTATCGCCAGTGGCAAATATGACAAACACATTCAAAATGAAATTGATAATGCCATTGCCACCGGTGGACAAGGCACCCCTTGGAGTATTATTATCGCTAAAAATGGAAAAACTTTTCCTCTTAGCGGCGCTCAACCGTATAATTCAGTCAAACAACTTATTGATATAGCTTTAGGTGAACAGTAATTCATTATGTTTATTATCTCAGCTTTTAATAAAGTGTTTCGTGGTATTGGTTATGTTTTAACTGCTTTTGTTGTTACTCTATCCACTTTTACTTTCGCTGTTTGGCTTCCAAATTTAAAATTGATTGAGGAAATAATAACATCCAACAATATTCCTTTCATTTATAAAATAAGCGTTCCTCTCAGTTTTTTTGGCTCAATCAGCACTAATTTTACCGTTGTATCAGCTTCCTACACCATTATTATCGCTATTTTGTTTGGTTTAGATGTGGCGATGTTTGCTTACTATATTCGCAGACAAAAACAAATTATTAGAAAAAGTGGAGCGGTAGCGGGAATTGGAGGTGTTGTTAGCGGTATGTTTGGTATCGGTTGCGCCGCCTGTGGCACATTTATTTTAACCACGACATTGGAGATATTTGGAGCCACCGGTATTATAACATTTCTACCTTTTGGCGGAGAAGAATTTGGTTTTATCGGTGTGGGACTTTTAATTTATTCCATTATCCAAATATCCCTCAAAATAACAAACCAACAAAGATGCCCTTTGATGTTTTAGATGTGTGGTATAATTAAAAAAGTAGATTATCTTTATTAAGAACAAAAAAATATGAAAAAATTACAAAAAGAAAATAATATATTTAAAAAATATTTTATTTGGATAGTTTTATTCGCGATTATTGGAGGAGCTATATACGGATTAACATTAATAGTTAAACAATCCAAAAATTCAAGACCGGGACAAATTATTGCGATTCAAGGAAAAGAACATATTTCAGAAAATTCTCCACTCCCAAAATATAACTCAAACCCGCCAACTTCAGGCCCTCATGCCAGACCAGTCAAAGGGGGTTTTTACAGTAGTGAATTAAAAGATATAAATGTTATTCATAATCTTGAACATGGTTTTGTTTGGATTACATATAAAAATATTGACGACAAAACAATAACCGAGCTTGAGAAAATCGGTAGGCGTTATTCAAGAAGTGTGGTAATTTCACCGCGTAAGGCAAACGATTCCACCATAGCTCTTGCTTCATGGGGACGACTGGAAAAAATGAAAGTATTTAATGAAAAACAAATTCTTTACTTCATAAAAAAGAACAGAAACAGATCACCCGAACGCCTCGCAAGATAAAAGATGGACTTATTATAAATATGCTATATAATACGCAAGGTAGGAAGAAAGTCGTTTTTATTATCATTTAATAAGTAATTTAAAAATATGGCAAAAGCAAATACAGGCTTTATGAAGCCTTTGAATGTTAGCGCTGAGTTAGCGGCGGTAGTGGGAGCCGGTCCAATGCCTCGGTCAGAAGTTGTTAAAAAACTTTGGGTATATATTAAAGGTAAAGACCTTCAAGACCCTAAAAACAAACGAAATATCGTGGCTGACGAGAATTTAAAAAAAGTATTTGGAGGTAAAGCTGTTGTTGATATGTTTGAAATGACAAAGCTTGTTTCTAAACATTTATCGTAAATCATCAAAGGTTAAAGTCCAATTCTAACATTTTTGAAATTTCTCAAAGTATCACTTTGGGAAATTTCTTATGTTAAAAAATTGTTTTATTATAACAAGTGATATATAATGGACGAATTCCCTTAGGGGATTTTATTTTATGGAAATACGAAATATAGCAATTATCGCTCATGTAGACCATGGCAAGACCGCTTTAACTGACGCTATTTTAAGGCAAACCGGTTTTGAAAAAGAAGGAGTTTCTATGGATTCAAACGCGCTTGAGAAAGAGCGCGGTATTACCATTTATTCCAAAAATGCTTCTGTTATTTATCCAAAAGTTTCTAGCCCAAAGTCGGACTTTGGGTTTGCCCAAAGTCCGACTTTGGGCAAACCAACCAAAATAAATATAGTGGATACCCCTGGACACGCTGATTTTGGCTCGGAAGTGGAACGCATTTTGCGTTCTATTGATTCGGTCCTTTTAGTGGTAGACGCTCAAGAAGGACCGATGCCTCAAACTCGTTTCGTTTTGAAAAAATCGCTGGAAATCGGTCACAAACCCATTGTAATTTTAAATAAAATAGACAAAAAAGCGGCCGACCCAAAAAAAGCACATAATGAAATATTTGAATTGTTTTTTGACCTTGGTGCCAGCGAAGAACAGCTTGATTTCACCACCATTTATGCCATCGCCAAAGATGGTATAGCAATGAAAAATTTGGATGACAAAAGTGAAAACCTCAAACCTCTACTGGATACAATTTTAGAAAAAGTAAAACCGGCAAAAAATGATAAAGAAGCTCCTCTTAAAGCTCAGCCTTTTAATTTAGCTTATGATAATTTTTTGGGTAGAATGGCTATAGTCAGAATTTATGATGGTGTTATAAAAGACGGTCAAAAAGTTTTTATTAAAAAATCCAGTGGAGAAATAGAAGAGGGAAAAATAACAAAAATGTTTACTTTTGAAGGCATTAACAGAAAAGAAGTTAAGGAGGCGGAGGCGGGAGATATTGCGATGCTGGCCGGTTTGCCAAATATATATATTGGAGACACTATTGTTTACAATAAAGAAACTGAAAGTTTGCCGGCTATTAAAGTGGACGAACCAACTATTGCATTAAATTTTTTGGTTAACAATTCTCCATTTGGCGGTCGAGAAGGGAAGTTTGTAACCAGTAGACAAATTAGAGAGCGTCTGGAAAAAGAATTAGAGGTAAATGTGGGATTAAAAGTGGATTTTGAAGGAGATATTATAAAAGTTTATGGTCGCGGAGAACTTCATATTGCTATTCTTTTAGAAAATATGCGTCGGGAAGGATTTGAACTTCAAGTATCAGAGCCACAAGTTATTATAAAAGAAATAGAAGGAGTAAAAAGTGAACCGTTTGAAGAAGTTACTGTAGATATTCCGGAAGAGATGCAAGGAGTAATTATAGAAAAACTTAGCAAACGCGGCGTTATGATGACTGGCACTAAAGCTCATAATCATCATTTACGACTTACTTTTGAAGGACCGACTCGCGGGCTTTTAGGATACCGTAATCAATTTGTAATTGATACCAAAGGTGAAGGTATTTTTGCCAGTAGAGTAATTGGCTTTAAACCTTACGCCGGCACCATACAAAAAAAACCGACCGGTTCTATGGTTTCAATGGCGAACGGCAAAGCCTTGGCTTTTGCTTTGAATAATTTACAAACCAGAGGAGTTCTTTATATCGCTCCAACTACCGAAGTTTATGAAGGTATGATTATCGGCAATACCGCCAAAGGAGATGATATGACCGTTAATCCAACTAAAGGTAAACAACTAACAAATATGCGTGCCAGTGGTAGCGATGATAAAGTATATTTAGCACCACCAACATTTATTACTATTGAAAATGGTTTGGAAATAATAGCGGAAGATGAGTATCTGGAAATCACTCCAAAATCTGTCCGCCTTCGCAAAAAATACTTAACCGAACTTCAACGCTCCAAAGCGAATAAAAAATAAAAATTATACCACACTTTCAAAATTACAATGGGCACCATTGTAATTTTTAATTTATCAAAGTTTCAATGCCGTCCCACCAACCATCGCCATTGGTATCACGAAGATTGGGATTGGTTTTGACACAAATTTCTCCAGTTTTTACAGCCAGACATTCTTCTTTATAATCCGCTATACCATCTTTATCTTTATCTTCCGTATAATTAATAATTCTATAATTGAGTTCTTTTTTAGAAGCGGTTCCTTTATCGCTAACAGCTCCTTTAAACGGACTAAAACTCAACATTTTCAGACCCTTTTTATCTCTAATAAAAAAAATAATAGCTCTGTTGCGACCGATAACATTAGCGTCTTCCTGAATTTTAAAATTGGTAGCTAAAATAATTTGCTTCTTATCATTCCAAACATTTACAAAATCTTCTTTCTTTAATTTGCTTCCATATAAATAAGCTAAATTCATTCTGGCTTTGCAATCAATAGCGGTTTTTGGATTTTCACAAACAGAAGCCACTTTGTAAACTACACTTTTCACACCCTTTAAATCGCCAATTTTATCGTAAGCCAAATATTTTTGGAAAAGTCTCCAAGCGACATCTTTAGGAGAGTTGGAAAGTGGCAGAGTTTGTTTGGGTAGTTGCGATTTAATTCGGTTTGATTTATTGTCGGTAATAGCTTCTTTTTTATTTGTTTTATTTGTTTTTATTATTGGAACAATAGTGGAAGTATGACTGTTATTTTTATATTTAAAAGCAAAAGCAATCAAAAGCCAGATAATAATCAGTCCAAAAATAATGCTTAATATTTTTTTGAAATTCATTTTATATATCTATATGATTAGAATAATAATTTGCCAACGATTTTACAAAACTTGGACCATTATAAATCATTCCTGTTATTAAAGCCACCAAATCAGAGCCGGCTCTAAATTTCTCAATCATTTCCTCTGGAGACATTACTCCACCACAACCGATAATAGTAAATCTTTTTCCGTAAACGCTTCTTGTTTGTTTGATTAGTTTGTTTGAAATTTTAAAACACGGTTTACCACTCAGTCCTCCTTGATATTTTTCCGGCGCCTCTTCTCTGTAATCTAAAGAGCTATAATCTTTATTCAAGTTTCCGATAATCACCCCTTTTATTATTTCAAATTTTTCTATCACTTTGAGAAGTTTGTCAAACTCCAACCATTCCAAATTTATAGGCATTTTTATATAAACAGGTTTATGACATTGAATAGAAGAAATTTTTAAAAGTAATTTTTCCAACAAGTTGGGAACAGTAAAAGACTCTCCGC
Organism: Candidatus Zambryskiibacteriota bacterium; assembly: GCA_003233455.1. Classification (GTDB taxonomy): domain Bacteria; phylum Patescibacteriota; class Minisyncoccia; order Phycocordibacterales; family WO2-35-19; genus WO2-35-19. The sequence continues at coordinate 8,289 of QILQ01000038.1, read as the reverse complement.
CAAAAACATTGGGACAAGAAATATTAAGAGTATAATAATCGCCCATATTCTCTTCATTTAATCTTTTAAAACTATAAAAATAATCAGCTATGCCGGCTTCTATATCGGCTGATTTTTTATCATTGGTTCTGGCGATAGAAACCCCAACCGTAAAATCTTTTTCTTTTTTAATTTTTTTTAATCTTTTTATAACAATTTCCACTCCATCATTAGCCAAACCTTTATTAACTATAATACTCCGTGATTTTGGTAATCGCGTTAAACGAGGCTTTTTATTTCCCAAACAAAATTTAGCCGTAACAGAACCGACTTCCACTCCGCCAAATGAAATGTCTGGCAAAATATTCACCAATTTGCCGTTATAGTCAAAACCGGCTGAAAGAAGAAAAGGAGTTTTATATGTTAAACCATCCACCGTCTTTGAAATATCTTTACCTTTATAACCATAAAAAAAGTGGATTATTTTTTTAAAAAATCTACTTTTACCAGCAAAATATCCTGTACTCACAAAAAAGTTATGCACCTTTTCTGGATTAAATTTGAATAATATAGGTTTTAAAACCTTCTTGTATAACATAAACAAATCTTATTATACAAAACAAAAAAAGACCAGCTTAAAAAATCCTGTGATATTATTTTATTATAAATATAGATTAAAGTATGATATTATATTGTAATGAAAGATAAAATTATATATCCATTAGTTGGGGTGGTTTTGGCTATTTTGAGTATTTTCGTTTTCAATTATATAAAAAATCAACCCGAGATACCGGTAGTTGAAAAAAATGGTGAGATAAACGGTAGTTATACTATTGAAGGTATTATGAAATTGAGCAAACCTTATATTTGCGTATTTAAAAAAACCGATAATAATTCAAGTATTTTAGGGACACTGCATACTGATGGAAAAAACCTTTACGAAGAATTTAAGATAAAAACAAATTTAGTGAAAGTGAGAGGAGGGTTCAACAGTTTTCTTATAACCAAAAATAAAATAGCTTATACTTGGACCTCTTTGCAAAATGTTGGTTACAAATCTACCATCGCCAAAAGTGCCATCCAAAATGCCACTCCTCAAGAACAAGCTCAAATAATTGGTGCTAAAGATAAAATAGATTATAAGTGTAAGCCTTGGAAAAAGGTAGATAATTCTCTTTTTGAAACTCCGACTTGGGTAACCTTTTTGAAAATAAAAAAATAATTATCCATTTTTATTACAATTAAAATATTTGATTTTATTATTTAATAAGTGTAGTATTTATTTTTAGAGGTATATAATCTTGAGAGAAAAACGGAGTTTTTCAGTTCTAAGAAAAGGAGGGCGGCAGTGTCCGCATTTGGCACATCATGTGCCAAAGGTGCGAAAAAAGAGAGAAAAGAAACCCCCCCTCCCTTTTTCGTTGGAAAGGAGGATACAAATTTTTTACAAAAAATACTGTTCCCCCTAGTAAAGAGGGGTTCAGTAATCATAAGCTGCCGGGGAGAAGTTTTCCTCGGCGGTTTTATTTTTTAATTTTTAATCATAATTTACTCTTATTTTTATTGTTGTAAGAGAGGGTTAAAAATAAAATATGTTTTTGTTTTTATTGTTGTAAGAGAGGGCGAAGTGAGTTATGATTAGATAAATGAAAAATTTAGAAAAATATCAAAAGGCTAAATATATTTTTGTAGTCGGTATCGGTGGCTCTGATTTGGCTTCCAAAGCAGTTTGGCAAGCTATAACTTCGCATAAACCAAAGATAGAAAAAAAAATATTTTTTTTGGAATCGCCAGATACGCGAGAGTATGAAGAAGTTTCAAATCTTGTTAAAAACGAAGTAATAGATTTAGAAGAAATAGTTTTGATAGCTATAAGCAAATCCGGCAAAACTTTGGAAACTTTGGAAACTTACCATAAAATGTTTGATATTTTGTCCGAGAAATTCGGCTCGCCTTTCAATAAAAGAGTTTTGATTATTTCATCGCCAAATTCTCCTCTCTGGCAACTGGCCGAAAAATCGGAAATTGAAAAAATATCTTGGCAAGGAGATATCGGTGGGCGTTTTAGCGCTTTTACTATCGCTCATACCGCAACCCTTTTTATCGCCGGTTTGGACGCAGACGCTTTTGTGGCTGGAGGCAAAGAGATGGATAAAAAATGTCAAAAAAATAGCGAAGATAATCCGGCAAAACATTTGGCTAAAAATATCTTTAATAATTATCAAAAAGGAGCTGATATTTTGGATTTTTTTATTTTTAATTCAGAACTTGAGGATTTGGGTAAATGGTGTCGCCAGCTTATCGCCGAAAGTTTAAGCAAAAAAAATGAAGCGGGTGACAGAATTGGTATTGTTCCAACCGTATCTATCGGTCCAACCGATATGCATTCAATGCTTCAGTTGGATTTAGGTGGTCCTAAAAATAGATTTACCATTTTTATCAGATCTCTTTTTGAAATTAAAAATAGCGTTAATGAATCAGCTTATGAAAATGTAACCGAGGCTTATGATAAAGCAAATCTGCCTTTTATAAAATATGAAATAGAAAAAATAAATGAAAGAGAACTGGGGAACTTTATGGCTTATATGATGAATACCGTTATTGAACTGGCTAAATTATTGAAAGTAAATCCATATGGTCAGCCGGCAGTGGAAGATTACAAAAAACATTTAATTGATAATAAATAACAAACAATATGAACTTATTATTTGACATCGGTGCTACTAAAATAAGAGCGGCTTACTCTGTAGATGGGGAAACTTTTGAAAAACCGGAGGTGATTAAAACGCCTATAAATTATGAAGAACTCAAAAATGCCTTTACAGAACTCATTAAAAACCGCGCTAAAGGGAGAGAAATAAAATCAATAGTTGGCGGAATGAGTAGAAGTATTCCAAATTGGACTCCGGAAAAATTAAAAGAGGATCTTGATAAAATTTTTGGAGTGGATATATTTGTGGAAAATGACGCCGCTATCGTTGGATTAGGCGAAGCGAATTGGGGAGCCGGCAGAGGTTTTGATATCGTCGCTTACATCACTGTTTCAACCGGAGTGGGAGGAGCTAAAATAGTGGACGGACAAATAGATAAACGCGCTATCGGTTTTGAACCGGGAAAACAAATTGTTGATATTGATTCTAAAAAAACATTGGAAGATATGATTTCCGGTAAAGCCTTAACCCGAAAAACAGGTAAAAAACCTAAAGAAATAACAGACCAAACTGTTTGGAATAAATACGCAGAAATTTTAGCAGTCGGTTTAAATAATATTATCGTTGAATGGTCTCCTGATTGTGTGGTTTTGGGTGGCTCAATGATAACCGGCAATCCCGCCATACCGCTAGACAAAACTGAAGAATATTTAAAAGAAATATTAAAAATATTTCCCAAACTTCCAACTATTAAAAAAGCGGAGCTCGGCGATTTTGGCGGTCTTTACGGAGCTTTGGCTTATTTGAAAAATGCCAAAAAATAAAGTCTTTAAAAAACTTTAGCGTCTTTTATTTAATCTCTAAAAGTTCTCTCAATTTAGGTTCATCAAAACCGACAATTATTTGTCCATCTATATCTATAACTGGCACTCCCATTTGACCGGATTTTTTTACCATTTCATCGGCAACTTCTTTATCTGTAGCCACATCTTTATCAGTAAATTCTATATTATTTTCTCTAAAAAAATCTTTTGCAGCATGGCAAAAATGACAAGTGGGAGTGGTATAAATTGTTATATTTTTCATATTTTTATCTAAATTTTTACTAATGTTTAAATATTATATCAAAACAAAACCTCGGTCAATCTTTTCATATGGTTAAACAATAGAAAATAAATTACTGCAAATATTTTTTTAAATTTTAATTTTTGTATTTTTATTTGTAGCGATGTATCGCTACATTTGTCACTTAGCAAAAATAGCGTATATTTATATCTATGAAAAATAAAAGAAATAAAAAACAAGACGTTGTTATATATCAAGCAAAATCTGGAGCCATTGAACTCAAAGGTGATTTTGGCAAGGAAACTATCTGGGCAACTCAAGCTCAGATTGTAAAACTTTTTAACGTTGATCAATCTGTTGTTTCTCGTCACATAAAAAATATCTTTAAAGACGGGGAAATTGAACAAAAAAGCAATATGCAAAAAATGCATAATGCAAATTCTGATAAACCTATTATGTTGTATTCTTTAGATGTTATTTTAGGAATTGGTTATAGGACAAATTCAAAAGTAGCAATTGAATTTCGTCAATGGGCAACCAAAACTCTCCGAAAATACATTATTGACGGATATGCAATTAACAAAAATCGTATTGCTAAAAATTATGAAAAATTTTTGAATGTAGTTAGCGATATAAAAAAATTGCTTCCTACTGGATCTACCATAGAACCAAAAGATGCTATTGAACTTATTTCACTTTTTGCTGACACTTGGCTATCACTTGATGCATACGACAAAGAACTTCTACCAAAAGGGAGATTAACAAAGAAAAAAGTTAAACTAACTGCAGAAATAATTACAGACAGTCTTGTTCAATTTAAACAAACTCTTTTGAAAAAAGAGGAAGCAACTGACATTTTTGGAACAGAAAGAAGTGCGGGAAATATCTCGGGAATTATTGGTAATGTGATGCAAACATTTAATAATAAAGAGCTGTATCCAACCGCCGAAGAAAAAGCGGCACATCTTTTGTATTTTATGATTAAAGACCATCCTTTTATTGATGGTAATAAAAGAAGTGGAGCTTTTTCTTTTATCTGGTTTTTACAACAGGCAGATATTTTAAATGTTTCTAAACTTAATCCATCAGCTTTAACGGCACTTACTATTATGGTGGCAGAGAGTAATTCTCAACATAAAGAGAAAATAATAAAACTTATTTTAAATCTAATTTCTAAAAATTAAATCATGTCATCTTTAAGTATAGGTATCGTCGGTCTACCAAATGTGGGAAAATCCACCTTGTTTAATGCACTGACTAAAAAAAGCGTGCCAGCAGAAAATTATCCGTTCTGCACTATTGACCCATCTATAGGTATCATTCCGGTACCAGACGAAAGGCTGGAAAAACTAAATGAATTTTCAAAATCAAAAAAGAAAGTTCCGGCAGTAATAGAATTTATAGATATTGCTGGTTTGGTGAAAGGGGCTTCAAAAGGTGAAGGGAAGGGAAATGAATTTTTGCAACATATACGAGAATGTGATGCTATCGCTGAAGTGGTGCGCATCTTTGATGATAAAGAAATCCTGCATGTTGAGGGGGAAATCAACCCAGATAGAGATATTGAAACTATAAATTTAGAATTAATTTGGGCTGATTTGCAAACAGTGACTAAAAGACTTAGTAGTTTAGTTAAAGATATAAAAAAAAATGATAAAGATGCTCTACTTGAAGAAAGCGGTTTAAAAAAAGTGGAAAAAGTTTTGGAAGCTGGTAAATTGTTGAACACCGAGTGTTTAACAATTTTAGATGAGAATGAAAAAGTTTTTGTTAAAAACATGCAACTTCTAACTATGAAGCCACTCCTTTATATCTTAAATACTTCTGAAGTTAACCCGAACACAATTTCTTCAGAAAAATTGCTGGCGGGCGAAAATGAAATAGTGCGAAATAATTTTGTAGAAATAGATCCAATTTTTGAAAAAGGTTTAGATAACTTGATTAAAAAAGCATACGAAACATTAGATTTAATAACTTTCTTTACTACCGGAGAAGACGAAACGCGTGGTTGGACTATCAAAAGAAATGCAACCGCGCCGATTGCCGGTGCCACTATTCATACAGATTTTCGTGACAAATTTATTAAAGCAGAAGTGATAGAGTGGGGAAAGCTTTTGGAAGCTGGTTCCTATGCTTCCGCCCGCGAGAAAGGTCTTCTTCGTACTGAAGGAAAAAATTATATTGTTCAAGATGGGGATGTTGTAGAATTTAAAATATAATTATACCACACCTCAAAAGTAGGAGGGGAACCCTCTATTACTTCAAATAATGCTATAATCAAAAATAGTTGTGGATTAAAAATTAATTTAAAAATATGGAACCAAATCAAATAAAAACAAGTGCAAAAGATTTCTTTTTACACTTAGGAGCTATAATTGCTTTATATACCGTATTTATTAGTTTTTTAAATTTAATTTTTAAAATTATAAATAAAGCTTTTCCTGAAATTCAAAATTACAGATATTATTGGGGAAGTGGTTCAGAAATTAGTATGCCGGTGGCTACTCTTATTATTGTCTTTCCTATTTTTATTATCCTTTCCTGGTTAGTTTATAAAACTTATACTCAAAATCCTGCTAAAAAAGAATTGAATATTAGAAAATGGCTTATTTATATTACACTTTTCATAGCCGGTATTATTTTAACGGGTGATTTAATAACAATACTTTACAAATTTTTGGATGGTCAAAATTTAACCACAGTATTTTTGTTAAAAGCTCTGATTGTTCTTTTGGTAACGGGAGGTATTTTTGGATTTTATTTGCAAGATATTCGCAACAAAATTTCTTCAAAAGGCAAGAAAATGTGGGCTATTGTGGTAGCAGTTGTTATTTTAATTTCTATTATTCTAGGTTTTAGTGTTTTAGGTTCTCCTAGAAGTCAAAGATTGTTAAGATACGATAATCAAAAAATTTCAAATCTTCAAATGATGCAACGACAAGTGATAAATAATTGGCAAATTTATGGATTATTACCTGAAACTTTACTAAATTATCCTATAGATCCTCAAACTAAAAAACCTTATGAATACAGAAAGACCGGAGAGATGACTTTTGAGGTTTGTGCTAAATTCAATCAGAAAAATATGATGCAAGAGAAAGGAATAGAAAAGATGCAAAGAAACCCTTATCTTAAAAACGAAATAATAACTCAAAATAATAATTGGGATCACAAAACTGGCTACTATTGTTTTGAAAGAAAAATTGACTCAAATACTTACCCAATAAGACTTAGAAAAAAATAAAAAAAACTCTCATTTTTAAAGTCAAGGACAAAAATAATATACAATAAAAAAATCGGCGGTACGCTTGCACATACCGCCGAAAGATGATTAACCAGCCGTCGCCACTGCCACAGCTGGGTTGATCTTGAGTCCCTCGCGTTCGCGGAAAAAACTGAGCGTGCCACGGTTGTTGTCGAAGTCGACACGGATCAAGTCACCCCTATGGACTTGGTCGCTGGCGATGAGATTGGAGACGGGTTGCACCAGCAACCTTTCGATGGCGCGTTTCAGGTGGCGGGCGCCGTATTTCATGTCGGTGCCCTCGTGGAGCAGGTGATCGCGAGCAGACTCGGAAACCTGGAAGACGAAGTGGTTTTCCGGGTCCGGCGCCGAGAGCACGCGACTCTGTACCAAGCCGAGCTCGATGTCCAAAACTTTCCGTAACTCGGGCTCCCCCAAGGGATTGAAAACCACGATTTTGTCGAGCCGGTTGACGAATTCAGGGGTGAACTTGTGGCGTGCCGCCGCGGTTCCGGCGCGGGAGATTTTGGCGGTCATCCCGTCGTCAAGCTCGCACGATTTCGTGCCGGAATGAACGCCGAATCCCATTTTGGGATTCAAAATGGAACTCATCTCGGCCGCGCCGAGGTTGCTGGTGAGGAAGATCATCGCTCGGGAGAAGTCAACCCGCCGGTTGTCGCCGAGCGTGAGCGTTGCCTTGTCAAAGATGCCGAGCAGCAGGTTCCAGAGGGCATCGCTGGCTTTTTCAATCTCGTCAAAAAGGACAAAGCTGATGCGGTTTTCCTCGGTGTGGTGCTGGTTGAGCACCTCCTGGCTGAGCAACGGGTGGGTTTCGCGATGGCCCAGGTAGCCGGGCGGAGAACCGATAAGCTTGGCGATTTCGTGGCTGTGCTGAAACTCTCCACAGTCCAGCTTGATCACGGCGCGAGAGTTCCCCACGAGGCTCTCGGCGGTGGCCTCGACGATGTGTGTCTTGCCGGTTCCGGTGGGCCCGAGAAAAAGCAGATTGCCAATCGGGCGATGGGGCGGATTCAGTCCGGTCAGGTGCATCTGGTAGATGTTGACGATCTCGCGGACAGCTTCTTCCTGGCCGACGATCAGTCGGGTCAGGTTCCGTTCGAGATCAGCGGCCGTGGCGCCGATCCGATTTGGGTCCAGAGGTTGTGATGAGTCACAACCTTTTTTTATCAAATTATTTGCCATTGTATAACCTCCTTTTTTATTATAGCATATACAAAATAAAAGTCAAAATTAAAATGCCTGAGTTCAAGGATTACTTGCAACATCCCTCGTTAATTATTAACGTATAGGGATATGAATAAAAAGAATAGGAGCGAGTCAAAAAGTCAA
>QILQ01000012.1 GCA_003233455.1 Candidatus Zambryskiibacteriota bacterium | reverse complement strand
TTCTGTTCACTTCTTATGGGAATATTATTTTGTACTGGTGTTGTTTTGTCTTTAGAATCAGAAGATATACTTATAATCACAATAATGATAACAATTCCAACACCCCACCAAAGCCACTTTTTGTTCTTAGATTGTGTTTGCTTGAATAAATTTTCCATAGTTTTATTTTAAATTATTTATAAACCAAGAATTAATTTCTTTTTAGCATTAAATTCTTCCTCCGTAAGAATTCCTTTCTGCTTCAATATAGCTAATTTTTCAAGTTGTATAGTCATGTCATCCTCAGCGTGTTGGCTTGTATTACTTAAATGATCTTGCGTCTTAGAAATCATTGCCCGTACGTAGTCACCAAAATTTTTTGCTTGTGCGTTTACTACTCGTTTTATCTCAGCTTTGTTGCCAGAAGCAAAAATGGTTATTTTTCCGCCAAGTATCCCAGTTTGATACTGAATCGAAGAAATTTTATCGTATGGAAAATCTTCTACCTTAATTCCATAAATCATACCTTTGTCCACAAAAACTAACCTCCTATTTGTGGCAATAAGTATTCCGTTCCCATTTTCATAAAAACCTTGAACTATCTTTTCAAGTTTTTCATCTTCCCATAAAATATCGGGAAGTGCCTTAATTTCCTTTATTCCAAGAAGCTTACTCCCTATACTAAGATTTTTTATTTGCTTTTTTATTTCGTCTAATGTAGCCATGAGTATATTTTTAATTTATTAAATCCTCAATAGAAACGCCAAGCGTTTTGGCAATTTGTGCCATAATCATAACAGATGGTTTTTTTATTACGCTACTTTCAATCTTTGTTAGAGTTGTATATTTTACACCAGATTTTTGAGCAAACTCTTCTTGTGATAATCCTAGTTTATTGCGGTATTTCTTTATATTTTTCCCGATTGTAATTTCTTTTGCCATATTTTCAATAATTTAATAGTATTATAGTGATGTGCTATACTTTCAATATAATGAAATCAAATTTTATAAAAATATACATAGCTGATTCAGATCCGTCTGTTGCGCAGATTTCAGATATTTTACGTTCGTCAACACAGTCGGCTATCAATAAAGTAAAAAAAGTATTGTCTTTACAAATATGCGATGTTGTAATATGCAATAATCCTGGAAACACAATTCCTGAAACAGGTGTTGGCGGTTTTTCTCCAAACCCCAATCTTGTTTTTATCTATTTAGACACAAAATCAGAGGTATTTTTATCAAACATTGCCCCCACGATAACCCGCGCCATAACTCACGAACTACATCATGCCGCGCGGAGTATCATGTACCCCTGGGAAAATCCGAGTATATTAGAATCTTTTATTGCGGAAGGTCTTGCAGATAATTTTGATATTGAAATTAATGAAGGCAAACCATATCCGTGGTCTGTTGCTTTATCTGAAGAAGAAATTTTATCTCTCATCAAAAAAGCAAAAAAAGAAGACTGGGAGAAACCAGGCGGAAATTACTGGTCGTGGAATTTTGGTAAAGATGTTCCAAAATGGTCTGGGTATTCAATTGGCTTCAAATTGGTGTGCGACTATATGAACAAAAATGGTAAAACTGCCGCGGAACTGGTACACACAAGTGCAAACAAATTTATATAAAAAAGAATTGGTAGATAATATTTTGAATGTGCAAAATGATTCTACAAAACAAAAACTCTTGAAAAATTTATATGAGTATCTTTCAGAGTAGGATAAGCCCGAGAAAGTAGATTTGATTTTTGTTTTTGGAGTAAAACAAACATTTCGCATAGAAAAAGAATCAATAGAAGTTTCAATTTGCGGAAGGGGTGGGATTCGAACCCACGGTCCCCTTGCGGAGACTCGAGTTTTCAAGACTCGTGCATTCGACCTCTCTGCCACCCTTCCATAAACATAGATATTACAACATAAATACCCGATAGACAATGAAGTTAAAATATTTATACTCTATACTTATGATAAACATAAAAGATTTTGCAAAAGTAGAAATAAGAGTATTATATGTTATAATAGAGATATGAAAAATATAGTCCAATTTACAATTCAAAAAGGTAAAAAATATTATACAGCTCATGCTAATGATTTTCCTATTTTCACTCAAGCAAAAACCCTTGACGAGCTTGTAAAAAATATTCAAGAGGCCACAGAACTTCATTTTTCTGATGAAGATTTAAAACAAAATGGATTGAATCAAAAACCATCACTTTTTGTTAATTTTGAAATACCCCAGTATGCCTAAATTGAGAGTTCTTGGAGGTAAAGATTTAATTAAAATATTTACTTCTTTTGGTTTTAAAAAAATTGATCAGCATGGAAGCCACGCAAAACTTAGGCGTATTGTCGATGGAAGTAAAGAGACTCTTACCATACCAATGCATTATGAAATTGATAAGGGTTTACTTAAACAAATATTCATTCAAGCGTCTCAGTATATTTCTGAAAAAGAATTAAAACCATTATTTTATAGTAGAAATAAGAGTCGGTAAAATAATATCAGCCAAATCAGTTGAGGGCTCAGGAAAATTACTAAAACTTTCAGTTGATTTTGGGGAGGAAAATTTTTTTCTCTACTTAAAGTCTCTAATGATATCCCACTCGGGAGTGTTGTTAGATGATTTGATATGTTAAAATAAAGCAAATGGAAACTATTTTAGAATGGCATTCGCCCGAACATCATTTTGATAAAAAAACCAATGACTGGTATTGGATACTTGCCGTAATCACTTTAGGTGCGTCGGTATTGGCTTTTTATTTTGGCAATTTTTTGTTTGGGGTATTTATTATAATCGCCGGATTAACTATCGGCATGCTTTCGTATAAAGAAACAAAAATAATTACCATAAAGATAGTCCATAAAGGAGTGGTTTTTGGCGGACGACTTTATCCTTGGATGTCTTACCAATCTTTTTGGATTGAAGATGAGCATATTCACGGTTATCGTCTTTTAATGCGTTCAGCAAATTCTCTATTACCTCTTACCATAGTGCCTATAAATGAAGAAATTGATTTAAATAATGTTAGAGATGTTCTTTTAGAATTTTTAGAAGAAGAATTTTTGGAAGAATCTCTAATTCATAAATGGTTTGATAAACTCTTGGCAAGATAAATTTTGCACCTTAACATCACACTCTAGCAGTCTGGGTTCGCTGTAACTCTCCTAGATTTAGACAGAGCATACACATTAGCCGAGGTTAAAATAATGAATTATTGAAATAATATGGCGAAAAAAATCACAACAACAAAAATAGCAATTTTTCGCAGAAAAGAGATTCGTAAAATTATTTATAAAAATGAATGGTGGTTTTCTATCATTGATATTATTAAGGCTCTAACCGAAACAGAAAGACCACGGAAATATTGGAGTGATTTGAAAAGTAAACTCAAAAAAGAAGGTTATTCTGAAGTGTCCGAAAATATCGGACGGTTGAAAATAATGGCTTCTGACGGCAAAAAAAGAGAAACAGACTGTGCAAATACCGAAACAACTTTTCGTATCATTCAATCAATCCCATCACCAAAAGCAGAACCGTTTAAGCGGTGGTTTGCAAAAGTTGGTTATGAGCGAGTGCAAGAGATTGAAGACCCAGAATTGGCGATAAAACGCACACGAGCAATCTATAAAGCAAAAGGATATTCAAATGTTTGGATAGAAAAAAGAATGCGAGGCATTGAAGTCCGCGAAACATTGACTGACGAATGGCAAAAAAGAGATGTGAAAGAAGGGGTGGAATATGCAATTTTAACAGCCGAAATTTCTAAAGCGACTTTTGGCATGACACCAAGTGAATATAAGAAGTTCAAAAAACTCAAAAGAGAAAATCTGCGTGACCATATGAATGACTTAGAATTGATTTTTTCAATGCTTGGTGAGGCATCTACGACAGAAATTACGAAAAACAAAAACGCAAAAGGTTTGGGTGAAAATAAAATCACAGCGCGGGAGGGTGGGGCGGTTGCTGGCAAAGCAAGAAAAGATTTGGAATTAAAGAGTGGTAAAAAAGTTTCAACAAGAAAGAATTACTTGTCAAATCCGAAAGAGGAGAAACTAAAATAATGAAAATTTAAAATATGGATAAATTTGAATCAAAAATAAATCAAAATATTAAAAAACCAGAAGGAGTTTTTGAGGTAATGAAAACTCCTGAAATTGTGATACAAGAAGAAAGGGGCGCTCAGTTATTTTCTTTATTGCTAAAGGCAGAAAATCCAGATTGGGGAGAAACTGAAACTACTCCAGCAATGGAAACGGCGGACTATTTCAAAGATAATCCCTTGAGTTCGGAAGTTATTGACACAATACGAGATTTTTATGAGCAAGGGGTTGACGAAGAAACTCTTTATAACTTGGCTCTCACATATAAACACCCTGAACGAGCAAAAAAGGTTCTGGAGATGGTAGCAAAATACAAACCGCACGTAAAAAATCCACAAGAAGTTCATCGCAAGTTATTAGAAATTCTTGAAAATTTTGACCAAGTTTTTTCTGATTCTCTATTGGCTGAAAAGTTTGCCATCAAAATAGAAGACGACAGAAATGAAAGATTGAAGAGGTTGGAAGAAACCAGACAACGGATTGAATCCTTGATTGATTTTTTCAAACCAGATTCTAAAACAACAGATGTGCAAAAAATAAGCTTTGTTCCAACTGACCCACTTTATAGAAAAAATTCCGGTAGAGCCTTTCCAGCATTTCCTGGTGAATATATTATAATTTCTCATATTGATAATGTAGATAATCAAGACCATGAATTTCTTCACAGCATTATAAATCCAATTGTGGAAAAACTTTCTCAACAGTTAACAGATAAACAAAAAGGAGAAATATCCAAACTTGCCAGCGAAAAATTAAGGCAAGATTATGGTGAAGGATATTTTAGTTTGTTGTGCGAAGAATTTATAAGAACGTATAATGATGTTCTTAAGAAAGACAAATCGCCACAAACCTATGAAGATTTTGCTAAAAAACTGAATGAGTTCTCCGAAGGAGGATTTCAAAAAGAATTAAAACAAAGTAGAAATTTTCGGCTAAGATGTGATAAGTTGGGGATAAACTCACTTGATGACTTAAGAGATAAGTCACTAGAGTATTTTAAGCAATTTGAAGAAAATCATTTACGAGATTTGATATTTAAATTTTATCAAGAATATAAAAAGCGTCCGAATAAAGAGGGTGAGAATTTTGAACAGTTTGTTTTGTCAGAATTTTCCAAAAAATTACCACTTGTTTAATGTGCTCCCAGTAGGAATCGAACCTACATTTTAACTTCCGCAAAGTTATGTCCTATCCATTGAACGATGAGAGCATTTAATACAGTTACACCTTAACAAAAAAGAGGTCTTCCCACCACTTTTTGTTTTTATAATTTTATAGTTAATTTGACGAGATGAGATTTCCTGCGAGCAGCGGTGTTTTTCTTTATAATTCCCTTCTTTTTAGCTTTATCTATGGCTTTTTGAAGTTCGGGTATAAGTTTTTTAGCTTCATCTGTTTTTTTAGCTGAAACTAATTTTTTATATTCTTTTATTACGCTTTGCATCTTATTTTTTTTGCGTAAATTAAAAACTCTCTTCTTTTTAGAGCCTCTCAACGCTTTTTTGGCTGATTTTGTTATTGGCATATTATTGAAGTATTAAGTATTTCATATTAAGTATTATGATTCAAACCAACTTCAAAAGAATAACAGAAAATGGATAAATACGCAAATTTTCAATTTTACTTTAATACGATATACTTATCCTATAATACATAATTTATGTTTGGACACATTACAGGTAAAATATTTGATATAAAACCGACTCGGGTCATTATAAAAGTTGACGGAATGGGTTTTGTTATACACGCCACTCTTTCATCTTTGGAAAAATTAAAAGTTGGTATGGAAGCTAATTTTTGGACTCATACGGTAGTCAGAGAAACCGCTTTAGATCTTTATGGATTTGAAACAGAGGAAGAACTTAGAGTCTTTGAACTTTTAATCACCGTTTCTGGAGTCGGTCCAAAATCTGGATTGGCTATACTTGGCGTTGCCGGAGTAAAATCAATTGAAGAAGCAGTGGCCACCGGAGATACTTCTTCCTTAACTAAAATATCCGGCATTGGCAGAAAAATAGCGGAAAAAATTGTTTTGGAATTAAATGGTAAATTAGCGACTACTCAAAAAGGAGATTCCAGAACAAATGAAGATGTGGATGTTTTTGAAGCCCTTAAATCGCTTGGTTACAGAGAAAGAGATATTCAAGCGGTAATAAAAAAATTGCCAAAGGATTTAACTGGTGCCAATGAAAAAATAAAATATATTCTTAAAAATTTAGGTAAATAAATTACAAGCAAAAAATGAAAGAATCAAAATTTCTAGAAAAAATATTGAATATTGGCAGAAAAATAATACCAAAAAGTTTATTTAGAAGCACTCAACCAATTTATCATTATATTTTAGCAATTACTGGAGCGATTATTTATCGCTTCCCCGCTAAAAAATTAATCGTCATTGGTATTACCGGCACTAAAGGTAAAACTACCACCGTAGAATTGGTAAACACTATTTTAAAAACAGCTGGTTATAAAACAGCTTTAGCTAGCACTTTAAGATATAAAATTGGAGAAAAAGAATGGAGAAATATGTTTAAAATGACTTTGCGAGGTAGATTTTTTACCCAAAAATTTTTAAGACAAGCGGTTGGTGCGGGCTGTAGCTACGCTATTGTTGAAATAAGTTCCGAAGGGGTGCCTCAATTTAGACATAAGTTTTTATTTTTAGACGCTCTTATTTTCACCAATTTGGCACCGGAACATATTGAGTCACACGGCTCTTATGAAAATTATTTGAAAGCTAAACTCACTATTGCCAAGGAATTAATAGGCCAGAAAAAGAAATCTCTTCAAAAAGTCCTAGGGTCGCACTTACAGGACTCAACCAGACTTTTCTCAGAGACATCTTTTTCTGGCCCTGTGATCATAGCGAATACCGATGACAAAGAGGGAGAAAAATTTTTGGAGCTTAATATAAAAAATAAAGTTCCTTATTCTCTTAATGATGCTATTGCTATAAAAGCTGATGAAAAAGGTTCCTCTTTTCAAATTGGCAAAATTGTCATTCACAGCAAATTACCAGGAATTTTTAATGTTTCCAATATGCTTGGAGCTATCGCTTATGCTAGATTTGCAGGTATTTCTCTAGAAAAAATAAAAGAAGGATTAGAGAATATAAAATTTATTAGAGGCAGAATGGAGAAAATAGACACATCAAAATTCCTTCCTGCCAACAAGCAAATTGATATAGTAGTTGATTATGCTCACACCCCAGATTCATTAAAAGCCGTTTACGAAACTTATAATCCCCTTTCAAAAAAAGAGAAAAATAAGTATCATCTTATTTGTATTCTTGGAAATACCGGCGGAGGTAGAGATACTTGGAAAAGAAAAGTGATGGGAGAAATAGCTGACAAATATTGCGACCAAATAATTTTAACAAATGAGGACCCTTATAACGAAGACCCTAAAAAGATTGTAGAAGAGATAAAAGAAGGAATAAAAAATAAACCAGTTGAAATAATTATGGACAGAAGAAGAGCTATAAATACCGCCATCAAAAAAGCTGTAGATTTTACAAATAAAGAAGGTTCAAATAAAAAAGTGGTTGTTTTAATTACCGGCAAAGGTACCGACCCTTATATTATGGGTCCAAATGGAACTAAACAAGAATGGGATGACGCCACAGTAGTTCGTGAAGAATTAAAGAAAATTTTTAAATAAGGAAAATTGTCAAATTGACAAGTGTTACACTTTTGATACACTTAAATTATTATAAATTTATAATAAAAACATTATGCCCACCACAAAACAAAGAATAAACATAACTGTTGATAAAGACACAGGTTGGGCTATCAAGCAACTTGCCAAAAGAGATCACATGCCCACATCAGCTAAAGTTAGGGAGTTGGTGAAGCAAGCTTTAGAATTTGAGGAAGATCTTGTTTGGGCTGAGATAGCAGACAAAAGATCTAAAGAAAAGAATGTGAAATATATCCCCCATGAAGAAGTATGGAAACATATCAAATAAATTATCACCCAAAAGTTCTGCACATTGACCTACCAAGATTAGGAACTATATCCAAAAAACTTTTATTAAAAGGTTACAAAAAACTATCATTTCATCCAGAAATTTACGGTATACCACTACGTTCTAATCTTAGAGGATATTGGAGGTTGAGAATTGGGGATTACAGAATTATTTATGAAATTATTGGAAAAGAAGTGAGAATCCAAGTTATGGGTCACCGAAAAGAAGTTTATGAAATTGCCAAAAAAAGATTAGGATTGTAATTTTAATTTGTAGTCATTTGTATTATTAGTATCATTAGTAAATTTGTATCTTTAAGTTATGCCCGAACTACCAGAAGTATATACAACAGTTGAAGGATTAAAAAAGACTATTATCGGACAAACTATTAAAGATGTCTGGTCTGATTTTTATGTTAATACCGCTTGCGGAAATAGTCAGACTATAAAAAATAAAAAGTATTTTGATTATTTCAAACAAATTGTAGTAGGAGCAAAAATTATTTCTATTGAAAAAAAAGGAAAAAATATTTTAATTCACATAAAATCAAGGTTAAACCTTGAAAATCTCCAAGGTTTAACCTTGATTTTATACACCATTATAATCCATATGAAAATGACAGGACACTTAATGGTTGGTGATTACAAAAAAGGACCTCTTCAAGATTCATACAATCAATTTATACATCTAGTTTTTTCTTTATCAAATAATAAACATTTAGTGCTTTCTGATATGAGAAAATTTGCTTCTGTTACTATTTTTGAAACAACCAAACTTCATCAACACAAAACTTTATCAAAACTCGGGTCGGACCCTCTTGACCCGAAATTCAATGCCAAGAAACTTTTTGAGATAATGTGCAAGAAAAAGAGAACCCCTATAAAATCCGCCTTACTTGACCAAAAAGCCATTGCCGGTATTGGCAACATTTATTCAGACGAAATTCTTTGGCAAACCGACATTCACCCCTTATCATTCGCCGATAAAATTCCGAAAGAGAAATTTGCGGAAATTTTTAAAGCAATGCAAAAAATTTTAAAACTCTCAATTAAATATGGAGGCGATTCCAAATCGGATTATAGAAATGTTTTTGGTGAAAAAGGCGGTTTTCAGAATTTTCATAAAGTTTACGGTAAAAAAGGACAAAAATGTTCAAAAAGGAATTGTTCGGGTATAATAGAAAGAATAGTAATTAGGGGCAGAAGCGCTCACTTTTGCTCCAAACACCAGATAAAATATGAATATTAAGGAACCATTGATTATAATATTAGTTTTGTTTATTCTTGTAGGACTTGCTTACAGTCCGCTCAAAAAAGCCAAGACAAATAGGAACAACATCTCCAAAAATATTTCTTCAATCGGAACAAACAATAAAAATTTAGGTTATTCATCAAATAAAGAAGTAGCGGCAAATATAAAAGAAGCAAAAAAAGACATCAAAAAATTAGAACAAAGTTTAGATAAAAAAATAAAACGAAGCAAACGTTCTCCTTATTACGATAAAATTAGAATGTCAAACATATCCGGACTTTATCAAGATAATCCTAATGAAGAATATCTTTCTCTTTCTACCAATCTCAAAAAAAATGAGACTCTAAAAATAACCGACTGGTATTTAAAGAGTGAAGTTACCGGATATTATACTATCATCGGTCAAGCAGCTTTATTGCCATTTCCTTTTGCCAAAACAGAAAGTAATGTAGTCCTTCAACAAGGAGATAGGGTTTATTTAATTAAAGGTTTTTCTCCTATAGGTATATCTTTCCGAACAAATAAATGTACCGGTTATTTTGAAGAAAATAGGACATTTTATCCAAGTTTGTCTTTACAATGTCCTCTGTCAAAAGACGAAAATTTACCAAGATTTTCCAACGTTTATGATAGGAATGATGAATGTTTGAATATTATAGAAAGAATACCGCGATGCGTTACCAGAGATAATGAATTTATAAGGGACTTACCTGATACTGTTTCCTCAGCTTGCAAAACCTATATCACTACCCAAATAAATTATAATACTTGTATAGCCAAACATCTTGGTGATACCGATTTTCCGGGTAATGAATATCGTATTTATTTAAATAAATTTGGACCGCTTTGGCGAACAAGACATGATAAAATAGACCTCCACGATGAAAAAGGTCTGATTGTTGATTCAATTAGTTATTAAAGAATACAAAACAATGCCGGCACAAACAGCAACATTGAGAGATTCTTTTTTGCCCAACATTGGAAGTTGGGCAACCATATCGCAAAGTTTTAAATCTTCTTTTGAAAGCCCATCAACTTCATTTCCAAAAACCAGAGCAAGATTAGAGTTACAAGTTACAAGGTTCAAATTTTTTATTTTTCTATAATCAATCGCTTTTTTATTTTGTTCTATACCTATAATTAAAAAATCAGAAAAATTCTTCTCTGAACGTGCCTTGCGCAGGTCGAGAGACCGAGCAGAGCAAATTTTCAGAAGAAAATTATGTGTGCTAAGTGAGGAGGACGAATTTTTCTGATTTTTTAATTTATTAATAACTTCAGAAAGTTTCCCAATTTTCTCCCATTTTACAAATTTCTCTGCTCCCAAAGAAGCTTTAGTCAAACCTTTATTTTCCCTGCCAAATCTATCGGTAGGCGTTGGAGTATAACCAACTAAAATTATCTTTGAAACACCAACAGCATCGGCAGTCCTAAAAATAGAACCAACATTTTGATTGCTTCGTATATTATTTAATATGACAATTGTATTATTTGTAGCCATTTGTTTCATTTGCATCATTAGTATATTAGTATATTATATTTATATGTTAAATCCATTTCCAGAGTTACTTATTTATTCGCTACTGGCACCACTTATTTTGCGTCTAGTAGCTGGTCTTATATTTATAGATCTAGGGTTTTTAGCCTTCAAAAATGAAAAGGAAAGGTGGATTATTTCTCTCTCCGCCTTGAAAATACCCAACCCTAAATTAGCAGTCAAAATATTTGGAGGTATTGAGATGATAGGTGGAGTAATGCTTATTCTAGGATTTTATACTCAAATAGCCGCTTTAGTTTTAGGCCTTTTGGTCTTTGCCGAAAGCTATATTGAATATAAAGAACCGGAAGTCCTTAAAAGAAATTTTGTTTTTTATTTTATGCTTTTGGCTATTGTTATTTCTCTTCTTTTCTCCGGCGCCGGTGCTTTCGCCATAGACTTGCCTTTGTAAAATTTATACTATATAATTTTCGTTTTTGAGAATTTTGTGTTATATTTTCAATGTTTTAATGCGCCCATAGCTCAGTTGGTAGAGCAGTTGCCTTTTAAGCAAATGGTCGTAGGTTCAATTCCTACTGGGCGCACAAAATACACAAACAAAAACTCCGCACTTGTTGTATGCTTTTGGCATAATGGCGCGGAATTTTATATTAAATTTTGTTTAAATTGTGTTGTCTTGTTGTTTTAAACGCCCTCTAGGGCGGGGCTCTGGAGAGGCGCGCTTTTAGAAAAAATTCTATATTTTGTTGTTTTATTTTTTGTATAAACATCATAATTTTGTAATTATTGCTTCTATATCACTTATGACCTACAATTAACCATGAAAGTTACGATGTAACATTTTTAATAAAACAATAGTCATATAAATATGAGCGACGAGGAAATATTAAAGCTTTCATATAAAAGACCTCACCATTTTAGCGAACTTTTTGACCGCCATTATAAGAGGTTTTTAAAAATCGCCGAGCAAACTCTCAGGTCAAAAGATGACGCTGAAGACGCGGTTCAGGATACTTTTATAAAAATTTATAAATATGGTAAAAAATTTCCCATAAATGGAGGTAAGTTTAGACCATGGGCTAATACTATCTTAAAAAATTGTATGGCTGACCAAATTAATAAATATAAAAATATATCTGTTACTTTCGTTGAAGAAATGGGAGATGCGTCGGATATGTTAAGTGAAGAATATGTTATTAATGACAATCAGAATTATGCGCGATTTGTATTAGACAAAATAGGCGGTAAGGCGGCCGAGATAATAAATTTACGTTATATTTTAGGTAAATCATTCAAAGAAATTTCCAGAATATTAAATATAAAAAATAGTACTGCCAGAGTTAGAGTTCATCGATCTAAAAAAATGTTTATAGAAATATATAAAAAATTTAACAACAATTATGAATACTAATTTTTTAAATCTAAAAACAAGAGTAATGTCTCGCATTTATTTGGAATATGCAAAAAATATTTTTATGGATTATTCTGATTATTTTATGCTTGCTTTATTTTTTATTATTTCTTTTTTATTAATCTCTTTCCATAATGTTTTAAACAACATACCTAAAAACAATATTTATTCTACTTTTAATTTTTTTATAGTCGCTATCCGAGATACGAGTTGGATTATGCAAACCTTGATTGCCGGATTTTTTATTAGAGTTATTTTTATTTGCAGTAAATTATTTTATAGAAAAATCAATACTCACGAAGCCATAACTAAGTTTAGATACTAAGCAAAATTTTTTCAATTGCTATCTCAAGTTCATCAATCCGATTGATTGAATAACCATTTGGATAAGTCATCCGCGACTGGTGATAAATTATTATCAGTTTGGTGTAAAAATTTTTAAGTTCTAATTCTTTCCAATTTTTAGCATCTCTTTTTGATTTATTATACGGATAATCTTTTAAACCCAAATCTTCTTTGCTGATACCTATTATTATAAATGTCATATCTCTTACTTTTCTTACTATACTATGTATAATCTCTTCAGCTCCTATACCGGCTAATTTTAGTTTTTGATATTCAATCCAAGTTTTTTTTATATTTTTCTCCCCTATCGCGTCTTGCAAAGCAAAAGGATTATAGTTAAAAACTCTTCCTTTTTTTTCTTTTATATTAGAATCTTCTTTTACTTCTGGATTGAAAATTCCTTCATATTCTTTAAATAAATTTAGCATTTTAATTTTTACTTTTCCGACTAAAGTTAAGATAATTCTCCCCAATTTTGTCCCGAAGAGAAATTAACAATAATAGGCACTTTATAAATTTTCTCGGGAGACAAAATATTTTGCATTATATTTTTTATTTTTGGCGTTATTTCCATTATTAAATCATCCGATATTTCATAAATAAGCTCATCGTGAATTTGAAGAATAAGATAAACTTTTTTCTCTAATTTATTTTCTACAATAAAATCATCAACTTTTTTCATAGCTATTTTAATAATATCAGCTGAAGTTCCCTGAATCGGAGCGTTAATAGCCATCCTTTCCGCCGCCGCCCGAATAAAAGACAGTTTGGATTTGATACCTTCAAAATATCTCCGCCTACCAAAAAATGTTTTAGTATAACCAAGTTTATTTACTTCTTCTTTTGAAGAATCCAAATATCGCGCCAAACCGTCAAATTTTTCAAAATAAGTATTATAAAATTCTTGAGCTGTTTTTCTATCAGAGCCCAAATTTTTCATCAAAGCATTTACCCCCATCCCATAAAGAATACCGAAGTTTATTACTTTAGCTCTCCGACGCATTTCTTTATCCACTTTTTCTGTTGATACTCCAAAAACATATGAAGCGACACTGCTATGGACATCTTCGTTTAACTTAAAAATTTGAATCAATTTTTTATCACCGGAGAGAAAAGCGGCAATTCTGAGTTCTATTTGCGAATAATCAAAAGAGGCTAATTTAAATCCTTTTGGAGCCAAAAAAGCTTTTCTGATTACTTTTCCTTTTTCTGAACCTATGGGAATATTTTGCAAATTAGGGTTTTGCGATGCCATCCGACCGGTAGTGGTGCCGGTTTGGATAAATTTAGTATGCAATCTATTTTTATTATCCACCATTTTAGGTATAGGTTCTATATAAGTAGAAACAAGTTTTGAAAGCTCCCGAAATTCTAAAATCATTGGTATTATGGGGTGTAAATCTTTCATTTTTAGCAATTCAGATTCTTTGGTTGATTTGGCTCCAGTGCTTGTTTTCTTTTGATATTTAACAGTCAGACTCAATTTATTAAATAAAATTTCTCCCAACTGTTTTGGAGAAGCCACATTAAACTCGGTATCCGCCTCTTTCCATATTTTCTTTTCTATTTCTTTTACATCTTTTGAATAATTTTTATTTAATTTTTTTAAAAATTCAGCATCTATTAAAACTCCTCTATCTTCCATTTTTTTAATTACAGAAAGTAAAGGTTTTTCTATTTCCTCAAAAATAAATTCACTTTCTCTTTTTTTAAGCTCCGCAAAAATTATTTCTTTACTTTTTTCTAGTGAATTTACACCAGTAAAATTAAAAATATCTTCTACTTTAGGATTAGTTATATTTGAATTAACCACCCAAAGAGCTATTTTTAATTCTTGAAGGTCATTATCACTCAGGAAATCCTGTGAGGAAAGTTTGGTTGAGTCCTGTAAGTGCGACCCGAGGACTTTTTGAGCAGGACTTCCTGAGCGATTATTTAAAACACTCCTTAATTTTTCCCCCATCTTTCTAAATTCAAATTTAGAAAATAAATTATCTGCTTTTTTCAAATCTAAACCATCCTTCCATTTTTCAGTCGGCAAAATAAAATCAATTGGTGCGTCTCTTCTGATGGTAGCCAACATTTTACTAAACTTCGCTTCTTCTTCCCCCTCTTTCAAAAGTTCTATTATCCTTTTTTTGATACCTCTTTCTTCAAGTTTTTTTGGATTCTTTTTTAAAATTTTATAAATATTTTCAATACTGCCAAAATTTTTTACTAATTCGGTCGCGCTTTTTTCTCCTATGCCCACTATACCGATAATATTATCTGATGGATCTCCTCGCAATCCTTTAAAATCTACTAAAAATTTCGGTTCAAAACCAAATCTTTCTTTAACCTCTTTTTCATCATATAAAATAGTTTCTTTAATGCCTTTTTTTAAAGTATAAACTTTTACATTTCCATTATTTTTATCGGCATCTTTTACCAACTGCATCGTATCCATATCGCCAGAGGCTATAATTATATCTAATTTATCATTTTTAGTTTTTTCTACAATAGTGCCAAGCATATCATCCGCTTCAAAACCTTCTTTAGAATACATCGGAATATTTAAAACTTCGCAAATTTGTTTTGATTTTTCAAGCTGTTCCACTAAATCATTATCAGTCTTTGCTCTACCTGCTTTATATCCTTCATAAACTTCGTGCCTATAAGTTGGTTTTGGTAAATCATAGCAAGCCACAATATAATCCGGTTTCAAATCCGTCGCTATTTTCAAAATCATTAAAATCAACCCATATAAAGCTCCAGTCGGCTCACCCCTACTGGTCGCAAAATCAGGTATGGCGTGATAAGCCCGATGAATAATAGCGTGTGCATCAAGCAATACTAGTTTCTTCTTTTCTTTTTTATTCACATTTTTACTTGACATAATTTTTTACTTTGATATTGTTGTAATCGTATCACCAACGGAAAAGATTACCCTATAAGGTTTTGTCCTTATAGGGTCTTTTCTTTTTATACTCCAATTTTTGCCTTAAGTCATTCATATAACGTAAAAAAGATCGTAATTGTCGAAATTTTAACAAAGCAGAAAATTTAAGTTTATTGGGTATTAATTCTGCGTCACAATTTCCTTTTGTTTCTCCATTTTTATATTTTAGAGTTGGTTTAAAAATACAAACATATCCAGCTCGAGATAAAAAATTATAAAGTTTTTTATTTGATTCAACAAAACCTATAAAAAGAAAGGCTTTGTTTACTATATATTTTTCTTTCAGATAAACTCTAAAACGAGCGAAATCCAAAATCCAATCAAGTTCTCTAATACTTAAGTTTAAATTCTGACTATCTATAAAAGCATAATTATTCTCGTCTTTCATAATTCAATTTTTCTTTTCTTTTATCTTTTGAAATTCTTCTTTAACTAGCTCTCCAACATCTTTTCCATCATTTTTAAAATAATTAGACCAACTTATTATATTAATAATACCAATTTATTCTTTTATTTTTACAACTATTTTTCTTTCGTCATTTTTTGTTTAAATTTTATCATAGTATGCTCAGGCATTATACCTGAGATATTTTCCGGCCATTCTATACAAATTAAATTTTTAGGGTCAGATATAATTTCTTGCCAACCTAAATTTATCATCTCATCTTCTTTTTCTATCCGATAAGCGTCAATATGAATTAAATGTTGGAACACCTCACTCCCAAGAGAACGGGAGTTTTCTTCTCCCCCTCTCCTTGTTAAGGAGAGGGGGCTGGGGGGTGAGGTTTTATAAGTTTTCATAATTACATAAGTTGGACTTTGGATAGTTTCTTTAATACCAAAAAAATTCGCTAAATATTTCATAAAAGCAGTCTTACCACTTCCCAATTCTCCATACAACCCCACAACAGTAGCTTTTGCGGAAGGTGCCTTTCTGTTTATTCTATTTAATTGCTTTCCAAAATCAGTAGCAATTTTGGCTGTTTCTTCTACATTTTTAGATAAAAATTCTTTCATATTTCAATATTGTAGCATAGCTAAAAAATATTTTTGAAATAATTTATATACTTTGTTTTGTAGCGATTAATCGCTACAAAATACAAATCTTTTAACAAATTTAAAGGACTAACTGTAAACAAAATTAAAATAAAAAAAGTCCCGTCGGAGGCTGTCGCACACTTTGTGCGAACAGTCTCCAGCGGAACAGAAATTGCTGCTCATCTCCACTGCCCCCCCTCCCTATGCTCCGGGAGATGTTTGGGGAGAGGACGATCAATGTCGTCCACTTCCATTGTCCATGGGGCAGGCTTTTTTTCCTTGACCCATTGATATACATACAGGAGTAGACGCGGACTTTTTCCCTTGTACAAGTGCCCATTCTTGTACAAGCTAACAGTCCAAAGGAATTCCTCTTCCTCATAATCATCTCCACCAAGAATCCCAGCGTCCCACCCCAAGGTGGCCACCAGGGATATCTTCCCTTTGGGACACATGTCGCGAACGAGGGCTCGACTACCCTCGTCAATATTAACGACATCTGGGTATGGATTGAAGGCTGTTACAAGCCCCATATACCGAGCCAGCAAAAATCTAGCAACCCTGTTGCCACTGACTCGAAAGGAGTCCCTTCCGAGTTCCGGCTCAATGACAACGTTCTCCCACCCACCGGCGGGACATGAGAGATTGAGATTTCTCTTCCATCTCTGTTGCTGAGCCTCCCATCGAGCACGGGACTCGGTTCTCTTGAATTCAGCAACTGCTTCTCTGGCAAGCCTTGCCTGTTCAGCAGCTTGCTCGGCAACCTTTTGAGCATTTTTCGCCTGCTCGAGTGTTACCTTCGCAACCTCTATGGCAATGGAGGCCCTCTTTTTTGCCTTCTTGCTGTTGGGTTTTTCTGCGACATTCACCGCAGCCCTTCGGGCTTCTGCAACCTTTTTGGCTGCTCTTTTGGTTGCCGATGAGGCAACCTTTTGAGCATTTTTCGCCTGTTTGGTTGCCACGGTGGCAGCCTTTTTAGCACCCGTCGTAATCTGATTACTACCGTACCCACTCATCGTAAAGGTGAGCATGGTGGCCAAAAAAACACACAAGAAAATGGTTTTCATAATACACCTCTCTCTTTCTATTTGAATTATAACAAAGTCAAAACCAAAAGTCAAGCTTTCATACTACACAAAACCAAGGGGGACCTTTTGGGGCATTTCTTTAATTCTTTAAGGGTTCCCTTTGGTTTCTCCCCTCTCTCCTTATTAAGGAGAGGGCTACACGGAGTGAGGGGTGAGGTTTGAAATAAAAAAAGGTGAGTTATTTTTTTGTATGTTATAATTTATATATGTCAATCAAATTCAACGAAGATAAACAAAAAATAAAACTCAAAGAACTAAGAGAACAAGAAGAAGAGGGTTTGGCTCAAATGATGTCCCAAAAATATAGGTTGCCTTATATTGATCTTTCAATCAGTCCCGTCAATATTGACGCTCTGCGTATAATAAAAGAGAAAGAAGCCAGAGAGATAGAAGTAGCTCCTTTTAATATTATCAATAAGAAAGTTTCAATAGCCATCATCTCTCCAAATAATAATAAAACTATCGCCCTGATTGAAGATTTAAAAGATAGAGGATATGTTCCTTTTTTATTTATGGCATCCAAACAAAGTTTAGAAAAAGTTTGGAACCGTTACAAGGACCTTTCCTATTCAATGGAAACGAAGGGAGGATCTTTAGATATCGCCAATGAAGAGATTCAAGATTTAGTAAAATCGGTTAAAAGTGCTAATGATGTAAAAAAATCAATTGAAATAGTTTTAAACCAAAAAAAAAGTTATCGTATATCAAAAATACTGGAAATAATATTAGCCGGAGCTATTTCTATAAATGCTTCTGATATTCATATTGAACCGGAAGAAAAATTAGCCAAACTTAGATATAGACTGGACGGAGTTTTAAATGACATACTAGAGCTTGATCATACTACTTATGAATTACTTCTCTCTCGCATCAAACTTATTTCAAATCTTAAATTAAATATTAAAGAAAAGGCTCAAGATGGTAGATTTAGTATAAAACTTGGCGATATGGAAATTGAAATCCGAACCTCCCTTTTGCCTGGTGGTTACGGAGAATCAATAGTTTTAAGAGTTTTAAATCCAAACGCTATTTCAGTATCTCTGGAAAATCTTGGTATAAATAAGAAACTATTAAATATAATCGCTAATGAACTTAAAAAACCAAACGGGATGGTTTTAAATACCGGTCCGACTGGCAGTGGCAAGACTACCACTCTTTATGCTTTCTTAAAAAAAATCCAGACTCCGGGCATAAAAATGATCACCATAGAAAACCCGATTGAATATCATTTAAAAGGCGTAGTTCAAACTCAGGTGGAAGAAGAAAAAGGCTATACCTTTCTTGAAGGTTTGAGAAGTTCGTTGCGTCAAGACCCAGATGTTATTATGGTTGGCGAAATTCGCGATGAAGAAACAGCCGAAATTGCGGTTAATGCCGCTTTAACTGGGCACCTTGTTTTTTCCACTCTTCATACCAACAACGCTGCCGGCACTTTCCCCCGTTTGATTGATTTGGGAGTAAATTCAAAAGTTATTACTTCAGCTATCAATATAGCTATGGCTCAAAGATTGATAAGAAAGCTCTGCAATAAATGCAAAAAGAAAGCTGTTTTAAGGGAAAAAGAAAATAAAATAATAAAAAAAATCACAGATAGTATTTCAGATAAAAATTATTTAAAAGATTTAGATACTACAAATATATTTGAAACTGTTGGTTGCGCTGAATGTAATTTCACCGGATTTAAAGGTAGGACCGGCATTTTTGAAGCGATACTAACAGATGAAAAAATAGAAGAAGTTGTCAATAAAAATCCGAGTGAAAGAGAAGTAAATAAAGCAGCCGAGAGTCAGAATATTTTAAATATGAAGCAAGATGGTGTCATTAAAATCCTGCGAGGCATTACTTCTATTGATGAATTAGGTAGAGTAATTGATTTGGAGGAGTAAAATTAATAAAAAAACAGATCCCCCTACTTATCCTTTCGAATTTTCAGGGAATCGATTCAGCTCTACCGAAAGCCAGCATACCAAAAAGGACTACTACCCCACCAGCTGTTGTTGTGGTTAACAACAACACTGTGGTGATTGTACCAGCTACAGAAGGCACAGTGGCACCACATACCACTGGAATCTCTCCAATGGGTACCGTTAGGATACTCCTTGGAAAAAGCTGGGTAGATTCTGTTGACGGCAATTAGCGAATACGGATCAATAGGCTTGAGCCCATTTAATCTATACTCTTCCTCCAAATCGTTGTCGCTGATGCTGCGACCAACTTTGAAGAAATGAACTTTTACCTCATCATCCCCACCATGAAACATGGTGGCGACAACGTCATAATCAAGGTATTTCTCCAAAGAACCAAGGTTGTTCAGTGCTTTTTTTGCTGTACTGGTGCCATCGACACCAGCACAAAGAACAAGATCATTTTTTTTCTCAATCAGAATAATCTCGGCTTGTCCGTCAAGAAAATCGCGAATGCTGGCCGACCCCCCTTTTCCACACTGACCCAAATTAGTGACATCTTTTTTATCCCAACCGTTTTTCCTCAAGGAAAACACAAGCTGAGAAATTTGGTCAAACGAAAAATCTGATTTAAAAGACATGCTTTTAATCTTCCTGGAAACATGTTCCATATGCTGTTTGGTTTTGGCTTTATTTGCACTTAGCCACAGCAGGAAAAATCCTACTTTAAGATTCTTTCTGCTGTAGCGAAACACAATTAACGTTTCAAAGAACTTTTCCTAAAAAGTTATACACAAAATAAATTGCCGAAGCAAGAGTTTTGTGAATAATGAAATTAGGGATACAAATCTCTAAGCGACACTTTCTATATTTAAATAAAAAGCAAAACATTATTCTGAGGAAAGAGCTAGTGGTTCTTCCCGAAAGACGATACCAGCTCTTCCTTGATTTAATGTCTAACCGCGCCAAAGCGAGGTGTCGCTTAGAGATTTGTATCTCCAGTGTGTAGGCAAATTAAAACATTCTATTCAAACTACAATCATTTCAAATTCAAAAAGAGTATATCATATATGATAAAATATGTCAATAAATAGCAAGAAAAACAAAGGAAACAAACCCGCTCATCATAATAGTGTATCAGGTGAAAATCTTGATTTTTTAGACCAAACCTTAAGACCTTCTAAATGGGATGAGTATATCGGACAAGAAAATATAAAAAAAAATCTTAGAATTCTCTTAGACGCCGCCCGAGAAAGAGGACATCCGCCGGAACACCTCTTATTTTACGGTCCCCCAGGTCTTGGCAAAACTACTTTAGCCCATCTTATAGCCAAAGAAACAAGCAGTCAGATGCGTTCAACTTCCGGACCAGCTATTGAAAAAATAGGAGACTTGGCTTCTATACTCACCAACCTTTCTCCAGGAGATATTCTTTTTATAGATGAAATTCACCGATTAAATAAATCTATTGAGGAAGTGCTTTATCCGGCGATGGAGTCGGGGTTGTTAGATATTATTATAGGCAAAGGACCAAGTGCCAGAACTATTCAGCTTGAATTGCCCGCTTTTACTCTGATAGGAGCCACTACTCGGGTAGCTATGCTTTCTTCGCCTCTGCGAAGCAGGTTTTCCGGTGGCGTCTTTCGTCTTGAATTTTATAATCCGAATGAAATTATACAAATAATCAAACGTTCGGCGAATATTTTGGGAGTTTCTTTAGATAAAATGGCGGCAAAGGACATAGGAGAAAGAAGCAGGTTTACTCCTCGCACTGCTAATTATCTTTTAAAAAGAGCTAGAGATTATGCCCAAATCCAAAAAAAAGATATTGACCAAAATATAGCCCGAGAAGCTTTTAATCTTTTAGGCATAGATAAAGCGGGACTTAATTTTTCCGATATTGCCCTACTCAAAACTATTGCTGATAAATTTAGAGGCGGACCAGTTGGTCTTAATACTTTAGCCGCTTCCCTTTCGGAAGAAGAGTCAACTATTGAAGAATTTAATGAACCTTATTTGCTCCAAATTGGTTTCTTAGAGCGTACACCAAAAGGAAGGGTGCTCACAAAACGTGCCTACAAACATTTGGATATAGATTTTCCAAAAGAAAAACAAGAGAAGTTACTTTAAATTATAACTGCATTATCTAACCTCTCCCCAGCCCTCTCCTTACCTTAAGGAGAGGGTGACTCATATTTATTATTCAGTTGTTTAACAGAGTTTATTGCGCGGTTCCCTCCTTAAAGTAAGGAGAGTTAGGGAGGTTATTTTTTAGAGGATTAAAAGGATTAGGGATGTTAGAAAAATTATCACAATTTTGTTATGATTTAAATTATGTCAGGACATAATAAATGGTCAAAAATAAAAAATAAAAAAGCGGTTACCGACGCTCAAAAAAGCAAAGTTTTTGGCAAGTTAGTTCGTCTTATCGCAATAGAGTCTAAAAAAGTTGGGGGCGATGTTAATGCTCCCAGATTGAGAGCCGCTATAGAAAAAGCGAAAACAGAAAATGTGCCGAACAACAATATTGAAAGAGCGGTAAAGAAAGGCGTGGAAACCGAGGTTGGAGAAATGGAACAAATAACATACGAAGCTTACGGACCAGGTGGCTCCGCTTTGATTATTGAGGCTTTAACCGAAAGTAAAAATAGAGCTGCTCAAGAAATAAGACACATACTTTCAAAAAATGGTTTTGAGTTAGCTGTCCCTGGTTCAGCTACTTGGGCTTTTGAAAAAAAAATAGATGCCAACATTTGGACACCCAAAAATACGATACCAATATCAGAAACAGATAACGCTAAATTGCAAATTTTAATAGAAGAACTTGAAGAAAATGATGAAGTTCAAGAAGTTTTCACAAATGCAGAGTAATTTTTCGTTGAGAATATACTTTTGAAGTGCCTTAATAAAAATATGACTCCAATAAAAAATAAAAATATAATATTAGGTATTGACCCAGGCTACGGTAGAATCGGAATAGCTATAGTTGAAAAAACTAATAAAGGAGAGAAATTGATTTATTCAGAATGTTTTGAAACAGATGGTAAACTTCCCCACCACGAAAGATTACTGCTTGTAGGAGAGAAAATTAAAAAAATAATTAAAAAATATCATCCAAATAAAATGGCAATTGAAACTCTACTTTGGAGTAAAAATAAAAAAACCGCTCTCCAAGTGGCGGAAGCTCGTGGAGTAATATTGCTTGAAGGAGCCAGAAGCAGTCTTTTAATTTGTGAATATAATCCCAATCAAATAAAACTGGCGGTAACGGGTTATGGGAAAAGTGACAAAAAACAAGTTATCAGTATGGTGGAAAAATTGATTAAAATTAATCCATCAACTAATGGAAAAAAAAGACGTGATGATGAATATGACGCTATCGCCACAGCCCTTACTTGTGCCGCCATTTCCTTATCCACAGATATATTGGTTTAGTTATTGCAAAAAAAAATACATTGTGATAAAAATTATAAAATCTGATTTTAGCTGTTGGCTAAATTTTAATCAGAATTAAAAATAAATTAAATTTTATGGATCACGATGAAATATATGGAATTGGAGATGAATCAGAAGAGGAGGAAGAGGAATTAGATGAAAATGGGATACCAATATCCTCAATAAAAGATATAGATGAATTAGACGAAACAGAGTAAGTCTTTATTTTGGTTTTAAAATAATAAAAGTTTTTTTGCCAACTTTTATTTTTCTTTCTTTATCTCCAACTATTTCGTTAGAATTATTTATTTTTTTGTTTGGATAATCTGAGATAGCACCCGCTATTACTAAACGGCGAAATTCTGATTTTGATTCTATAATTTTATTATTTACCAAAACATCTGATATTTTAATATTCTCTGCTACATTTATTTCCAAAGCATCTTCCGGAAATTCTTTTTTGCTAAAAGTATTTTCAAAAACTTCTGCCGCTTTTTCCGCCTCTTTTTCTCCGTGATACATTTTCACTATTTCTTTAGCTAATTTTAATTTTATATTTTTTGGATTGATGCCAGATTTTAGTTCTTTTTCAATATTTAAGATTTCTACAAGTGAAATATCCGTGCCTAAAGTAAAATATTGAATAATCAAATCATCTTTAATGGACATTATTTTACCAAACATATTTTCACTAGTATCAAGAAGAGAAATTATATTCCCCCACGAAGAAGACATTTTTCTTCCATCGGAACCTAAAAGCATAGATACTGTCATAATATCTTGCTCTTTTTCTCCATATTTTTTTTGCACAATTCGTCCAGATTTTAAATTAAATAATTGATCAAATCCCCCAATTTCAACATCAGCAGAAACTTTTACACTATCGTATCCTTGAAGAGCTGGGTACATAAATTCAACAACAAAAACATCATGTCCTTGTTTCAATCTCTCCTGAAAATTTCTTCTTTTTGACATTTGTTGGACGGTAAAACATTCTAAAAGTTTAGCAATTTCCATATAACCCATTTCTTTTAACCATTCTGAATTATAACGAACTTCTGTTTTAGATAAATCAATTATCTTACCTATTTGTTTTAAGTAATCTTTAAGATTATTTTTAATATCACCATCAGTCAACATCGGTCTTTTTTCAAGTTTATCAGAAGGATCTCCTATTTTCGCGGTAAAATCACCCATAATAAGAACAATTTTATGTCCAAGATATTGAAAAGCTTTTAATTTTCGCAAAGGAACAGCTCTGCCTAAATGAATAGCTGGACCGGTTGGATCTATACCAAGTTTAATTCGTAATTGTTTTCCGCTAAGTAACTCTTTTTTTAAATTTTCCCTAATAAAAATATCCTCTGTCCCGCGAGTGAGAATCTCGTCTATTTTTTTTTCATCAGTTATTATTTTTGATTTAGACTTAAACATATAAAAATGCTACCATAATTTTGTTTTTTGGCATAATATATAGGGATGGTAAAAAGATTTGTAGTAAAACATAAACTAGTTATAAAAACCTTAATAACTCTTTCGTTCTCAGCTTTTTTTATATTGGGAGCTATAACTTTTCTTTGGATTAGCACTTTTAGGGCACCAACTCCGGGATCAATCAGAGAAAGAAGAATTATTGAATCAACTAAAATATATGACCGAACGGGAAAAATTCTTTTATACGATACTGGTGGCAACACCAGAAGAAGTGTGGTGCCTATAGAAGAAATATCCAGACATATTAAGAATGCCACTATTGCCATAGAAGATAAAGATTTTTACAACCATAAAGGAGTTGAGTTTACTTCTTTTTTAAGAGCTGCTCTGGTAAATATATTATCTTTAAACTTTAGTCAAGGAGGTTCTACTATTACTCAACAAGTGGTTAAAAATTCATTACTCACTTCCAAAAAACTCATCTCAAGAAAATTAAAAGAGTGGGTCTTGGCTATTAAATTGGAAAAAGTGGCAACTAAAGATGAAATTCTTTCAATGTATTTAAATGAAATACCTTATGGTGGAGTTATTTATGGCGTGGAAGAAGCCAGTGAAGCTTTTTTTGGTAAAAAAGCTTCGGAAGTAACTCTGGCTGAAGCCGCTTATTTGGCAGCTTTGCCAAAAGCACCAACTTATTATTCCCCTTATGGTAAACACCGAGATAAACTTGAAGAGAGAAAAAATTTAGTTTTAAGAGAGATGTTTAAAAATAATTTTATTACCAAAAAAGAATATAACTCGGCTATGGCTGAAAAAGTTTCTTTTATGCCTAAAAGCGATTATAGTATTAAAGCTCCTCATTTTGTTTTTTATGTTCTTGATTATATAAAAAAGAAATATGGCGGAGAAATTATAAACACTGATGGTTTAAGAGTAACAACTTCTTTAAATTATAATTTTCAATCTATAGCTGAAAAAATTGTTCACGATTACGCAATGAGTAATAAGAAGAAATTTGACGCGGAGAATGCCGCTATGGTGGTTATAAACCCAAAAACAGGAGGAATATTAACCATGGTTGGTTCCAGAGATTATTTTGATAAAAAAATAGATGGGGCTTTTAATGTTATTACCGCCAAAAGACAACCCGGTTCCACTATTAAACCATTTATTTATTCCGAAGCTTTTATAAAAGGATACACCCCAGAAACAGTTGTTTTTGATTTGAAAACACAATTTTCAGCTTCTTGTGCTCCCAACAATCTAACAATGATTAATGGTTGTTATGCTCCAAGTAACTATGACCATATTTTTAGGGGTCCAACAACTTTAAGAAATGCTTTAGCTCAATCAATAAATGTGCCATCTGTAAAAGTTTTGTATTTAGCCGGTATAAACAAATCTATAAGATTAGCAAGAGATATGGGTATAAAATCTCTCAGCGAGAAAGGAAATTATGGTTTAACTTTGGTTTTGGGTGGTGGAGAAGTTACTCCTCTTGAGATTACCGGTGCTTATGGAGTGTTTGCTAATGATGGAATAAAAACTGATATCAGTCCCATAATTGAAATAAAAGATAAAAATGGAAAAATTTTAGAAAAACATAATCCCAAACCTGTTAAAGTATTAGATAAAGAAATTGCTTTAAAAATATCTAGTATACTTTCCGATAATATAGCTAGAACACCCGCTTTTGGACCATCATCTTTTTTATATTTTAAAAATAGAGATGTTGCTGTTAAAACCGGTACTACTAATAATTATAAAGATGCTTGGATTATTGGCTACACTCCATCTATTGCTGTTGGAGCTTGGGCTGGGAACAACGATAATACTCCAATGAAAAAGAAAATAGCTGGCTTTATTGTTGCTCCAATGTGGAGAGCTTTTATGGATAAAATATTACCACAAATACCAAATGAGCAATTTGAAGAACCTTTAATTAAAAATAATCCTAACCTAAAACCAGTCTTGCAAGGTATTTGGCAAGGTGGTGAATTTGCAAGCTCAACTTCAAACTCAAATATTAGAATAGTAACCGGTGGACCACATTCCATATTAAGCTGGGTAAATAAAGATGACCCAAGAGGAGACTACCCAGAATATCCAAATCCTGATCCTCAATTTGAACGCTGGGAATACTCTGTCCGCTTATGGGCCCAAAACCATAATCTCTCCGCCGATCGTCCGTTTATATTAAGAAGTAACTAAATATTTACATGAATAATTATGCTTTTATTGATGGACAAAACCTACATCTGGGTACCAAAGAAAAAAATTGGTCAATAAACCACAAAAAATTTAGAAAATATCTTTTTGATAAATATAAAGTAACAGAAGCTTACTATTTTTTAGGATTTATTTCTGAAGAGGAACAAAATTTGTACAATCATCTCCAAAAAGCTGGTTTTATATTATCTTTTAGAGAACATTCCTCTGCTTTAAAAGGCAAAAAGAAAGGAAACGTTGATTGTGATATTGTGTTTTCGATAATGAAAAAATTAGTAGAACAAGAAAAGTTTAATAAAATTGTGATTGTTTCTGGAGATGGGGATTATAAAAAACTTATTGATTTTCTTATTAAAAAAGATAAATTTGAAAAAATATTATTTCCAAATACTGAATTTGCATCCTCTCTATATAAAAAATTAGGCGGTGAATTTTATGACTCTCTTGAGAAAGAAGATATTAAATCAAAAATAGTCTTATAAATAAAAAAGCCCCTTAGGCACTACACCGTTCGGGTCTTTTTCGTATTGATACAATAACATTATATACATTTTAGAATCTAAAAGTCAAATATTCTGTGGATAAAAAAGACCTCAAAATCTTTCTATTTTTTATGTTCAGATTAAATTATTCAAGTTCAAAAACTAGAATTCCAAATTTTTTAATTTTTTCTTTATAGAATTAATTGTATTACAAGTGTCCTAATTCATTATGGAATGAACACTCTTCTTCCAGTCTTTAAATTTTAATATTTTATTTAGATTATTTAGATTTAATTATTTTTTTAGTAATTGAATCTACAAACAGTCTAAAAGCGGGTCTTTTTTCTTTTTCATATATAATTTTTATTCCAATTAAATGATCTTTCAAGCAAGATAGATTTTTTTTAGAAATAGATACTTTTGAATCAAAAATCCTATCAACATATATTCTTCTCAAAGCACCAGGTCCATCTTTTTGATAATGACAAATATGTCCACCACATTTCTGACAAGAAATTTCTAACAATCTAGAATATCCCCCTCTATCTTTCTTGTATCTATCATTTTTAAAAACTTTTTTCATTTTAAGTTTTTCTAAATTTTAATGTCCAAGTTTTCATATTTTATTTAGATTTAATTATTTTTATTTCCTCTTCCAATCCTTTAACTCCAACCTCTTGCGAGGTTTGTCTTCAATAGAGATTTTTTGATGCTCCCGCCACCCAAATTTCCTAATAATTTCTTTAGGGATAGTTACAGTAAAACTATGTGTAGAGGCTAAGGATGTTTTTAAACAATATTTAAAAATATCTTTTGAACCTTTAATAACTCCTCTATTTTAGATTTATGCATAAAAATTTCGTTTCGGAATACTGGATTACAGTTTAGTTTTAAATTATCCCCTCTTATTTCCAACATCTCCCTGGTTAGCTCTATATTTGTAGCTTGTTTTATACAATCTAAAATAATAGCTAATTTTATATTATTATCTTTCTCAAATTTTAAAAATTTCTGTAAAAAATTAGTAATACTATTCATTTTTTTAAAATTATTTTTCCTTTCTTTCTCCCTTTTCCTGTATTTATAGGAGAGGGACTAAGGTGAGGTATTTTAAAGTGAGATTATCTATTCATAGGCATTACAATATAAAGGAAACTTTTATCTGTTGCTCCATTTATAGCAAGTGGTTTACCAACCCCATCAAAACTTAAAATTAAACTATCAGAAGGGATAGATTGCATACAATCTAATATATATTTATTATTAAAATTTAATTCCAAATCATCACCAAAAACAGAAGCGGTAATTGATTCTTTATACTCTCCTATATTATTATTTTTTGATTCTATATCTAGAGATTTATTTTTAACATTCACTTTTAATTTAATTTGATTTAAAGAATCTGAAAAAATATTTGATGTTTTAATAGAATTTATTAAATCAGTTTTTAAAACCGTAACAGTAGTATTAAATGTTTTTGGTATTATTTGTTTGTAATCTGGAAAAGTTCCATCTATTAATCTTGATACTAAATAAATATCTTCTGTAATAAAAGCGGCTTGGTTTTTTTCAAAAACAACATCAATATCACCATTATAATCTTCAAATAATTTTATTATTTCTGAAACATTTTTATATGGAATAATAGTTTGAGGAAAATTAATTGGTATTTTAGTATTGATTTTTTTTTCAGCCAAACGAAAGGAATCAGTAGAAACAAAAACTAATTTATCATCTTTTTTATATATATAAACACTTGAAAGCTCTGGTTTTATATTTGAACTTGAAGCACTATACCAAACAGATTTAAACCCAGATATTAAATTATGGCAATTTATTTTTATTGGTTTTATGTTTTCTAATTTTGGAATACTTGGAAAATCTTCATAGGGTAAACATTTAATAATCACTGAATTTTTATTGGATAATATTTTAAAATTATTCTCTTTAGATTCAAAAATTAAAGTATTATTTTCTTTAATAGAAGATAATACTCCCAACAAAATATTAGCTGGAACAGTTATAATACCTTTTTCTATTGTTTTAATTTTTATTTCAATTTCTACCCCAACATCTAAATTCGTCGCTTTTATAATAAGTTTATTATTACTTAAAATATCTAAATAAACACAAGTAAGCACCGGTAAAGTTAAATGTTTATCAGTTAATTTTAGTATTTTTTGACAAGCTTTTTCTATTTTTAATTTATTACATTCAAATTTCATATTATTTTAATTACTTATATATACTTGTGGATTAGTGGATTTCTTTTTTAAACTTTATTTTTAAACTCCTATTTCTTTTTTAATTTTTATTTAATGTTTATAATTAAATTATAACTTCTTTTTTAATTTTTTTAATAACATAATTAACACAGTTTTTAAACACATTATTAACAATTAATTAACCTATAATTGACCTTATTTCTTGTATTTCTTTTAATAAAAGCATATCAATTTTAACCTCTTTTTTAATTTTTTCACATGAATGTATTACTGTGGTATGATCTCTACCACCTAATTTCTCACCTATTGATGGATAGGATATACTAAAATCTTCTCTTAATATATACATTATTATTTGTCTTGGTTTTATAACTTCTTTTTTTCTGGTTTTTTTATATATCATCTCTTCCTCTATTTTATAAAAATCAGTTATTATTTTAATAACTTCTTTATAAGATAATAATTTTTTTTGTTTAATACTATTTTTAACTAAATCTTTCACTTCATTTAAATTTAAAGTTTTATTTTTAGTTTCTGTTTGACAAACTATTAAATTTATTACACCTTCTAAATCTCTTATATTACCCTTTATTGAATCAGCTAAATAATCAATAATTTCATTATCTATAAAAAGATTTATACTGGCACATTTAGATCTGATAATTGCCACTCTTGATTCATGGTCAGGTGCTGGTATATCAACAATCATACCAGAAGCAAACCTAGATTTTAATCTATCCTCTAAACCATTTACAAAATTTGGATGTTTGTCGCAAGAAAAAACTATTTGTTTATTATTGTCTTTCATTATATTAAAAAGATGAAATAACTCTTCTTGGGTTCTCTCTTTTCCTGAAAGAAATTGAACATCATCCATTATCAACATATCATATTTTCTATATTTTTCTTTAAATTTATCCACTTTATTTGCTTGAACCGAACTTATATAATCATTAACAAATTTTTCAGAAGTAAAATAAAATATTTTTTTTGATGAATCTATCGCTTTTACAGCATTACCAACCGCTTGAATTAAATGAGTTTTACCATGTCCAGTATTACCATATATAAAAAGTGGATTATAAGCTACTCCTAAATTTTTTAATACACCTTGAGCGGCGGCGTTCGCTAACTCATTAAATGGTCCAACCACAAAAGATTCGAAAGTGTATCTTGGATTTAAATTATTATCTTTATTGATATAGTGTTCAGACAAGGGTAATTCTCTTGTTGCTAGTATGGTTTTAGTCGGCACATATTGATTTTTTTGTTTACTTTCTTCTTTTATCACATATTCAAGAGCATGAATTGACTCGGAAGATTGTCTTAAAAGTTTTAATATAAGACTGTGAAATTTTTTCAATAACCATTCTTGGACAAAAGTGTTTGGTACACTTAAATATATTGTTCCTTTATCAAATCCGGATATTTTAGTTTCCTTAAACCATGTTGTAAAATTAGCTTTAGAGACAGAGGTCTCTATTTCCAACAGGATATTATTCCATAATTCCTTGGTGTCCATATTGTTTATTATATATGTAAATAATATTTATGGAACTTGTATTTATTATCAAATATGTTTATAATCTGTGAATAATCAGTTGATAAAGTTTGGTATTATGTCAATCACTTATAAACCTAAAAAAAGAAAAAGAGCAAAAAGCCACGGTTTCTTAAAACGCAGCAAAAGTGTGGGTGGTTTAAAGGTGTTAAAGAAGCGTCGCCAAAAGGGTCGTAAAAAGCTAACAGTTTAATTTTTAATGTTTCCCAAAAACAGAAGAATTCCTAGAAAAATGTTCCCATTATTAAATGGAACTAAAATTTTTAAAAATGACCTTTTTGTGTTGAAGTTTATTTTTAAAAACAGTAAATCTTCCAGATTTTGTTTTTCCATTTCTAAAAAAGTGGCTAAAAACGCGGTAACGCGGAATAAAATGAGACGCGTCGGTTATCGGTTGTTAAAAAAATATATTCCTAAAATACAATCAAATACTGTTAATTTTTTTTCTTTTAGAAAAATACCAGAAAATAATGAGGAAATTATTAAAAACTTAGAATCTATACTCAAAAAATCAAAATTAATAAAATAAAATGATAGCTTTCTTTAAAACGATTATTTATACGCCACTCTATAATATTCTTATTCTTATTCTAAATGTAAGTTGGATTGATGTTGGTGTCGCTACCGTTATTTTGACTATTTTAGTAAAACTAATTCTCTACCCTATTTCCAAAAAATCTACCGTTACCCAAACTAGAATGAAAGAGAAAGAAGGAGAATTGGCTTTAATAAAAGAAAAATATAAAGATAAACAAGAGCAAGCGGTTAAAACGATGGAGTTTTATAAAACCAACAATATCAACCCCTTTTCCAGTATTTTAACTGTTATTATTCAAATTCCCATTATATTTTCTCTCTATTATATATTTTTTAAATCAGGTTTACCGAATATTGATACCAATCTCTTATATTCTTTTATAAAAGTGCCGACAGATATCTCTATGAAATTTTTAGGTCTTATAGATGTTTCCCAAAAAAGTATTATTTTAGCTTTTTTAGCCGCTATTACCAGTTATTGGCAGATGGACTTAGCTTCTAAATCAATGGGAGATACAAAAACAACTAAAATTAATCCAAACAAGAAACCAGATTTTGCAAAAATAATGACTAAACAAATGAAATATACTATGCCCTTTATAGTATTTTTCATTTCTTGGAAAATATCTGGAGTGGTGGCTCTTTATTGGTTTGTTAGTAATGTTTTTGGTATAGCCCAAGATGTCTATATTAGAAAACAGATAAAAAACCAAAAGTAATTTTTTAATTATTTCTCAATTTTTTGGCATAATATACAAAAACGTACTCTTTTTTATAGAATTTCATCAAGTTTCTTTTTGTTTGGAGCAATAGTGGAAGCCAAAAAAATGGAATATAATATTTTTTGTTTTAATACTCTAGAAAGACCACAGTGAACAGAAACAATTTCTGTCTAAAGTGACCTTCAAGTGAATTAGTGGTTGTTGATATATTTATATTATTTTCATAGGTAAACAAAAACTCTTGAAGTCCAAGAATACTATTAAAAGCTTGTTTTAATGGTTTATGAGTCCAAAACATTTCTCCAGTTTCTAGATTAATTGATTTCTGATTTAAAAAGTTTCTATATTTAATGGAATATTTAAACAAGCGTCTGTTAAAAGTATTTTTGTCTGTATTGGGTAATGTTTTAATCAAAGCTAGAAGGACTCGACCAGCTTCAGTTTGAGGATTATTGGTAGTTCCTTTAACTACTAATCTTTTCATATGAACCTGGAATACCATAAAAAGCTTGTCTGATACCACCAAATCCATCTCCAGTAATTGATAGTATTTTATATCCTAGATTTTCTAAATATTTTCTTCCTTCTAAATACGCGGAAGTGGTTTCGGTATTATAAAAGTTCCACCAGAGGTTTTCTTTTCTTTTGAGATCTCTAAAAACAACTACACATCAACTGGTTTTCTCTTTCCTTTCTCCAAAATATGTAGCATCTACAATTAGATGTATTAATCTAGGTTTGTGGTTTTTAATTAAAGGAATGTAATTATCTAAAATATTTCTTAATGTTCTTTTATCCTTTTTGTGTTTATATTTAAGTTCTCTTAATGTTTGTTTGAAAAAAACATAATCCTTCCATATTTTTTTAATTAAAATGTTTTTCTTTCTTCTCTGACTACTAAAACCTCTACTACAATTTTTACAAAAGTATGTTTGAACTCTTCTTTTAAGTCCTTTTTTGATAATTGAAAAAGACCCGCACTGTGGGCATTTAGTGTGTTTTTTTAATCATGTTAATTAACAAATGTTACTTATATAGCTTAACCATAACATGAAATGGTTGTTTTAGGAGTACGTTTTTGTATATTATGCCACGAATCTGTCCCATTGATGCAATCCGCATTAACAGTGGACAGATTGAAAAATCCACTGTGGTGGTGGATCCGTGGGGACCACTACCAGAAGAGGTGTGGTTTGGAAGCGAGGGAATAATGGATGATGGTCGCTACGCTATCATGACCAGACCACTCCCTAACGACGCGGTGGTTATCATCGGTCGTTCTCTGCTGGCGACCAAATTCTCCAATCGCTGGCGGGAAGCGTCGCAGTTTTCCCAAAGGAAGGCATGCCACCTGTTGGTCCGACGACCTTTACGGTTTGTTCTAATGGAAAGTGTGACACTACCACTTTTCAGAGGAAACTGGGGATTTACCCCAACGGTAAGGGATAAACTGGACGGTGAGGTTGGTTTGTTTTTTAGGGAGTCACTTGTGGCTCCCTTTTTTGTTATATATAAGAATTAAATATTAAATATTTTTTTCTAAATATTTACTTTATACTTTTAGCTCTTTTAATAAGTTCTGCTCGTACTAATTCTGCTTCTTGTTTACTTAATCCAGGTAATCTTCCTTCACTTCCACCTTTACCTGCCATTCCAACTGCTCCATATCCAGCAGTTTGAATATTAAGATCACTTAAACCAAATAATCTATTAAGAACTCCTCGATATATATCAACATTTTGAATTCTTTCGTAAGGAATAGAAATGTATCTTTTCCAAATTATTCCTCGTTCTGCTTTATATTCACTGTCAGTCAATTCAAATTTATAAAAATGATAAGTTAATTTAGCGACAATGTAAGCAATAATCATTATTATCACAAAAATAATAATAAACCATACAAAATATAATCCATTAAAAGATACTTTTAATTCTGTATTATTACTATTGAGAATACTCGCTCCTTCCCAGCCTAAGAAAATAGCAACAAATGTCCACCAAATAATTCTATTAAAGAAAAACAACCAGACTGCTTTAGGGTGTAATCTTTTTTGCTTATTTATAAATAAACTATTTTCTGTTTTTGTCGACAAGTTTGATGATACAGAGGAGGATGGTGGTAAAGGTACTGAAGGTGTTGGAGTTTTGGGGTGAAGTATAGAAAAAGCCTTATCTATATCTTCATTACCCCAACTATTTTGAAGAAGTACTCTTTTAATATTTTCCTCGGTTACACCCTGACTAAGTTGTTGTTTAATATAATTAAGTATTTGTTGATTGATCATATGTACTATTTATTTAATAAATTTAAATGGATAATAACTAATTTATATACTAATCACTCTATCTCAACGATTTTAGTATGTTTTTTAAAATTGCCGAAACAGACATCAAAACATTCGCCATTTGATTGGAGTTTAGAGTGGTAGCTGTAGGGGGGGTTCCACAAGACAAATCATAAACAACCCTATCGGTCATGGTGCCAGTTTTAGGATCTACGACAGTTAACCACCAAGTATAATGTTTCCCAGGAGTAGTAGGAAAACTCCAATTAGTATTAGTCACTTGATTTACTATACCACCTGAAGACAAAGGCCATGTGTAATTATAAGCACCAGGATTCATGCGGACATAGTATGGACTGTATCCACTAGCGACCCAACTAACATTTGCTTTAGTATAAGGTGCTGGGCAAGAGCCGGTAAGGTTGGTTGGGGGGGTTACATTAGATGTGGTAGGTTTACTAACTACAGATAAGGTAATTGGAATAGAAATAGGTGAATTGGTAAAATTTCCATTAATAGAGAGGGTTGTTTTGTAATTTCCTGGAGCTAAACCTACAGGATCAACAAGAGCATGCAAGCCAGTGACTGTCCCGGGCCAAACCGTTGCAGAGTCTGTATTATAGCTAGTATTTAACCAGTTAGGTTTGTTGTCTACTTTTAAAGTATAGGTAATCTTCGTGTTAGAGGTATTGGTAAAAGTTAGGTCTTGAAGTGGAGGAGTTTTTTCACCTTGAGTATATTTGAAATCAAATGAACTTCTAGAAATGGAGAAATTACCATTAGATGGTTGAGTTTGTGAAGTGTTTGGAAAGTTAATAGTAAAACCATTACTTTTTGAACAAAGAGTTGTTCCTGTTCTGCACACCTGTGCCATGAACCGAGTATCTTTTTCGTACATCCCCGTTTTAGGTGTCCACTGGATTGATTGCTTATCAGTTGCTTTAGCTGGTACATTCTGAATAATTAAATAACTATTTCCAGAATCAATTCCTATAATTGATACATCAAATGTTTCGGAATATGATATTGGATTCCAAGAAATAAAATTTGTTATGTTGCCTTGTAGTATCTCACCACCCTTGGGATAAAGAATTTGAGGAGCTATATCAATTATAGGAATAACATCAAAATAACCACTATAAGCAAACACCTTACTATTTGAAGCATCTTCAAGTTTTATTCGTAAATTATAACCAGGAAAATATGGATGATTTGGATCAACATACCAATTAAAAGAACCTAAATAAGTATTAACACCAACATTGGGTACATTCCCTAAAATTTTACAACTTCCTGAATAAGTACATAAGTAAGGTTTTACTTTATTTAACTCGGTTGATGTCCATCGAATAGTATAATTACTACCTGGATCAATATCTAACCCCCCTTTTACTCCCATTGGTGAAGGTGAAAGAATAGTTATAGAAGGAACTTGAGAGATTGTATTTGCCTGAATTGTAAAGTTTACTGTATCGCTTACTCCGTTGGTTTGATTTTTGACACTTAAACGATAAGTTCCAGCTATTTTTACTG
Organism: Candidatus Zambryskiibacteriota bacterium; assembly: GCA_003233455.1. GTDB lineage: Bacteria > Patescibacteriota > Minisyncoccia > Phycocordibacterales > WO2-35-19 > WO2-35-19. Next base: position 32,614 of record QILQ01000012.1, on the reverse strand, counting down.
ATAATGAGTAGGAACATTTATCGCTAGCCGAACACCCCGATTGTTCTCTAGTAAGGGTAGTGGAGAAAACTTTTGTACCTGAAGAATACCCAACAGAATTTATAACAGTGACTTTAATAGCATATTTTCCGTTTGCATCGCCATCAGTCCAAGTTACTGTACTGGGACCAGTACCGATAAACGAAGCATTATGGGTTGGATAAAGAATAGAAAGTGTGTGTATTTGGTTTGAAGTTGAAATTGGACTTGTTTTGGTGGTTGTTTTAGCACAACTATTCATAGAATTAAGTTTTGCTCTAGTGAGAACTCCTACAAACCCTTGAACTGGGCTAATACCGTTTGCGATTTGAAATTTCTTTACCGCCTCAAGAGTAAGAAGGCCAAAATACCCCGTTGGTTCAGAGCTTAGATATCCTTTTACCTGAAGAAAATCTTGCAATGTTGATACTTCCCCGTTTGTCCAAGAGTCTCTTGATCTATATGATAAATTGTTGGTAAGTGAAAGGCATGTATTTCTATTTGTATTGGTATAAATTTTTTGTTCAGATTGACCTACTTGTTGTGATAGTTGTTGCTGAAGTGAGGCAATTTGCGCGAGCAGAGATCTTATTTGTTCTTGTAAGTTATTAATTGTAGATGCAGAAGCGAAATTGGGAGATATTATTAAAAATGCAATAAAAAGAATAATTATTTTTTTCATACGATTAAATTATATTAATAAACGAATACTGGTTAATTATACATTATTATTTCTCAATTTTCAACATCCATAAATAATCATCAGTTTTGTTGCGGAAAATAAGATAAGCTCCGTCTGGAGAAATACTTAAATTCATCACATCTATTTTTTGACCGGATTCAGAAGAAAGATTGGAAACATTATAAAAAATATCATTATTTAAGTCTATTTTTTCTATAAAATCTTCAGTAGAAACAAGCCCTTTATACCAAATATCCGGATAATTGCCGTTTGGTATTTGAATTGGGATGGCACAATAAACAGAAAGATTTTTATCTTTAGACCAAACACATTTGTCGGCTAGAGTATTTGCGTTTACTTTACTTATGGTAATATTTTTATTATCAATAATAAATAATTGAGGAAAAGTGCCACCACTTGAAGCTAAAGTTAAAGTTCCATTATAATTTGGCTTTGTGGAAAGTCCTCTAATACCCAAACCTATCTTTTTGAAAGTTTTATTTTTGATATTAAAAACATAACTAAAACTCACACTTTCTGAACTCGCTTTATTCTGCATAATTATTTGGTTGGAAGTAATCCATTTTGGCAACCATTCGGTTAGCGGTTGAGACATTACCAAATAACTATCAGTACCATCAGGTTTTGAAATAAACCAATTTGACGAACCGGAAACAGTGTAATAAAAAATTTTGGAACTATCAGGCTTAATGGCAATTTCTTTTATACCAGTAGGCAGTTTGCCGATAGTGGTGCTAAATGGAGTTAAATTCTCACTGCCAACATTAATAGGATTTTTATTTAATTTTATAAAGTTTGTTTCTATAATCTCACTATTCGGTATTAAAGTTTGAGCTAAGAAAGCGGAACCGTTCGGCAACCAAAAAGCTCTTATTATTTTAGGAATAGTGGTGTTGGTAAGTCTTTTAATTATTAAAGAATCTGATCTCGCTTCATAAATATTACCGGTGCCTTTTTCCACAAATCTTACGATGCTGGTGGTGCCAATATTAAAAACAACCGCTCCCGCTATCGGTCCGCTGGATATTTTTCGGAGTCTTGGTATTAGTTGGTTTGATGTTGTGTTTAATGATGTGTCAATTGATTGATTTTCTTTTATTTTTGTTGTTGAACTGCTTGTTTCTGTATTGCCATTTTTGCCAAAAGGCAAGAATTCTCTAACGGAAAATCCCACCCGATTTTCTCCAGTTGTTTGCGGTTTTGAAGTTAAAATCAAAAACAAAGCTACCGCCACTACCGCCAATATTCCTATTATCAATAATATTTTTTTACTCATTTTATTTATACTTTAAGGGGGTATTACATGCCAATGCGGTCCCGTGGAAACTCCATTTTCTCCAGTAACCTCATATTTAAATTTTAAACCATCTTTGGTTACAGTGTCTCCGCTTTGAGGAGTTGGGTATCCAAGATAAGTATTTAATGTGTTTTTTGATGATAAATCCACCACACTTTTACCCGGTTTATGTTCACTTCCTGCTATATGTAAAGAAGTTTCTGTGCCACCGCTAATTTGAACAATACAGGAATTATTACTACCTTGGGTGCAATTTTTTTGTAAATTCTTCAAAGAAGAAATCATTGATTGGGGTAATCCGTTAAGATTGGTGCATTTAGATGTTCTTTGAGTTGTGCAAGGTTTATTATTTACTTTTACCTTACCTAAATTATCTCTAATAGCTTGATCAGCTTGTAAACTGTTTCCGGATAAAAGATCCACTCCGGTTGCTGTTCTGACGCCAGTCAAAGTTCCTCCCGCCGGAGTGGCTGTTGTTATGGATTCTATATTTAAGTTAAGTTTTAAAAGATTTGGGTTAATAGTGTAAAGAATAAGCCAAGCAGAAATAACAAGAATCAAGCCATATATGGCATTTTTAATCCTCTTCTTACCTTCCTCTTTTTTCATAATAGCATCGGTGGACATATACTGAAAACCGCCCAAAACAATCATTAAGACTGCCGCTACCGCTGAAAGACCTATGGCCAGATTAAAAATAGCGTGGATATATTTTTTTAAAGTAGTGGTATCACCAACTTTATTAGCTACACCGGGAAGTGGTGCCAGAACCGCATATTCGTTTTTACTTGTTGTGTTATTATCCCAATTATCAGTAGCACCAGCGGCAATAACTTGTGTTATTGGCAACATCAACATTGCAAGTATTATCAATATTCCTATTTTTAAAATTATCTTTTTCATTTTATGATTCTTAATCACTAAAACTTATTGTTAAATTTCTATCTGCTTGTTGCAAGATTCTAATTAGATTTTGAACTTGCAAAGAAATAAGGGATTTTCCCGCTTGTTTTTTAGGTTTTCTAAAGATGGCGGTTCTGGAGCTTGAAAGATTTGAAATAACTTGATTATTTAATCTCCATTCATATTTTAAACCATTAATATTTTCTTTGGTGAAATAATACGGAGCTGCCAGAATCTGTGTTTCTTCTGCTTTTAAATTAAAATTATTAGCGATGGCTAAATTGAAAATAGGTCCATAATATGGGCTGTCTTTGTAAAAAACTATTTCCGGGTTAATTGGTTTTATATTAACAAAACTTTCTGCCACTAAATTATTGACCGGATCTGTCACTAAAACTTTTATGTTTTCATTTCTTCCTAAAATTGAACCATTTAAAATAATAACATTTTTACCATAACCGGATTGCTCTTGATATACTTTAAGACCATTTGACCATTTATAAATTAAATTTTGAGGAAGAATTATTTTACCTCCTTTAATAAATTCCGGAGTGGCTACAACTTTTAAACTACCTTGTTTGGGGTGCAAGGCTTTACCTTTATAAAATGGTGGCGTATATGAGTTAGCTTCCCAAGTCAAGTCAACATTGGCTGGATTCAGAGTGAAAACTTTTGAGAAAACAGAACCGTTTAAAAGTTTAATTACTGTTTCAATTTTTGTTTCTTTCCCAACATTCGCTGTTCTAAATGAATATTTGGTTTTTCCCTTGCCACTTAAGACTTTTTTTCCGTCCTTATACCAAGTTATGAGAGCAGAATTTAAATCGTTAGTGTAAAGGGTTAAATTGATAAAAACCATCTTATTCGGTTTTGGATAGTTGGGAATGATTTCAACTCCAAGCTCGTTTGAAAGAGCGTAGGAAGTGTTTACTTTTATTTGACCAAAAGAGATTGTTGGTAGAATTATCACTCCAAAACCTACCAATATTAAAGTTTTTATAAACTTATTTAACATTTTATTATTATATCATTTAGATTCCATTATATATAATATTTTAAGATTTTATTTTTCCTTGAGCCAAACTAGCCGCTTTTCCAATCATACCACCTTTGTCTTCAGCTTTGGTCATAAAGACTACTGTTGCTATCATGGCGGTAAAGGCTGGTAAGAAATTAAAAAGAGGCAAAGCTTCTACCGCTCCACCAATACCCACCGTCAACAGTTTTTTAGGATTAGTAATAAATGATACACCTAAAATCATAAACCAAATCCAAAAAACAAAGTATGCTACAATAGTTATTATTGATCCTAATGCTAATCCTATACCGAGAATTATAAGAAGAGCTTGAGCCACATCAACACATAAAGCGACTATTATCATAGAAGCACCCACCCAAACGCTTATCCTTTCTCTTTTTTCTTCACTTTTTTGCGGTATGGTTCTAACTGGTCTTTTTAAAGGAGGGTAATTTTGTAGAGGTTTTTCTTTCATAAGAAGTATTGTATCATAACTTTCTCTATCTCTTTTTTAATCACCTCACCCCTCACTTCGTGTGCCCTCTCCTTATCAAAGAGAGGGGAAGCGAGAAACTTTAAATTTGTAATAAATCTAAATAGGGTGGGTTTTATTTTTTCTTTTCATCATCTTCTTTCTTTTGTTTTTTAATAGCCAAAATTTGAGATGGGTCGGAAGTGATGATTTGGTCTTCGGTATAAGAAGCGATTATTTTTATAGCCACATGTTTAAGTCCGGCAAAAAAGATACCCTCACCCACTCCCGATTCCAAGAGCAGATATTTTTCTTCATCAGTTAAATTAAAAACTTGTTGCAATTTATCTATCACTGTCGGTGATTGTTTGAGTAAAATTTGAATGGAAGAGTTACTGATAATGGGCGCGCCGTATGGAGATTTCAAAAAGTCGCTCACATCTTGGGTGATAGTCGCCAATCCCAGATAATACTTTCGTCCTCTTTTGGCTAAAGATAATAAGAAAGAGGCAGTATCCTCTGATTTCATCATCCACCAAGCTTCATCAATCACTAAAAGTCGTTTTTTTAATTCTCTTCTAATAGCATTCCAAATATAATGGGTAACTATATACATAGCCACTGGTTTTAATTCGTCTTCCATATCTCTAATGGAAAAAACCACAAACTTTTTGTTGATATCTATATTTGAAGGTCTGTTGATGAAATTTGACCAAGTGCCTTTAGTATATTTTGACAACCTTTGAGCCAAAGACTCTCCTCCTTCCATACCACTGAGCACTAATTCAAAGTCGGAAAGAAGTGGTGGCTCCACATTTTTAAAATTAGAATCAATAGTAATATCTTTTAAAGCGTAGGTTTCGGTAATAGCTTTGTCAATAATAGCATCTTCTTCGGCTGAAAGTCCTCCCATCATTATTCTGAAAAGTCCCACCAAATTTATTATTTGGCTTCGTAAAACACTGGCGGTAGATTCGTCTTCCGCCGGAATGGGAAGTTCAAAAGGATTGATGTGATGGTCGGAATTTAAAGAAATGTCAAAATATCTACCCCCTACCGCTTCGGCCATATATTCATATTCATTTTCCGGGTCTATGACGATTACTTCGGCGTCAAACATAAGAGTGCGTAATATTTCAAGTTTTATATTATAGGATTTTCCAGCACCGGCTTTAGCGAAAGTGACTGAGTTGTAATTTTCCAAAGAAAATCTATCAAATAAAACTAAAGAGGAATTATGGCGGTTGATACCGTAAAGAATGCCTTTATCGGAAGTGAGGTCAAAAGAAATAAAAGGAAATAAACTGGAAAGAGGCGAAGAATTTATTTTGGAATGCACCATAAGTTTATCTTCGGCGGTTGGTAAAATACTTCTAAACCCTTGTTCTTGTTGAAATAAAGCCGGTTTAACATAAACCAGTTTGGATTCAAGGATTGATTTTATTTCCGATTCAACTTTGTCCAATTCATCACTACTACTGGCGTAAACCGAAATATAAAGTCCAACTTCAAACATTTTTTCTTGAGCCTGCTGAAGCTGGTCGCGCAAATTTTCTAAATCTTGATAAGCGGTATCAAGCACAGGATCTCGGACTAAACCTTTTTCTTCTCTTATTCTAATTTGGCTCTGAACTTCGGCCACTTTTTTTTGAAAACTTCTAAGTATCTTAGCTGTTTCCAATGGGTGAATAAAAATAGAGACATCAAACATTTTATCCATATTTATAATTGGAGCAAACCAATCTTCGGTTACAAATCTTGGATATGATATAACAAAAAAACTCCTGACCAGTTTTTCTCCCAAATTAAGTTCCTTAGAATTTACTTTTAAAGCACTTGGTGCCAAGATGTCTCTGAGCTCCAACTCGGAACTTTCGGTTATTGATTTTGGCAAGATGGAAACTGCGGTCAAATTATCTTTTTTTTTCTTTTTTGTTAAAAAATCAAACATATATTTATTTTATCTTTATAGGTTTCTCTGATTCTCCCGGATTAAATATTTTATAAAATAATTCTATCACTTCGTCGGTGCCAAGTTTAGCCACTCTTACTCCGCTACGAACCAAACCTTGTTCCACTACTCCCATTCTCTGTTCAAGCTGATTTTTCTTCTCCTCAAAATTTTCTTCTTTTGTTTCTTGGCTTTCTTTTTTACCGCTAATACTGGAAAAAATGTTGCGTTTAGTGGAGATAATGGCCGCGTCGTAAGGGACTACAATAAAAAAGTTTTTGGTCATAATATTGGTTGATTCAGTAAAACTTTTTATAAATTCCATATATTGCTCAATTTGAATTTTCATCAAATCATTCGTTTGTTCTTTATATCTTCCTTCTAAAAGAGCGATATATGGTCTGATGTCAAGTTTTCTGGACTGAGCTAATATCTGAATGGAAAAGTCTAAAGAATTTAAAAAATCTTGAAATTGAAGCAGTATAGCTCGTCTTTCATCATCTGATTTTAGAGAAAAGTTTATAGAAGAGGCCATTAAGATACCTCTCATACCGCCGTCTTTTAATATAACGATACCATCTCTAATATCATCTATCGGCACAAACTCTTGAGTCGCATTTTTACTCATATATATATTTTAACCTAATATTTAACTATTAACTAATTTTTTATCTTCTTTTTTCTTAACATCCAATTCCCAATTCATATCTTTTAGCTTACTTTTGGACAGATTCGGCACTACTAAAGAGCTATATTTTTTTTCATTATTTTTTTCCCTCTCTTCTTTTCTTTCCTCTTTTCTCCAAATATAAAGTTTATCTTTTGTTATGTATTTAAAGGCTGATTCCATAGTATAAATAAAAGGTCGGTTGTTTATTTTATAAAAAGCCAAAGCCAGAGCTAACACAACAATAGGCAAAGAAATAAGAATTCCAAAAAAAAGACCAAAAAATGTGACAGAAGCTACCGCCACAGAAGCTCCTCCGGCTAAATAAATAAATTGCTTCAAAGTAAAAGGTCCGAAAATTTTGTCTTCTACATCTATAAATTGTGGTATTTGAAAACGCATGGTTTTTAATTTAATGGTTCTTTATAAGGGTCTTTTCCTATTTCGTAACTCTGTGTGGCTTTTGGTTTTTCTTCTGTTTTTACTTCACTCTCCTGCTCTGTTGGTAAATTAATTGGAGCTTTTTGGGCGGGGCGCATTGCCTTAGCTTGATTTGATATTTTTTGCTCAAATGAATTTTCTATATTTTTTGGAGTTTGATTTTCTTTTAGTACTTCTTCATTTTGTTTTTCTTCTGCTTTTCCAATTTCTTTCCATATTGCATTAAGTTCGCTAGAGACTTTATCAAAAATACTTTTTTTAACATCTTCAGCAATCCAACCTACCATATTTGAGTCCAGTTTTAGTGTAATTTTTATGTTTTCTTCGAAGTCACCGATTGGTTCAAGGGCGAGTAATACCACAAAAATTTCATTTTCAAAAGAAGCGTATTTTTCTTCATTAAGGTTAAATTGCTTGCCAATTCTTTCTGCATCCGCTCTCCATTTTTCGTCTAATATGAAAGACCTTAATGCCTCTGGTAATTCTTTTAATCTTTTTAGTATTGTTTCTTTATAGTTCATAATATTTATTATGAGTTAGCGGACGATGGGGGTGGTGTAAAACCTGTTGCACCATTTTTTTCTTCCTTCTCTTTATTTTCTTTTGTTGTATCTGTAGCTTTTTCAGCTGTTGCACCATTTTTTTCTTTTTTCTTATCTTCCTCTTTTTGATAATCTCTTGCCGCATCAGCTAATTGTTCTGCTTTAGATTTCCCTTCGGCTTGCTTTATTATTGCTCTCGCGGCAGCTTTATTTCCTTGGTGGCTAGTTTTTACTCCACCCCAAAAACCAAGAACACCCCCAACACTAGATCCAACAATGGTGCCTATTGGTCCAGCTAATGATCCCATTGCTCCTCCCGTTACTGCACCCGCACTACCACTAAGTATTCCTGAACCAATCCCTCTCGCTACTTTTCCTAACTTACCTTTATCAAGTCTTTTAGCATAAGCTCTTTGTCTTTCAGCACCGGCATTTTTAATTTTATCCCACCCAACTTTCCTGAGATCGGCCTCTGTTTTTAATGCTATGGTAGCTTCCGAATAATCAGCGTCTTCAATTTTCGCTTTTTCTCTTTCAATAGCTAACTCATGTGCTTTTGTGATATTTTCTAATTTTGTTTTGGATTCTTCAAGTTCTTTATTAGCTTTTTCCTCATTTATAAAACTTCCCACTCCAGCTATCCTAGCATCTTTTTCTTGCTGAAGTTTTTCTTCCTTCTCTTTAACATTTTTTGTTGCTTCTTCCTTAGTTTTTGCTATCTTTTCTTTTTCCGCTTTTCTTTCCTCTTTGATTCTTTCATCTTCTTTTTTCTTTGTGTTTTCGTATTCTTCTTTAGCTCCTTTTACCCATTTACCGTCATCACCCATATATCCTTCATATTTTCTTTTTTCTTTATTAGCTTTTTCTTTTTCTTCATCCGTCTGCCCATAAATAGCTTTAGAATATGCCGCTTTGTCTTTTGCTTTTTTATCTACTGCCGAACTGAACCCTCCTTTACCTCCAGCTTTGCCAAGAATTCCCAATTCTCCACCAAGTCCGGGCACTTTTCCTAATTTATTAGATGCTCTCAAATCAAAACTGCTTTCAGCTCCTCTTTTAGATGTCCAAAGACCAGCTCTGGCTGCACCCGAATACCATTTTTCTGAAGAGGAGGCATTCCTTAATTTGTCTGAATTAAGAAGTGCTCTTGACCCTCTTCCAACAGTATTCCTACCTACACGGGCGACACCACCAATGGTTGCAGTACCAATTCCTCCACTAATAGCTTCAAATCTAGCTGTCTTAATCGCCATTTGTTTGGATAAAACAAGAGCGGCAATAGAAAAGCCGATTATTAATACATAATTAAGCAAGAGAGCGGTAGCACTCTTTGGATCTGTCATCATATCAGTCCATTGTGCTCCACTGCCTGTTTGGGTGGACACATTTAATACTGTAACAAGTGAAGAACCAATTTTAAACACTACCCAAGTTAAAGCAAAAAATAATGGAGCAAAAAAAGATTGGTCTATCAATGCACTTTTCCATTTTTTAAAGTGACCTTCCATTCCCGGTATAATATAAGCGATAAAAGCCAGAGGTGAGAGAATCATTAAAAAAATTAAAATAATAAAACGAGTGGCAAACATTACGCCGGCTATTAAAAGTACAACAGCGGTAATCAGCATAAATATTGAACTCATAAAACCGAGGATAAATATTTTTATGGCATCAGTTTGTCCTGTTAAAATATCGGCGCCGTAAAATGTTTGCAATCCCAACATTCTCATATAACCACCAGAGATACCTTTAAAATTACTTGTGCCTCCGGGAGCGGTGCTTTTATTGCCGGCAACCAATTCAATACTGTTTGAATTGGCTCCCACAATTGAATTGTAAAAACCGACGGAAGCAATATTAGAAGCGTCAATAACCACTTTTGAAAAGAAAAGACTAAAGTTTATAAGTAAAGCCACTATAATAATATTTTTTACAGTATTGCGAAAACCACTAAAATCGGTGTTAAACATTGCTTTAAAAGCAGCAAAGAGAAGCACGAATATAAAAGCCATATTGGCGATATCTCTAAGCGTTTTCCAAGCTCCAGTGATACTACCACCTACTCCATTAGGGTCGCCAATATTTTTTGACATATTAACAATGGTGAAATTAACAATTTTATCAAATATGTAACCGGAAATTATTAAAATAAGGGATGATAAAGTCATTAAGATTTTACCTATCCATTCAAAAAGTTTTGCTCCCATCCAATTAGCCGCTATTTTAGCTGGTGCACTTATCGCGGCACCAGCATCATTAATAGCTCCACCTACAACCCCTTGGTCTCCTTTTTCTCCTGCTTCTTGACAGTATTCTGTAAGTGTAATTCTACTATCAACAATATCCCCAAGCTTTCTGGTTATGCCACCAGCAGCTATTTGATCTGCAGTACATTGTCCATCTGTAATTGCTAAAACAACAGACGGGACAAAAATCCCAGCTAATATAATTATTATTATTCCGAATGTTAAAAATTTCTTTGTCATTTTTATTTTTACCAAATTTATTTCATTATAATAAAATATAAAACCACTAAATACAGTTTAATCCACCCGCGATACTGCACACATATTTACCAGCACTGGTCATTTGTGAATTGGCATCATATAAACCAAATGATCCGCCTGAATCTGAAAGATTCCATACAAAATAGTTATTAATATTATTATTTTTAAATATATCAACAGCAGTTTTTAGACTATCTTTGACCAAATCTCTATTTGAAGAACTAAAACCAAATTCACCAATAATTAGATTATTTGGGTTTTTACTTGCACTAGAAATTACATTTTTAATTAAAGTTAAATCTGATTTTAATTGATTTCCCTTGTCATTTAAAGTAATGATTGGATTTATTGATTCATAAGAAGAGTAGGAAAAATAATTTGTGTTAACATTTGGAATCACATCATATAGCACACTCGGTAAATCATTATTTTTTAAATATCTGGCAATATTAAATTCTACTGCACTGTAAACATTACTAGCCCCAGAAGAACTAATTCCGTCGCTGTATGCTATTACCCATTTTTTAAATCCATCCATAGCATTTAAATAATTTGGACAAACAGTAGCTGATGTTCCATAAGCTTGACCACAATATATATCATTATCCCCTTCCCAGTTTGATATAATAAAATTTTTTGAAGGGAAACTTTTCAAATAATTTGCAAGATCTTTATATTCTTGTTCAATTTGTTGCTTATTTTTAGTTACAAAATTTGGATTGAGGTAATTTTTGGTAATACAATCAGGGAAAGACACTCCATCATAGGCAGTAATCATAATGGTATTAAATTTTGGATCAGAAAATATTGAAGTGAAATCCCCTCTCTTGGCAATATTAACCAAAGAAAAATTGCTTATACAATTATTGCTTATACCATAATCAAGATCAGTTTTGGAACTAAGAGTTATCCTTATTTTCTTCACTCCAAGATTTTTAGTAAGATTAACTCCAGTTTTTATTATATCTGAACCGCTATTTATTATAGGGCTTGCCCAAAAATATACTCCAATATTATTATCTGATGCTGTTGGTGCATTTACATTAGGTGTTATTATTGTGGCTTTACTTGTTATTGTTCCAGATAGACTACCCGAATCTTTTATAGCGATTCTAATAAATTTATTAACATCAGTCGCTGTTGGGGTATATGTGGTTCCTGTAGCTAACGAAATATTTTTATATACTCCATTTTCCGTATCTGCTATTTGCCACTGATAAGTTACATTTGTGCCTATTGGTACTGAAATGTTAGTCGCTAATGTGCTCCCTATTTTAAAAGCACCTGTTATTGCAACAGTATCAATGTTTGAATTATTTAGATTTATAGGTTGAGAATTAAAATTCTCGGGCTTGTTTGCGTTTAAATCTGGAGGAGGAATGTCTAAAATTGATGTATCAACAGTACTTCCAAAATAATCAACTGTTGATTTTGCACTAGTATTAGACAACTGCTTCGTAAACGTTTGACTACTGTTAGTTTGACTTGGACTACTCAATCCTCTCAAACCCCTACCCACGCCACCAACCACTTGAGTTATAAGTTGATTCAAAAGAGCACTGACTATCTCGTTTATTTCATCTGCTGCCACCAATTTATCTTGACCGGCTCCTAACTGTTTATTTAATTGATTTGATATTACTGACCCAGGTGTTTTTGTTGTTTCTTTCAAACAAACAGGTTGTCTTATTTCTGGTCTAGCTGGGTCACCCGGAAAACCAGGGGTTACTATATCTGGTCCGTAAATTTCGCATTTTTTATAAGACATAAAACCTTGACCCCAATTAAGTTCTTTTTGTTTTGTTTCTTGTCTGGTGGCAATTTGAAGATCAAGCTCATTTTGGGCCTGCAAATAAGCACCAATCGGATTGTTTTGTTGTCTTTGCGAGAGTTCAAAAAATTTATCCCAACCTCCTTTATTAAAATCGCCCAAAAAATCTTGCATATTTCCCACTGAGTCAGTTAAAGTACATTGCCAAATTCTGTCTTGAATATAATTTTGATTGAGAGCCAATCTTATGTTGGCATTTATAGGTCTGCAAAGAGAATTCAAATTTGGATTTTTAAATATAAATTGACCAGCTACCTTATCGCCAATATCTTGAAAATAGGCTTGCGGATCTGTTACATAAGCGGGACTTCCTTTAAAACCGGTATTTATCCAATTAACTGTGCTGGCCGCCATTCTTTCTATTATAAGATTGACTATTATCCAAGCTACACTATCAAGCCCATAATCTTTTGTTGTTTGTGCTATGCTATTTGCGGCGGAAATTGAATTTGGCACGAAATTTCCCGGATCCCAAACGACCCACTGAGCTTCAACTTTAGTTGCTAAAATAGGAGAAAAAATAAAGGTAGTCGCTAAAACTAAAACGATAATTTTTTTTGAGAGTTTTGTCATATTATTTTATTGCTTTTAATTTTTGTGACTTTTCATCCTTATTATATCCCGTATAATAAGTAGTAGCCACCGCTACCTTGTTTATAAATAATCTTATTCTGAATTATAAATATATCAGTGGCTTTTATCGCTTGAGTAAATTTATTTACACTTTCTTTGTATAGTTGCATATACGACAAACTTTTAATGGGGTCATTAAAAATAGTTTTCATTTCTGTAAGAGAGATGATTACCCCCTTTAATCCATTGGTTAAATCCAAGTGAGCTTTAGCAAAAGTTTGAGGCACGGGCATTTTAATCAGTTTATCAACAATTTTTTGATAGACAACAATAACACTGTCCAACTCATTTATTTTTGATGGGTCTCTTAATTCTACCGCTTGACTGATAATCTTCAATTCATTTTTTAATTCTTTAGGTCTATTCTTTTTTAGAATATTTCCTAAATTTTCACCATAGTCAAGAATTGATTGACGACCATTGTTAGCCACAATATTAAGTTTGGTATTTAAAACAACTTTATTTCCCAATTGGTTAGTTAAATTTACAGTTTGAGATACTAATTTTTTGGCTGATTGTTGGTTTAAATTACCACTTTGTTTTAAAGCTAAATAATTTGATATCAAACTTCTTGATATAATATCAGTGGCAGTTTCTTTTGTTGTTGAAGCGTTTTCTTCTGTTTGATTTATACCGGTGGTTACATTATTTAATTCATTTTGCCAATTTGGATTTTTTGGTAATGAGACTTTATCTCCTGCCACTAAATTACTGGCAAAATTTATGGTTTTATTGTTTTTATCTCTGCCAAAAGCGATAATAACAGCTACTACCAAAGCAGTTGTTAAAATCAAAATACTCAAAACTTTTTTACTTGGTAAAGCAATCATTTGTTTAAGTATAGCAAAGATTTTATACTTTTTTTGCTTATGGTGAAAACTTTTTGCTCAAGCAAATCCAATCTTCAACTTTTAAATCTTCTGCTCTGGCTTTATCTGAAATTCCACATTTTTCAAAAATTTCTTTTAGATTTGAAGTGTCAAGGGTCGCCTTTGAAAGTTGCCCCAAAAAGGCGACCCTTGACAGGTTCTCCAAATTTTTAATAAGCAACTTTCTTTTATGAGAAAATCCTATTTTTAATATTTTAAAGAAATTCTGCTCAAGTATTTCCCCAAAAGAAAAATTTTCTTTTCCCAAGGACTGACCTTTGGGATTTTTTTTAAGGTCAGTCCTTTGAAATTTTTCTTTTGAAATACCTCTTACTGATAAAATAGCCGAATCAACTTTTGGTTTTGGATAAAAACTGCCCGCTTTTATAACTCCCCCATATTTCGGCTTGCCATAAACTTTTATGGAAATACTCAAAATACTTTCTTTTCCCTGCCCACCGGCAGGCAGGCATCTTTGAGCCATAATTCTTTGTGCTACCTCTTTTTGGACTACAAAAGTTATTGATTTTGGAAAATTTGAAGCTTCTAAAGCTTTTTTAAACAAAGCTCCAGTTATGTAATATGGGATATTGCCAACTAATTTATAGTTGGTGGCAAAATAGTTTGAGTCCGCAAGTGGCGAGAAAATATTTTGCGAATAAAAATCTAAAATATCTCCTTCAACAATTTCTAATTTTCCTTCTTTGATTTCTTTTTTAAATTTGCCTTTCAAAAAAATTACCATCTCTTCATCTTTTTCAACCGCTATCACTTTTTTCGCTTGTTCAAGAAGTAATTTAGTAAGTCCTCCTTCTCCAGGTCCCACTTCTACCATAATATCTGTTTTTTTAATCTCGGCAAAATCAACAATTCTCTTGAGTATTTTTGAATCTCTCAAAAAATGTTGCCCCAATGATTTTTTTGGTTGAAATTTAGTCATAAATATTTTTTCTGTGACCTATTGAAACAAACAAAATTGAGGATTTATCTGTAATTTTAAATAAAACTCTATATTTTCTTGTAATTCTAAAAGAAAAAATCTGATTAACTCCTTTTAGTTTTTTTGTGTGGAGGCGAGGATCTTTCCAGTTTACAAAAAAGATATTTTCCTGTTTTTTGTAGAGCCTTCTTGTTTTAGTTGGGAGAAGTTTTAAATTTTTATTAAATTCATTCGTCCAAAATATTTTCATCTTGTTCTAAAAACTTTGCCTTTTTTACAATCAGCTAATCCTTTTTTTAAAGACAATAAACTTTCTTTTGTGTAATCGTTTAAACTCTCTTCTTCAAAAATTATTCCTACTGTTATTTTACCTTCCACAAATGATTTGGTGGCAGATTTATAAAAATCACTTAGAGTAATTCCCTCTTCTTTGGCTCTTTCTTGAGCTGCTTTCTTGAGCTTATTTTCAATTTTGAACATTATTTGGGTAGTCATAATTCAAGTATATACTTTATCATAACATTATCAATACTCTAAAACTCAATATGAATAAGTGGTTTTCTTTTTGAGTACCTGTCTCCCGTAGGGAGAGAATCCAAAGATTCTCTCTCCAAATATTTATCTGGAATTTCCAGTATAAATTCAGAGGGAATATTAATTCCTCTGCTACCAAAAATGGTGCGAGTTTGAGCGTAAGAAAGAAAAAGTTTTTTCTTAGCGCGAGTAATAGCCACATAAAAAAGTCGGCGTTCTTCCTCGGCTTCTTCTTCGCTCAAATTTTCATCTTGACTTCTACTATGCGGAAAAAGTCCCTCTTCCAAGCCGGTAATGAAAATATAAGTAAATTCAAGACCTTTACTGGCATGCACTGTCATTAAACGAACTCCCTTTTTTTCTTTTTTGTCACTGTCTTGATCTGACGCCAAAGAAGTATCTTCTAATAATTTTTCCACCGCTTCATCCCAGTTTTTTACTCCTTCATTATCTTCTTTAAATATTTTATCATAATGCGAAGCCAAGGTTACCAGCTCTTTTATATTTTCTATCTTCTCTGCCCCTTCTTCTGTTTTTTTAAGATTTTCATTTAAACCGACTTCTCTCGCTATAAATAAAATAGTTTTAGATAATGGATTTTGACTGGCGAAATCTTTAACTTTTCTCAAAAGATCTCTAAAAATTTTCATTTTTATTTTCATTTTGACTGGCAAATTTTTTTCTTTCCCTTCCACAATTTTTAAAAGAGTAATTTTACCTATACCTCTGGGAGGCACATTTATTATTCTTTTTAAATCAGAAATACTTTCCGGATTAAAACAAAACCTTAAAAATGCCAAAATATCTTTAATTTCTTTTCTGTCAAAAAATTTAGTTCCCAACACTTGGTAAGGCACATCTTTAGCTAAAAATTCTTCTTCCAAAACGCGTGATTGAAAATTCGCTCTGTATAAAACCGCCATATCAGAAAGATTTACTCCTTTTTTTTGTAATTCTTTAACTTTTTCCACTATAAATTGAGCTTCATGATTTTCGGTTAGAGCTTCAAAAATTCCAATTTTTTCACCCACTGAATTTTCTGTCGTTAAAGTTCTTTCTTTTCTGAATTTATTTTTTTCAATAATTTTATTGGCCACTGCCAGAATAGTTTTAGTAGAACGATAATTTTGTTCCAAGACCACTATTTTCGCATTTTTGTAATCTTTTTCAAAATTCAAAATATTTTTTATGTTAGCTCCTCGCCAACTATAAATACAATTGTGGGTTACTATATCATTTGTAATAAAGTTGTGAGTTTTTTCAACATCAATGTCAAAAACTTCTTTTTTGGTTACTGATATTCGTGAAATTTTTGATACAATATCATAGCCGTCAATAGAAAATAAAGCCATACCTAGCATTACAGAACCTGCTGGTATACACGGTAAAGAATTGCTGTTCTTTGGGTTAGATTTTGTACCACCAAGTCTGGCTCTGAAGATTATTTTTGAGTTATCAAAAAGTGAAGCTATCTTCGTGGCCAACATACAAATTTCTCCGTAATTAGAAGAACCTTTTTCACATCTCCAATTTTTAGTGTTTAATTTTGCTTGGCGAACAGAAAATCCAGCAGTTTCAAGTATTTTCTTTTCCATTTTATTATTTCCATGAACAGAAATTCTATGAAATGGATTTTGTCCCCGTCTATCTCCACACAGGGTTACATTTATATTTATTCTACTAGAATTAGACGATTGAGGGTAATGGTGAGGGTAATTATATTGTAGCCCCAAATCAGAAAGTAATTTAAGGGCGGATTTTTCTGTATTGAAAGAGGAAAATATTTTTTTAAGGTAATTTTTGTCATGAACATATCCTCCAGTACTGAGTCCTTTTCTTGGAACAAAAGGAAGTGTTGGAATTTGGTATTTAAGCGAAAAAATATATTCTTGGATTCTGGACTCGTTGGATGTTTGGTGAACTGCTATAATCCACGAAGCATCAGCGTGTTCTTGATTTGATCTTTGTACAAATCCTATAACAGGTTTTATTTGTCCTTTTGTATGAACCTGAGTTGTACCTATCCTCCACCCGATTCCTTTTTTGTACATAAGGTAGTTGAAATATAATTGAGGAGTGATTTCTAACTGATATCCGGCAAAATGAGTATGATTTGGTGTGCTCGTTATAATTTTTCCTTTTTTTGTTTTGATTCTAATAAGATCACCCTTAAAAAAGCTTTTTATTTTTCGCGTGATTTTTGCAGGACGTAAATCACCGCTTCCATAATTTGATAATACATACTGATTTTTTTTTATATTCTCAATTTTTTTCAAACTACCGTCTGCCATTTTTATTTCCGATCCTTTTATAAGACATTGATCCGTATCTCCCACCGCGCATACATTTTGATGTCCTCTGCCGATTGCTTCCACAATTTGGTATTGCACTTTGTTGGTATCTTGATATTCGTCAATATGAATATATTTCCATCTATTTTCGTAAACTTTTCTAATTTCCTTTTTTTGTAAAAGTTTGGCGGCTACCAAAAGCAAGTCATCAAAATCTAAAGCGTTTTCTTTTTTTAAAATTATCTCATAATCTTGCCAAACTTTGGCGACCATATCTCTGAAATAGTTTCCTTCCGTTGTTTCCAAATATTCATCTATTACCACAAAATTGCTTTT
The DNA here is from genome assembly GCA_003233455.1 of Candidatus Zambryskiibacteriota bacterium. Lineage (GTDB taxonomy): Bacteria > Patescibacteriota > Minisyncoccia > Phycocordibacterales > WO2-35-19 > WO2-35-19. Next base: position 14,661 of record QILQ01000012.1, on the reverse strand, counting down.
CTCGCGAGAAATAATAGAAAGTATTTTCCCTGGTTCAAATTGTTTGGTATCATAATTATTTTTTCGCAAAGCTTCTCTAATGGCTTTTTTAGAATCTTCTCTATTATAAATACTAAAATGTTTTTTAATTTTAGCTTCCCTAAAATTTTCTTTAATAATAAAAGCTCCGAGTCCGTGAAAAGTGGCCACAAATGGTTTGCCAACTATTGAAATTGGTCTGTTTAGTTTTAAAGTTTTCTTTAAAAGATTTGAAATTCTTTCTTCCATTTCTCTAGCCGCTTTATTAGTAAAAGTTACGGCCAAAATATTTTCTGGAGCAACTCCTTTTTGGATTAAATTTAAAATTCTGTAGGTGACAGTTTTGGTTTTACCAGCTCCCGCTCCCGCCAAAACAAGCAGAGGACCTTCGGTTGTTTCCACTGCTTCTCTTTGAGCTTTATTTAATTCTAAAAAATCACTTGACATTTTTTTTGATTTTGCTACACTATATTCACAAATGGCTTCGGTCCGACTCTGTCGCAAGACAGAGGTAAAAAGAATCTCAAGGAAGTAATTTCTTGAGTTTTCTTTTTAATTCAGAAAAATCATTTTTACTTATCTCGCCAATTTTATAACCCAATCTTTTTCCATCTTCTTCGTCTCCAATATTTAAACCAAGATAACAAAACCAAATTTCTCTTTCTTTAAAAAACGGTCTTTTTTCTATATTTTCTAATTTATCTTTTTTATTGTGCCAGTTTCCAAAATCTTTTTTCATATTACTATCTTATCAGAGAATTTCAAAAATGTTTTTGAATTAATGAAAGACTACTAATTGTATACCATATTAGAAATATTAAAATAGAAATTAAAAAGGTAATAAGAAATATCTTTTTTAAATTTTTTCTATATTCAGATTTTCGCCTAACCAACCAATAAAAAAAGAACCAATTAGTCCAACTAAAGTTGAATATATCAAAGAGACTGTCACTATATGGGATATAGAAAATATCAATTCGCCAAAGCTGAAACTGGCCATTGTGCGATAAATAACAAAACTAATAAAATCAACAAGGGCCATTATTGTTACGACCCAAATTAAAACAATTTTTGTAATTCCTTTTTAACCCATAATTTGAAAAAAATTATAATTTTAACTATTTATCCGTTAGCTTTTCTTTTGTGTTGTCCACTCTTTCCATTCACTAAATAGAATATAAAATGCAAAAATAGTATTAGTAATCACAAGCCAGTTTTCACTAATCCCCGGTAGTTTTGTTCTGATTATAAGACCGGCTATCTGTGAAAGAAAAATTGCCGCCAGTATTGGAAATATGGCAAAAATAAAATAAAAAATTATCCCCCACTTTTTTTTGAGTAAAATTCCAATTCCTGTAATTGTCGCGAGAATGCCGTCCGTTATCGCTAAACCCCATGGGAGTAGAAATATTGCCTCGGGACTATACCACTGAAATAACATCGGAATAAATTTATAAAACACAAAAACTGCTTGAGCGAAAATGAAATATGACAGAATTTTTACAAAATAATTTTTTGACATAGATTTTTTAACTTAACGTATAAAATATTAAACAAGATTCGGTTGTTGGTTGGTCCGCCTGCCCTACTTACTTACTCATTCCATAAAGTTATAATACCATTTTTAATAAATTTAGTGTAACACCAAATCCTAAAATCATATAATAAATTATTCACATTTATGGTTGACTAAAGACTCTATTTTGCTACAACTTTGATTGTGGTTGCTCTTGCTGACCTACTATTTTTAAATCTTTTTTGTCCATAATATCTTAATTTCAATTAATTGGATTCGGTTTCCGGCCCTAAAAACCGGAATGTGGAGAGGATTTGGTTGCAAATATTGATATCGGATGTACATGTTGCAAAAAATGTTTTTGAATTATCTGTAAAATATATACTTATAACTTTCTCAAGAAAATTTGTACTGTGTGTATCATTTATATCAAAAACTCTTTTATTTTTTGCACCACTTAAGTCTGTATTCTCCGCATCGGCTATAGCCAGACCGGAAGGATTAATTTTATCATTTTCATATTTTTTATCTTGTAAAAATATTGCCCAATTGGCGCCTCTATTGTTATCCTTAATAAACCAATTATTTGGGTACATAATTTCAAGCCCATATTTATCATTGCGGTATGTTTGCCAGCTAGAAATATTAATTTTCGCTCCTAAAATACAATAATAATCTATTGGCGACCCTATTACATTCGAGCCTGTGCATTTTTCTCCAATTCGATATAATCGATCCTTGGAAAGAAAATAACTAATTTCAAACACTCTCATTTCTTCTTGAACAGATTTAAGGGCTTTTTTTTGTCCGGCAAATCCGGGATTATTTTTTACTTGGGAATAAGGATAAACTCCGTCGCTATACATAACTCGAGGCACTATTAAATTATTTTCTTTGGGATAATTTTTATAATAAAAACTCTCATAAAAATTTTTGCCCGAAGGGTACATACCAAATTGTTTTTTATACTCGTCAATATATCTCAAGGACTCTGTTACTGCAGAAATAATCATTTGATCCTTGTAGTTTGCATAATAACTACGCCCCACAAAAACCAAAACGCCCAAGAAAACAACCGCTATGAAATACATGACCCAGGCCTGCCACCGTTTAAGTCTTTTTTCTTCTTTAAAAACCTCTGACCCAAACTGCTCGTTTAAATTTTGATTTGTTTCTTGTAAATCCATACTTTTAATTAATTCTACCTACTAACGATTTTATAATATCTTTATTTCAATAAAAGGAGAATCCACCAACCAGTATCTGTTTTGCTTTCGGGAACATCTATGCAATAAAAAATTATCAAAAACTCGGTTACATTTAAAGACCGATCAAACCGAACACCATATTTCCAAAGAAAAGACCAATTTCAATAAGAACTACTACTCCTATAGCTAATGACAGTTTTATAATTCTTTTTTCGGCAGATTTTCTGGCAAAGTCGTCTGATCTCACCAATATGGAATGTTTTATCGTTGAAATCCATCTGGCTATTATAATTATTAAAAAAGGTATTAAAAGTATCTGAAGTATAATATTAGTAATAACCCCTCCTATTATATTAGCAATAAAAACTGCCAAGTCCACAAGAACAGGCATTAAGATAAATACCAACATGGCAAAACCCAAAAAGACCACTATGGATAAAATAAGAGAGGAAATAAGTTGTCTTTGCCAGCTGATTATTGCGGGAATATTTTCAGCTACTGGATTTTTACTTTTTAATTTTGGAGATAATTTACGCCAGATTAAAAAAAGAAAAATTACTACGGCGGGAAGAAAAAACCATTCTATAATATTCTTCCCTAATAAGTCGGAAATAATTGGAATAATAATAATAATTACTGCCAAACCAGCAAATTTCAAAAATGTTTTGAATTGATTACTCATTCTAATGAACTCAGTATAACACCAAATCCTAAAATCATATAATAAATTATTCACATTTATGGTTGACTAAGAAGTATGTTTTGATACAATTTTGAGCGTGTTTGTAATTTGCAGAAATACTGAAATATGGCTCTGTTGAGCAATATTTTCCAGAAAATCCTGAATTATCATTAACCTTAGGCTTATTTTAAAAATTCCCGATGACCCTGATTCAAATAAACGTTATTTTTTAACGAAAATCAGGCGAAATATCAATTTAAAATCTTTTTTTAATTTAAAAAAGTTATTTTTGGTGTTAGTTATTTTACTATTGCCAATCTCGGTATCTGCTGGTCTATTTAATATTCTTTGGAGAGGTTCGGATAGCAAAAATCTAGTTCCTAATAAAAATATTCAAAATATGGCTCTTTTGGTAGCGGTAGTTGCTCCGCTCGGTAATAATATTTCTTATATTCCGGAAGTTAAAGACAATGCTTTGGTGTCCAATATTGGTCCCGCCGGTTCTGTTTCGGAGATACCAAAGATTGTTAGCGACCAGATAAGCACTTACGTGGTTCGTTCGGGAGATACTCTTTCTCAAATAGCTGAAATGTTTAATGTGACGGTAAATACCATAAAATGGGGTAATAACCTTCCTTCTAATATTCTAAAAGTTGGAGAAACTTTGGTGATCTTGCCTATTTCTGGAGTTAAACATGTTGTTGTCAAAAAGGATACTCTTTCTTCTATAGCCAAAAAATATAAAGGAGATATGAATGAAATAATAGTTTACAACGATTTAAAGAAAGGAGATTCTCTAAAAGTCGGTTCTGTTATCATAATTCCAGACGGAGAAATATCCACCCCATCTTATGCCAGTTATTTAAGTCCATCCGGTTCTTCTGGTATTAAAGAATATAAAGGTTATTATTTAAGACCGATTGTTGGTGGCAGAAAAACTCAAGGTATCCACGGACATAATGCTGTTGACCTTGCCACTTCAGTTGGTGCTCCGATACTGGCTTCTGCTGATGGAAAAGTGATAATTAGCAAATTTGGTGGTTGGAATGGTGGTTATGGTAATTATGTAGTTCTTAGACATAAAAATGGCACCCAAACTTTATATGCTCATAATAGTAGAAATAAAGTTTCGGTAGGAGAAACTGTAAAACAAGGACAAGTTATCGCTTTTATTGGCACCACTGGTAAGTCTACCGGTCCTCATGTTCACTTTGAAATCCGTGGCGCCAGAAATCCTTTTTAGACAGAAATAAATAAAAATGCTACACTCTAATTGTCTTTAGAAATAATTTATAATTTTTGGCTATCAAATATAGAATAAATAATAATATTAAGGCGACGGAAGTTCGTCTTATTGGACCCGAAGGAGAAAACTTCGGAGTGGTCTCAACTAGAGAAGCAATAAACAAAGCTTTAGATCAGGGACTTGATTTGATAGAAATATCGCCAAACGCTAGACCGCCAATCGCAAAAATTGTTAACTATGGCAAGTTCTTATATACTGAAAATAAAAAACAGAAAGTCATAAAATCTAAAACACGCGTGGTTGAAATGAAAAGTCTTCAGATTAAGGTTGGCACCGGTGAACACGACCTAAATCTTAAAGCTAAAAAGACTTCTGAATGGCTTAAAAATGGTCATCGAGTAAAAATAAATTTATTTCTGCCGGGTAGAACTAAGTATATGGATACCACTTTTTTGAGAGAAAGAATGGAAAGATTCTTTAAATTGATATCAGAAGATTTTAAAATAGCCGAGGAACCCAAAAAAAGTCCGAAGGGAATGACGGCGATAATAGAAAAAGCCAAATAATAAATTTGACAGATAAACATATTTATGCAAAATATATGAGTCTATGAAAACAAATAAATCTTATTCAAAACGTATTAGAGTAACTAAAAATGGAAAATTAATGACTAGAAAAATTGGTCAAAATCATTTTAACGCTAAAAATAGAACTAAAACAACCCTTAAAAAACGCAGGCAAGTTGTTTTTAGTATGACAAATAAAAATAAAAGCAGATATCTTAATAATCAATAATTATGTCAAGAGTAAAAAAAGGAGTTAACGCTCTAAAAACAAGAAGGAATGTGTTAAAACAGGTAAAAGGTTATCGTTTTGGACGATCAAAGAAAGAAAAGCAAGCTTATGAGGCCATTGTTCATGCCGGCACTTATGCTTTTGCTCATCGCAGAGATAAAAAAGGAGACTTTAGAAGACTTTGGAATGTTCGTTTGAATTCTGTTTTGCGTGAGAGCGGTCTTACTTATAGTAAATTTATAGGGTCACTAAAAACTGCTAAAATTCTTTTAAATCGTAAAATGCTTTCTGAAATTGCAGCCACTTCTCCAGAAACTTTCAAAAAAATTATCTCAAAAACATCTTAAATTATGATATAATATTGTCATGAATATTGATGATATCAAAATTAAAATATTTCCCGTATTAGAAAAATACGGTATTACTAAAGCTGATATATTTGGCTCTTTCTCTCGTGGTGAACAGAGGGAAGATAGTGATGTAGATTTAGTAGTCAGACTTGGTAAGTCACTAAGCTTGTTTACTTTTATGGATTTAAAAGAAGATTTAATAAAAGCTCTAGGCAGAGATGTTGATGTGGTAACTGAAGATAGTATTGATAAATTTATGAAACCCTACATTGTTCCTGAACTTAAAACTATATATGAAAAATGAAAAAGTTTACATATTAAGAATTCTTGACTCTGTTTCTAAAATAGAAAGTTTTATTAAGGATCAAAAACAAGAAATTTTTTTATCTGATCAAAAAACACAAAGTGCTATTATTATGCAATTAGTTGTTATTGGAGAGGATGCAAGGAAAATATCAGAAGAGACAAGATTAAAAGTAGAACTTCCTTGGTTTAAAATTTTGGGATTTCGAAATATGGCGGTTCACGAATATTTTAATATTAGTTTGAAAATGGTTTGGAAAACTGTGGTTGAAGAAATTCCTACTCTTAAAACAGAACTTCAAAAATATTTAGATTCTAAAAAATAAAAAAACCCGAAACGTAAGTGCTGATTATGTTTCAGGTCTTCGTTTACTTATGAAAAGATTAAATCTAAAAGTTTTTATCTATAACAAGACCTATCCACAGGCAAGTAGTCAAGGTATTGCCAAAAAGACTATTAAATATATACTTATAAGCGAAGGAAGAACGGACGACTCTCGAGATTGTCCGTTTTAAAAAGTGTGAAGGGTCGAGCAATTATAAAAATTTTAATCTTTATAAAAAATGAATAAAGCAGATTTAGCAAATTCCGTTCATACAAAACTTGGTGGAACTAAAGTTCAATCCGAAGAAGTGGTTGAAACTATTATAAACGATATTGTTGATGCTCTTAAAGGAGGGGGCGAAGTTTCAATTGCCGGATTAGGCATATTCTCAACTAAGCAAAGAGCAGCTAGGACGGCTAGAAATCCTCGCACTGGCGAAGCCGTAGAAGTGCCGGCGATGAGAGTTCCCAAGTTTCGTGCCGCTAAAGCTTTGAAAGAAGCGGTTCGGTAAATTAAGACGCATAGCGTCTTACAAAGAACAAATTCTTTTGTTCTCACTTATCAAAAATCCCCTTCCGGGGATTTTTGATTTGCATAATGTGCCACCGGCAGGAATCGGACCTGCATCTAGACGTTAGGAGTGTCTTGTTCTATCCATTGAACTACGGCGACAATTAATTAGATGTTATCACAAAATATGTTAAAATGGCTTGTATTGCGGGATTAGTTTAGTGGTAAAATGCGAGTTTTCCAAACTTGAGTCGGGGTTTCGATTACCCCATCCCGCACCAGAAGTGCGTGCTGTTTAATGCGTGCACCTGCGGGCGCACGCCCCACGGCGAGAGCCTGAAATAATTCTGACCACTCTCTCCGCAGGCAGAGTTTAGTGGTAACTCTCTCAACTCCACCGCACCGTCGCCCTCGTACCTCGGGCGACCACCCGACCAAAACCATTTCCTTTCAATTTTTTGTTCGGCTCCTCCCCAGACCCCTCCACCGAAAGAAAAGAAAGGTAAGGAAATGGTTTTGTCGTTCGGGTTCGCTATCATATTTTTACACTTGTGTTGTAAATTATCATTGTGTCAAAACACAAGACCATGATATAATGTCTGTATTGATAACTTTAACTAAAAATATGAGTCAAAATACAGCAAAAAAGTTTGGAGACAATATGAAAAAGATTCGTTTGGAAAAAGGAATGTCGCAAGGCGACATTTGCCGAGCGTTAGATTTAGATAGAGCGTATATCAGCAATGTTGAGAATGGAAAGCAAAACCTTACAATTAGTACAATGGAAAAAGTCGCCAGCGCGCTTGATGTTAAAATTAATGAATTATTAAAATAAATATTATGGATAAAAAGAAACTCAACAAAATAATCAAAGGCGACTGCATAAAAGAATTAAAAAATATTCCAGATAATTCTATTGATTTAATTTTTGCGGATCCTCCATATAATTTACAGTTGCAAGGAGATTTATATCGCCCGAATCAATCAAAAGTTGATGGGGTAAATGACAAGTGGGATAAATTTTCGTCTTTTGACGAATACGACAAATTTACATATGACTGGATTTAAAAAAAGACGGAGCAATTTGGATTATCGGTAGTTATCATAATATTTTTCGTGTTGGAAAAATTATGCAAGACTTAGGGTTATGGATTCTGAATGATATTCAGTGGATTAAAACAAATCCAATGCCAAACTTTAAAGGCACGCGTTTTAATAATGCTCAAGAAACACTAATTTGGGCTAGCAAAAATCAAAAATCAAAATTTACTTTTCATTATAAATCAATGAAAGCGTTTAATGACGACAAACAAATGCGGAGTGATTGGTATATTCCAATTTGTAACGGGGGCGAAAGAATAAAAGTAAATGGAGAAGTTTTTAATTATCAAATAGCTTAATAAAGATATGGATAAAATTACAATTCAAATCAGATGTTCATCCGAGACCTGTGAAAACTTAAGAGATCATGGAATGTTTTTTGAAACCATAGCTGAAGTTTTAGATATTAATCGCAATGATATTGTTGAGATTAAAAATAAAGTTAATGAAAAAGAATATGACAAAAGTTGAAGCAATTAAAAAATTACTTGAAGACAATGGTGGCATTGCCACTTGGGAGATTATTTATAATGAAATCGAAAAATATTATCCCGAAGCAAAAACGTCTCGTGAATGGCAAGCTGGAATTCGTGGTGTTTTGTATCGGGAAATAAAAAATAAAAAATCTTTTAAAAAAATTGAAGAAGGAACATTTGCTCTTTTTGAGTATGATGAAAATAACTTGGTTCTTCCAGAGGGAAAATTAGAAGTTAAAATAACAACGAAAGATGTTATTACAAAAATAAGAATTGGACAGGCTCAATTTAGAAAAAAATTAATTTTAACCTTAAAAAGATGCCCCATTACAAAAATTGATGACCCAAGAATATTAAACGCAAGCCACATAAAGCCGTGGGTAATGTCAGACAATCGAGAAAGATTGGATACAAAAAATGGTTTTTTGTTTAGCCCAACATTTGATAAGTTGTTTGATAGAGGATTTATAACATTCTCAAATAGTAAAGAAATTATAATTTCTGTGACACTTGCACAGAAAAATATTGATAGATTGAATATACACTCGGGACAACGATTTGAAGATTTACCAGTTGCAGGAAGGGAGGAATACTTAGAATATCATCGCAATAAAATATTTTTACATACTTAAATATATAATTTATGAAAAAAGAATTAATCGTCAAAAATGTAAATATCAATTTTTTCTCTCAAAAAGAGGAGGATTTTATTTCGCTTACTGATATTGCTAAATATAAAAATGCAGAAGCCCCAGCGGATATAGTGAAAAATTGGTTGAGATCAAAAAACACCATTGAATTTCTTGGTTTTTGGGAAAAAATAAATAATCCAGATTTTAAACTGGTCGAATTTGACCAGTTTTGGAAAAACGCAGGAACAAATGCTTTTGTTCTTTCGCCTAGTAAGTGGATAAATAATACAAATGCAATTGGACTTATTTCAAAATCTGGAAGAAATGGTGGAACTTTTGCTCATAAAGATATTGCTTTTAAATTTGCATCTTGGATTTCTGCAGAATTTGAACTCTACATTATCAAAGAGTTTCAAAGACTAAAAGAAGACGAAAACAAAAGATTATTGCTTGGTTGGGATGTAAAAAGGACACTATCAAAAATAAATTATAAAATTCATACAGATGCAATTAAAAAACATATCGTTCCGCACTTGGTAACAACCAAAGAAACTAAATTTGTTTATACTAATGAAGCCGACGTCTTAAATATGGCACTTTTTGGAATGACGGCAAAGCAGTGGCGAGAGAAAAATAAAAATAAAAATAAAAAAGGTAATATTCGTGATGAGGCGAATGTTTACCAGCTCGTTTGTTTGGCAAATCTGGAAAGTATGAACGCTGAGCTTATTCGACAAGAAATATCACAAAAAGAGAGCTTAGTGGCCATAGCTCAAATGAAATCACTTGTTGAAAATACAACAGTAAAAAAACTTTCATCTAGAAATTAAGAATGTTTAATTTAGAAAGCAAATGAAAGACACAGATTGGATTTTTGGGCTTTGCAAGGGCAAAGAAAGACTTAAAGATGAAAATGGAATGAAAGCACACCCCACACAAAAACCACTCAAACTTATTCAACAAGTCTTACTTTCTGCAAGTAATAAAGGTGATATTGTTTTTGACCCATTTATGGGGAGCGGAACAACTGCGATTGTTGCCGAGGCACTGGGGCGAAAATGGTCCGGAATTGAGAGAGATAAAAAATATGTTGCACTTGCAGAAAAAAGAATTGAAGATTTTGTAAAAAATGTAAAAAAATAGTTTTTGTGTTATAATACAACAGTATGGAAAATAAACGAAAACATCTAGAGTTTATACAAGGAGTTATCGCCAGAATGGCTGGCAACCTGTTTTTCTTGCGCGGTTGGACAATCACATTGATTGCGGGGTTACTGGCTCTTTTTATGAAAAGTGTTGATTCAGAAAATATTATTTATTTAGTAATTTTGATATTTACATTTTGGATTTTAGACGGGTATTTTCTATCTCAGGAACGATTGTTTAGAGATTTGTACGACCATGTAAGAAAACTAAAAGAAGAAGACATTGATTTTTCAATGAGTACAAAAGACTTTAAAAAATACAAAAGGAACACCCTTGTATTTTCTATGTTTTCACCGACTCTTTTAATTTTCTATATACCATTGATTGGTATTGCGTTAGCAATCGTTTACTTATTAAATTAACAAAATAAAATATATGGCACGAAGAACATTTTTTAGCTTTCATTACAGTCCAGACTGTTGGAGAGCTTCACAAGTAAAAAATAGCTGGGTTACTCAAGATAGAAAAGCCGCTGGTTTTTTTAATTCCGTAGAATGGGAAGAAGTTAAGAAAAAACAAGATTCAGAAATTGAAAAATGGATTGATAAACAGTTAATGGGAACATCGGTGACTGTCGTTTTGATTGGCTCAAATACCGCAGGTAGAAAGTGGATAAACTATGAAATAAAAAGTAGTTATAAAAGAGGCAATGGCTTACTTGGTATTTATATTCACAATAAAAAGAACAGTAAGGGTTTTACAAGCAAGAAAGGTAAAAATCCATTTGATACATGGACTATCACAGAGAATGGTAGAAAAGTGTCATTTTCAAGTATTTATCCAACCTATGATTGGGTAAACAACGATGGCTACACTAATATGGGTAGTTGGATTGAAAAAGTTGCAAAGGCAGCTGGAAAATAAGGGAGCTTCGCTTGCACGCGCATTGGGTGGGTGGGGCAAGCGCAATATGATTTGCTTGTGCTATCCGTTACGTGATAGCACAATCCTTTTTCTTTTCGGCACAAAGATACCACAAGACTTTAATCGGAGGCGAGCGAGCCACGAGAACACCGAGCAGGCATTGGCGAAGTATGAGCCAGTCATGCGAGGTGTTTCTCGTTGGCGAGCGGACGAACGATTTACCACAGGCGTAGCGCCACAGTTCGCAAAGGAATGGAGAAATGATTTTCGTATTGCGTAAGCAATGAAACTTGTTTAGTTTGTTGTTTTGTAATGACTGTAGCGAACCCACAAAAATCAAAATTGCCTTTGCGTTTTTATCCTTTTTTCGCCCCCCAATTTTTTTGAAAAAGGAAAAGGCAAATTTTGTTTTTTGTGGCTCGCCGAGCTTGCGAGGCGAGGGTGGCGCGGATGAGTTTTGTTCGCGCCCCAGAGGGCACGAGATACAGTACGCGGAGCGTTCCGCTTTCTTTGTCTACATTACCGCATTATCGGAGCGTAAGATAAAGTTTGGAGTTTCCACGCACTCCGTGCATGAGTTAGTGTTTATTTTGAAAAAAGGTGCCTTTATTTTACCAAATCCGCACCTTTTTTCAAAATATTTATTATACTAATTATTTTATATACAACAGCTTAATTTGGATAAATCTTTCGTGAACGCTAAAGCGGCATACTTAAAACTTTCGGAAAGCGTGGGGAATACCGGCATAGAACTCAAAACATCGTCAATGGTGTTTTTATTTTTTATAAGTATAGCTGCTTGGGCGATTAAGTCGCCGGCGTTTGGTGCGAGAATATGAACACCGAGAATTTGTTTTGTTTTGGGGTCAATTACCATTTTAATCAATCCTTTGGTGCGACGGATAATTTGCGCTTTGGGGATGATTGTAAAAGGAACGGTTCGGCAAGCGCAAGTTCCCATCTCCTTAATTTGTCTTTCCTCCGTCCAACCAATGCTCGCAAACTGAGGGTCTGTAAAAATGGTATAAGGCACAGTGTCATAATCAATATTATTTTTTGTTTCGGAGGTTGCATTTTCGGCGACCAGTGTTCCCTCGTGTCCGGCGGTTGTTTCAAGTCGTAAAGGAGCGTTTGAGACATCGCCAATCGCGAAAATATGCGATTTATTTGTTTGAAAAAATTTATCCACCATAATGGCATACTTGTTATTTACTTCAACTCCAACATTTTCAAGCCCTAAGTTTTTAGTGTTTGGCGTTTTGCCGGTTGCCAAGAGAATTTCATCGGCGGATATTTCTTCTTGTTTGCCGTTAATTTCAAAAACAACAATTTTCTTATCATCTTCTTTCCGGGTCCCTATCACTTTTGCTCCTGTGTAAATTTTAATACCTTCTCCTTCCAAAATTTTTCTAAGTTGTGCAACAAGTTCCGGTTCTCCAAACCGAAAGATGGTTTTTCCAAACTCCAACACAGTTACTTTTGTTCCAAAACGAGAATACATCTGGGCAAATTCAAGTCCCACGGGACCGGCGCCAATAATCACCAATTCTTTTGGTTGTTTTTCAAGTTGTAAAGCTTCAATGTGAGTGACAAAACCAACTTCCTTGATATTTTCTATGGGCGGAATATTTGCTTTTGAACCTGTGGCGATAACAAAACTTTTAGCTGAAAGTTTTTCACTGTTCACTTCCACTTCTTTTTCTCCCGTGAATTTCGCGTAACCCTCAATGAGGGTTACATATTCAAGATTTGCGAGCACTTTTTCGTATTTATCGTTTCGCGACATTTTAACCATTGCCATTTCATCTTTTACCACTTTGTTAAAATCAAATTTTTTCACTTCAATTTCAATTCCGCCGATATTGTGATTTTTTGCCATATGTAATATCTCGCCGGCGTGGAGAAGTATTTTTGACGGCAAACAGCCGACATTAACGCAAGTTCCGCCAAGCGGAAGTCCGGCGTTGATAATCGCGGTTTTTACTTTTAGCTCATTGGCACGAATAGCGGTGGCAAACGCTCCCGCCCCTCCTCCGATAATAATCAGGTCAAATTTTTTCATAATATATAAAATTAGTTTTTAATAATTCGATTTTTTAAAAATACTGTATATAAAATTTTGTTTTGTATTGAATGGAGTTGTATGAACTTGCTCAAAACTCTTGATATGTTTAAATTTTCTACCAAATATCTTTTTTATTGAGTCTTCTGAATATTGTGTAATATCTAAACCACTGCATTTTTTCGGACCATTTGTGGAAAAGGTGGAAATTATTAAATATCCGTTTGGTTTTATGAGATGATTTGCTATTTCAATATATTTAGATATATCTTTTTTTTTGGTTAAAAAATGAAAAGTAGCTCTATCGTGCCAAATGTCAAAGTGTTTATTTGTTTCAAAATCTAAGACATTAGATTCTATCCAAGTAATTAAGGCTGCCTTATCACCAAGTCTTGTTTTAGCTTTTTTAAAAGACTCTGCGGAAATATCTAGCACGAATAAGTTTTTAAAATTCAATTCAAGAAGTTTATCTATAAGTTTAGAATCACCACCACCTATATCAATAATATTACTATCATTATCTACATTGGTTGATAAAATAAGTTCAATTGAAATTTGAGGATTGTCTTGATACCAACTTACTTCCTTTGTCGTATCTCTTGTTTTATAAATTTCTTCCCAATGTTGTTTTGATAAATTATTTTTCATAATGTTATAAATTATTATATCTATTTACAGCAAACCTTTTTACAAAATTGGTTTAAATGCTTATCTATTAATTTTTTAAAAGACTGTCAATGGTTTCCTTATTATCTTCTTTGGAAATTTTGTTTTTCTTTTTTTGGGTGCACTTTTGGCATTTGTGAATTATAGACCACTTTCCTTTTTTATTCTCTATTGATATAGGCTCCATCATACCACCACACTTTTCAGCTCTATCTCCTGGAAAAATATCAACATGCTTGCTCCAAAGACAATGAGGACAATGATTGGTATAACCGTTCCCGTCCACCTTTTTTCCGCAATTTCTACAGACGAAATTTTCTATTTTTCTTTTAAATTTTAACGACATTTTTTATAAAGGACTTTTAATATTCTTCAGTTTTGGATTAGTAATTTGAGTATAAATTTGGGTTGTTTTGATATTTTGATGTCCTAAAAGTTCCTGTACATATCTTACATCAACCCCATTTTCAAGCAAATACTATAGGTGGTCTCGGTCAAAAAAATGTCATAACAATAGTGTCAAAGTCCGACTTTGACACTTGATTAGGTTCAAATAGGTATGGAACCTTTGCTTCTCCATATCAACTCGCGCGTGAAATATTTTGTTGCGGTGTTAAAATACAACTATGAATAAATACAAAGTAAACAGTGGCTGGCTAACAGTAATTTTACTCTCAGTTATTCCTTTTATACTTTGGAT
>QILQ01000011.1 GCA_003233455.1 Candidatus Zambryskiibacteriota bacterium | reverse complement strand
CCCGCAACATCTGACTCCGCAACAACTTCTGAAATAATTATAGAACCTGAACCAACAGCAACAAGTACTCCTGAAATAACTCCCCCTGATGACCCCCTCTTACAACAATAGGGGATCGGAAATACTTCCAACTGATACTGTTGTGGAAGAATCAATAATATAATTAAAACCCTAAAGGGAAGCCTTAGGAAATAAGATGAAAAAAGAATTTAAAAAAATAATTTTGAGAGGAAAAACAGCAGTTTTTGTAGACTGGGCGAATGTTTATGGTTGGAAAAAATCTTTAAAATTAGAAATTGATATTTCAATTCTTTATAAATATTTAAAATCTTATAAAGAAATTGAAGAAATTTATCTTTATTTCGGAAAAGATAATCATCCTAAATCAGAAAAATTTTTGAATCAGGCAGAAAAGATTGGGTACAAAGTTATTACAAAACCTGTTAAATATATTTTGGTTGAAAATTTAGGAGCAGAAAAAATATATCGTAGAAAATGTGATTTTGATATGGAAGTTTGTATAGATGTTCATAAAAAAGTTGCAGAAAATTTTGAAAGTTCTATTTTCTTTACTGGTGATGGAGATTTTGAACCACTTTATAAATTACTTATTGGACTTAAAAAACAAGTAGTTGTTGTTTATACAGCAGGACATTTAGGAAGAGAAATCTGGTCTATTAAAAAAGGGTTATTTAAGGTTCAGATCAAGAATCTTATTGATATATAAAATCGTCCCCCCCGACCTTACGATCGGGGGGGCGTGATTGATACCAGTATAGCAAAATGAAAAATTATGTCAAGTGAAATGTGGATAAAAATAAAGATAGTCTTATCCAACACAACATGATACCCAAATGAAAATGGATTCCAACGCAATTGGAAAATACTGTAAAAAATATTTTAGGAATTAAAATAGTAAAGTTATCAATAATTTTATGTTAATAATCGTATCAATATGATACGATTAGAGTATTAAAATGATACGAAAAATATGAATTTAAACGAAAAACAAAGGAAAATCATAGATATTATTCTTAAACGGGGGGAAACGCAATCATCTGTTGCGCATAAAGAAATAGTCAAATCCGGCGGAAAAATGTCATTAGTAACGGTGAAAAGGTCTTTATCCGAATTGGTCGCGAGCGGTTTTCTCAAAGTGAACGGTTCTGGCAGAGCTACTTCTTATACCGTAAGCGTTCTCGGTAGGTTATTCGCCGATATTAATCCCAGAAAATATTTTGCCACTGACTCTGATAAGCGTTACGGATTGCGTAATTATAATTTCAATCTTTTACCGGCACTACCGGCAAATATTTTTTCCTCAAATGAGTTGAAAATTTTAAATGATGCTACGGCGGAATATAACAAGCGAACTAAAAATTTGCCGGAAGTTTTGCAAAAGAAAGAACTGGAAAGATTGATTATTGAGTTGTCGTGGAAATCTTCAAAAATAGAAGGCAATACATATAGTCTGCTTGATACTGAAAAATTGATTTTGGAAAATAAAGAAGCTCCCAAACATAGCAAAAAAGAAGCGTTGATGATATTAAACCATAAAGACGCTTTTCATTTTATTCACGAACACAAAAACATATTTGCTTCATTGACTAGGTCTAATCTTGAGAAGGTGCACGCATTATTAGTAAAAGATTTGAATGTTAATTTTGGATTAAGGCGAAACCCGGTAGGCGTTACCGGATCAATTTATCGGCCTCTTGACAACATATACCAGATTAAAGAGGCGGTGGAGGCGTTAGGTAAAGCGGTGTCAAAAATGACAACGCCATATGCTAAAGCTTTGGTTACCTTGCTCGGCATAAGCTATATACAACCATTTGAAGACGGTAATAAGCGAACGGCGAGACTTATGGCCAACGCTCTGCTTTTATCGCACGGGTTGGCTCCGTTGTCATTTCGTAGTGTGGAAGAGAAAGATTTTAGAGAAGCTATTTTGATATTTTATGAAATAAATTCTATTTTGCCGTTCAAAAAGATTTTTGTGGAACAATATGAATTTGCGGCAAAAAATTACACGGTGAAATAATTTTTCAAAGAGAGGTCTTGAAAAAAAAGAAAAAAGAAAAAAGATTTTTTAGAAATTAAAATAGTAAAGTTATCAACATATCAAAAATTGTTAATTGTGGTAAAATGTAATCGTAATGTGATGTAAAAAAGGTAGGAGATAATAATAAAAATATGGATGAAATAAGATTTAATCAACCACTGCAAAAAGATGATAAAAAAGAAGTCGGCGTTAAAAAGAAAAAAAATTCTTCGTTTTTAATCAGGAGAATTTTAAAGCTATTTGGCATAATAGCGATTTTGGCGATAGTGGTTTTGGCGGTTTTTTTGGGTAAAGATTTTTTGGGGGGAATGTTTAAAACTGAGAGCAAAACTTATAACGCAGTTTTTCTCACCAACGGGCAAGTTTATTTTGGCAGATTGATAAACAAAAGCGATTCTGAATTTAAACTGATTGATGTGTATTATTTGCAACTTTCCAAAAATAAAGGATTGACCGGAACGGAACCTAATCAATCAAAGAAGTTTTCATTGATAAAACTTGGTAGTGAGTTGCACGGTCCGACAGACGAGCTTTATATCAACGCTTCGCAAGTGCTTTTTTATGAGAAATTGAGAAGTGATAGCCGAGTGGTGCAGGCGATTAAGAATTATAAGTGATATAATTTTACCCCCTAACCTCTTTATTTAATAAGGAAAGAGGAAGTCCAAATCTCGGATAGACGAGAAAATTAATTATTAAAAATGTTATGTATTATATAGTTTATAAGTAATCGCTTCTTTAATCCTCCTTATTTTGAGGAGAAAAAGGCATCCAATTTTCCTTCGCAAGTTTGCCGTCAATGCTCTGACATTGTTGGGCGGACAAGGAAAGTGGGAATGAATTTTTTTCTCCTTTTAAAATGAGAGGGGACGAAGGGAGCAAATAAAATGGAACAAAATATACAAAATAGTTCAAAAAATGTATTGGTTAAAAAGTTGGGTCTGATTTTATCGGTATTTGTTTTTCTTTTGCCGGTATTTTTTATACCGGTGTTGGGAGTCAGTTTATATGTGGCTAAAATAACACTTTTGGCTACCGGTTTGGTGGCAATATTCGCCATTTTTTTATCCTCGGTTCTTTCAACTGGAATAGTTGAAATACCCAAAGCTAAATATCTGATACCGATAGGAATATTCGCTTTAGTGGCTTTATTATCTTCTGTTTTTTCCGGCGCGATTAAAACTTCCATTGTAGGTTCAATATTTGATATTGGAACTTCCGGTTCTATATTGATATTGGTTTTTTCTTTGTTTATGACGATGGTGGCGGTTAAAAGTATTAAAGTGGTGAGTAAAGTTATCTCCGCTTTTATTTATTCATCTCTGGCATTGGCTGTCTATACTTTATTGGGAATTTTTGGCGCTTCTTTATTACCAACTTCCTTTGCTTCAAAATTACCATTATTTCTCTCCGGCGGAGTGATTAATACCGCTATAATTTTTGGCGCCGCCACCATAATGGCTCTTTGTGCTCTTAATATGACCGAAGTATCCAAGAGGATGAAAATCGTTTTGTATCTGTTAATGGCTTTATCGGTTTTGTTTATAGGAGCGGCGAATTTTATGCCAGTGGTTGTTATTCTCGGTATTATTTCTCTCGTTTTCTTTGTTTATATTTTGTCTTGGTCTGTCGGTCGGGAAGAGGGGAACCCTCAAGGAGATCGTAAAATCTCTCTTTCTTCTCTTGTTATTTTAGTGGTTTCAGTAATTCTCCTTTTGGGAGGAACAGGTATTGGCGGTTTTCTTTCAAAAACAATGAGAGTTCAAACTACCGAAGTCAGACCTAATTTTGGAACCACTATGAATTTAACGATGGATTCTTGGCAAAAGAATTTTGCTTTAGGAATTGGTCCAAATCGTTTCGCTCAATTTTGGTCAGCTCACAAGCCGTTAGAAATAAATCAAACTCAATTTTGGAATAGCAATTTTTATGGAGGATCCGGTTTTATACCTACCATCGCTATTACCACCGGTTTGCTGGGATTGTTGGCGTTATTGATTTTTATTGGTATGTATACTCTTAGCGGAGTGAAAGCTATATTTGCTCAAGCGAATTCCAATCGTTCCAGATATTTGGCTACCTCATCTTTTCTGGTTTCTCTTTATTTGTGGATTATACTCTTTCTCTACAATCCCAGTATTACTGTTTTAGCTCTGACTTTTATATTCACCGGACTTTTCACTGCCACTTTGGTTCCTCAGGGAATAATAGGTCTTTGGAGAATCAATATATTTTCCAATCCAAAAACTAATTTTATTTCAGTTCTTTCTATTGTGGTCTTGCTTATTATGTCGGTGGCTGGTGGTTATTTCGTTTTGGAAAGGGCGGTGGCTACTGTTACTTTTAAAAAAGGAGTGTTGGAATATCAAAAAACAGGCAATATTCAATTGGTTAGAAAAGCGGCCGCTAAATCAATCAATATCGCGTCAAGTGATGTTTATTGGCGTGGTTTAACTCAAGTTTCTTTGATTGATTTAGGAAAAGTCTTGGGAAATATTACCAATAAAAATCAAATTACCGACTCTGTAAAAAAAGAAGCTCAAGGTCTGATGGCTAACTCTATCGCTTCAGCTAAAAAAGCTATTAAGGAAGATAATAATAATTTTCAAAACTGGTTTGCTTTGGGTAGAGTTTATGAAATCCTGGCTTCAAATGGTATAAAAGGTTCCTTGAAAAATGCTCGCGACGCTTATGCCGAAGCGGCTCTCCGCTCGCCTAATAATCCTTCAGTGCCACTCGCTTTAGCCAGATTAGATACTTTAGCCGGAGATATTAAAGGAGCCAAAGTGAATATAGCGAAAGCTTTGAAATTAAAAAGCAATTATACCGATGCTTATTTTACTTTAGCCAGACTTGAAGTTGCTTCCAAAAATATTCCCGCTGCGGTGAAATCGGTGGAAGCGGCCACTTTGATTGACCCGAATAATTCTGGACTTTATTTCCAGCTCGGTTTGCTTAAATATAATCAGAAAAATTTTGCTGGCGCGGCAGATGCTTTCGGCAGAGCCATTGTTTTGGTTCCAAATTATGCCAACGCTAAATATTTCCTTGGAATCTCTGATTATAAAATCGGCAAGAAAAAAGAAGCTATCAAGCAATTTAAGGAATTGAATGTCGCTAATCCTAAAAATAAAGAAATAAGTTTTATCTTGTCCAATATGAAAGCCGGTAAAGCTATATTTTCAAACGCTAAATCTTCAGTCAAAGCTCCCCAATTAAGAACCGAACCTCCAGTGGCAGAGTAATTTCATAACTATATAAAATTATTGAGAGGGATTTTTGAATGTGTTATTCTGGTAAGCAATGGTTCATAAAACTTTAAAAGCTATTACTGCTAAAATTGGCGGCTTGCACGAAGCCGCTTTTTGGCTGGCCGGATTTTCCATCCTTTCTCAGATATTGGCTTTTTTGAGAGACCGTCTTTTGGCACATTATTTTGGTGCTGGGACGGCTCTGGATATTTATTATACCGCTTTTAGAATTCCGGATTTTATTTTTGTTACTCTCGGTTCTTTGGTTTCAATTTCTGTTTTGGTTCCAATGTTTTCCAAAAAAGCTCTATCTGGCGGTAAAGGGGTAAAATCTTATATAGATTCAATTTTCACCAGTTTTTCAATTTTAATTATTGCCAGTTGCGTTGTTGTCTTTTTCTTTATGCCACAAATTGCCCATTTTTTGTTTAGAGGGTTTGATACCGAAATTTTAAATCAAGTTATAAGATTATCAAGAATTTTACTGCTTTCGCCAATTTTGCTCGGTCTTTCAAACTTTTTTGGCAGTATTGTTCAATATGAAAAAAGATTTTTGCTTTACTCCCTGAGTCCTCTCTTTTATAATCTCGGCATCATCGCCGGCACCGCTTTGGGAGCCAGTCATTTTGGGGTGATAGCGGTAGTTTTTGGAGTAATTGTCGGAGCTTCAATGCATCTTTTAATACCAGCCGGTTTTGTGATTTTTTCTGGTAATATTCCCAAACTAACTTTTAAAATAAATTTTAAAGAAGTCAAAGAAACCGCTTTTATTGCCATTCCTAGAGCTTTAGCTTTGTCGTTTACTCAAATAATCAATATTATTTTCACCGCGGTTGCCGCCTTTTTTGGCGTTGGATCAGTCGCTGTTTTTAATCTGGCTTTTAATCTTCAATCGGTGCCGCTTTCGGTTGTTGGAGTCAGTTACTCTTTAGCGGCTTTTCCAACTCTTTCTGAACATTATGTTAAAAATAATATTAAGGAATGCGGTCTTTACATAGGCGAATCTTTGCGATATATAATATTTTGGACCTTGCCACTTTCAGCCCTTTTTATTATTTTAAGAACTCATATTGTGAGAGTGGTTTTGGGTTCTGGTGCTTTTGATTGGACCGACACTAAATTAACCGCGGCGGTGATGTCTTTGTTCGCTCTGTCTTTTATTTTTCAAAGTTCCCAACTTTTTTTAACCAGAGCGCATTACGCTTTGGGCAAAACAAAAATACCACTTCTTTTAGGGTTTGGTGGCGCTTTGATTACTTCCGCTCTAGCTTTTCTTTTTTATTTTAATTTGTTGGCTGGGACAATGTCATGGTTGGAGAATTTTCTTGAGATAGGAGGATTAGCCGGTTCAAAAATAATTATTTTACCACTCTCTTTTTCTTTCGGTTCAGTATTTACTGCCACCGGACTTTGGTTTTTCTTGGATAAAAAAACCAAAGCTATCGCCAGAGAAGATTTTGTCGGCAGTGTTTTTAGTGTCATTCTCACTTCTCTTGTTATCGGATTTTCAACTTTTTATTCGCTTCGGCTTTTTGCCGGATTTTTTGAGCTTAATTCGCTTTTAAGCGTCTTCGGTCACGCTTTTGTTTCTGGTATGATAGGTATTGGAGCGGGAGTGGCGGTCTTGCATTTTACTGGCAACAGGGAATTCAAAGAAATTATAAACAAATTTAAAAATCCTAAGGCCTCCCCTTAGAAAATAAAATGGAAAATATCAATATTAGAAATTTTGGAATTATAGCTCATATAGACCACGGCAAATCTACACTGGCCGATAGGATGCTTGAGTTAACCGGTGCCATTGAAAAACGCAAAATGAAGGAGCAAGTTTTGGATTCAATGGAACTTGAAAGAGAGCGGGGTATTACCATAAAAATGCAACCGGTCCGAATGGTTTGGTCCCCAAAATTGAAAATTGAAAATTCTAAATTGAAAATTTCAGATTCAGAACAGTATGTTCTGAATCTGATAGATACTCCAGGTCATATTGATTTTTCTTATGAAGTTTCCAGAGCTCTCAGGGCGGTGGAGGGGGTAGTCCTTTTGGTTGATGCTACTCAAGGTGTGGAAGCTCAGACTCTCTCGGTTTTAGCTATGGCTAAAGAACAAGATTTAGTTATTATACCGGCTTTGAGCAAAGTGGATTCTCCTTTGGCTAGAGTGGATGAAATAAAAGAAGAAATAATTTCGCTCATAGGTTGTAAAGAAGAAGATATAATAGAGACTTCTGGCAAAACCGGATTTGGAGTAGAAAATCTTTTAATCGCCATTGTAGAAAAAATCCCCGGGCCTAATGTTGCCAAGGGTCACCCTTTGGGGCAGGGGCAGTTCAAGGGTGACCCTTGGCAACAAGAACCTTTCCAAGCTTTGGTTTTTGATTTTAAATATTCAATTCATAGAGGTATTATTGTTTTTGTCAGGATAATGAAAGGAAAAGTGTCTGCCAGAGAAAATTTGATTTTTAGAATAGCCGACCAAAAGTTTATTTCTTTGGAAGTCGGTATTTTTACTCCAGAGGAAAAGCCCAAAGTTGGACTTTGGGCGGGAGAAATAGGGTATATTGTAACCGGTATTAAAACTCCGGGTATCGTTTCGGTTGGGGATACTATCGGCAAAGAAAAAGAAATCGCTGTTGCATTGTCGGGTTATAGTGTGCCGAAGCCGGTTGTTTGGGCTTCTATTTTTCCCGAAGACCAAAATGATTTAGTATTACTGAGACAATCTTTAGCCAGACTTAAATTAACCGACTCCTCTCTTCATTATGAAGAAGAGGTTTCAAGTGTTTTAGGTAAGGGTTTTAGGTGCGGTTTTTTAGGAATGCTCCATCTTGAAATTATAGCCGAGAGATTAAAAAGGGAATTTAATCTTTCTTTGATAATTACTCAACCTTCCATCACTTATAATATAAAATATAAAAAAGAAGCAAAAAATCTGCAAGAAAAAATTTACTCGTCCTCTTTTTTTCCCGAAGATGAACTTTTGGCAAAAGTGGAAGAGCCTTGGGTTAAGATAAATATTATAGTTCTTTCTAAATACGCGGGCAATCTTTTACCCTTGCTTTATGAACATGAGGCTGAGGTTAGCGTTACTGAAAGTTTTGGCGATGACAAAACAAAAATAAACGCTTCTATGCCATTGCGGGAATTGATGCGAGATTTTTTTAATGAGCTCAAAAGTATTTCTCAAGGTTATGCTTCTCTTTCATACGAAAAAACGGCAATGCGGGAAGCTAATGTGACTAAATTAAGCGTTTTAATCAACGGAGAAGAAGAACCAGCTTTAGCCAGAGTGGTTTCAAAAAGAATTGTTAAAAAAGAAGCTGAAGCCATAGCCGACAAACTTAAAAAACTTTTACCTCGTCAAATGTTTGAACTTAAAATCCAGACCAAAGCGGCGGGTAAAATTATAGCCTCGCGGACCGTTTCCGCTTTTCGCAAAGATGTTACTCAACATATGTATGGGGGCGATATTACTCGTAAAATGAAATTGCGAGAGAAACAAAAAAAAGGTAAAAAGAAAATGAAAAAAAGAGGGAAAATCAGAATTCCTCAAGATGTCTTTATAAAAATAATGAAGCCGAATTAAAATGGCATATACAAAAGAACCATTCCAAATATCAAAATTATGGCTATTATGAACCACAGTATTTTTATTATTTTTCGGGCTTTTGGACTCCAAAGCATGATATTATATTAACATAATGCGAGGTATAAAAAAAAGGGAAGAAAGCAGGTGGAAGAGGATAATTATATTTATAGCTCTGCTCTTTATATTGGCGCTTTTTTTAAATTCTGTCAATGGGGTTTATAAAAAAAAGAAAAGAGTTGACAAAGTTTTAGTCCAGATGAAAAAAAAAGTATCTGAACTGGAAAAAAGAAACGAATTTTTGAAAGAATTATTAAAAAAATTGAAAACTAAAGAAGGGATTGAATTTGAGATTCGCAAAAAATTGGATGTGGCGGGAGCGGGGGAGAAAGTGGCTATTATTGTGGAGGGAGAAAAAAATCCCACTGTTCTAAATTTAAAAATTTCCACTTGGCAAAAAATCAAAAACTTTTTTAGCGATTTATTTTAAATGAAGCGTTCATTTTACCACCTCACCCCTAACCCCCCCTACCTACTATTTCACTTTCACCCCTACTCTTCTTTTTACCACCTCACCCCTACTCTTTTATTTACCACTTCACCCCCCCTCCCTCTACCCATTATTTTACCACCTCACCCCTAGCCCCTCTCCTTAGTAAGGAGAGGGGAAGTGAGAAACTCAAACTTTGTAATAAATTTATATGGGGTGAGGTTTTTGAATAAAAACTAAATAAAATAAAATTTTATTTATCACCCTCACCCCTCTACCCATTATTTTACCACCTCACCCCTAGCCCCTCTCCTTAGTAAGGAGAGGGGAAGCGATATGCTTAATATTATACTAAAGATTAAATGGGGTGAGGTGATATTATAAAAAAATAAAATTATATTGATGAAGATATTTTTTTGAGAACGCTTTCATTATTTTTATCTTCTAAAATATAACCTTCTTTTTTAATTTGCTCTCTTAATTCATCGCTTTTTTGCCAATTTTTTTCTTTTCTGGCTGTGTCTCTTTCTTTTTTTAATTCTAAAACTTTTGTCGGTATTTCTTCATTGGTTAATTCAATCGTTGGTAAATCTGTTTCAGAAAGTCTTAAACCGAGAACTTTATCAAAATCTAAAAGTAATTCATATTTTGTTTTGGCGTTTATATCTTTTAATTTTACAACTTGCCAGAGTAATCCGATGGCTTTAGCTACATTCAAATCATCCGCCAAAGCTTGTGCGAATTCTTTTTTGTATTTGTTAAAAGTGTCAAGGGGAACCCTTGACACTTCCCTTGATACTTCATTTTTTAGATTGACAAAAATTTCTTTCAATTTGAAATAAGCAGTTTGAGCCCCTTTTAAACTTTCCCAAGTGAAATTTAAACCTGTTTTATAATGACTGGTCATAATTAAATATCTCAAAGATAATGGGTCAAAACCTTTATTTTTTAAATCGGAAACTAAAATTGAATTTCCGAGAGATTTACTTATTTTTTTACCGTTAAACGAAAGCCATTCATTGTGGAGCCAATAATTTGCCGATTGATGATTGAAAGCTCCAAAAGCTTGAGCGATTTCATTAGTATGATGAACGGCGATGTGTTCTTTGCCACCAGTATGAATGTCAAAAGTTTGACCGAGATATTTAGTGGACATAGCGGTGCATTCTATATGCCAACCCGGAAAACCGACTCCCCAAGGTGATGACCATTTCATAATATGATTCGGTTGGTTTGTAATCCAGAGCAAAAAATCCCAAGGCTTTTTTTTCTCCAGATCCACTTCCACCCGACTGCCGGCTTTTTGATCTTTTAAATTAAGGTGAGCAAACTTCGCGTATTTGGGAAATTTAGCAGTGTCAAAAACCAATCCCGTTTTAGTTTTGTAGGCAAAACCGTTATTTTCAATTTTTTTTATTAAATCAATTTGTTCTTCAATATGTTTGGTGGCTCTGCTTAAAATATCTGGTTCTTTAATATTCAAAGCTCGCAAACTTTCCTTGAATTGCAAAATATATTTATCGGCAATTTCCCAAACAGAAAGACCTTCTCTTTTAGCTCCTTTTTCCATTTTGTCCTCGCCGGTATCGGCATTGCCTTCATTGTCTCCGGTCAAATGTCCAACATCGGTTAAGTTCATAACCCATTTTGTTTTATAACCCAGATAATTTAAAGAACGAACCAAACAATCCCACTGGACATAAGCATACATATGACCTATATGTTGATTCCAATAAACAGTCGGCCCGCAAGAATAAATACCAACTTCTTTTTTATTTATCGGCTTGAATTTTTCTTTTTTACCGGTTAAAGTATTGCTTAAATAAATATCCATCATATCCACTTTTTATATCTGAAATAACTAAACATAACAACACTAGTAACAAACATAATACCCATAATTATCCAAAAATCATTATGGTTACCCACTATTGGCATAGAAGAAGTATTCATTCCAAAAATAGAAGCTATTAAAGCCAGCGGAAAAGTAACAAAAGCCAAAATGGTGAAGATTTTCATTATCTCATTTTGTTTGGTTGAAAGCATTGAGTTATTGGTTTCCCTCAATTCGGTGATTAAATCTATCTGATTATTTATTATTCTCATAATTTGTCGCCATTCTTCAAGCAATATTTTTGCTTGTTCGCCAAAATCTTGACCAAATTTTTTAGCACCAGTATCTCGGAGAAATTCAAAAACATTACCGTGAGAGCCTACTATCCTTCTAAAATTTAAAAGATTTCTACTGACGCTTGAAATAGCGAAAACCATTTTTCTCTCCTGACCCTCAAAAATTTTATCTTCTATTTGCTTCATCCAATCCTCGGTGTAAGCGAGCTCGTCCGCCATTGACTTGTAAATTTCTTTCATCATTCCAAAAAATATATTGGAATTTTCGCCTTTATTTAATATTTCACTTACTTCAATTTGTTTGGCGAAATAATGAAGGGCATCAATAGAATCATATCTGGTGGTTATCAAACTATCTTTGGAAATTATAAAATCCACTTCTTGAAGACTGCTGACGGAGTGAGAGTGTTTGAAAGCGGGTATATGTAAAACAACATAAATAATTTCATCTTTATCTTGAGCGTATTGAGAAGGAGTCGGAGTTATTAAATCCTTGGCGATAATGGGATTTATATTTTGAGTTAATACCAAAGAATCAATCTCTTCTTTAGTGGGAGAGTTTAAATCAATCCAAGTCTGATCCATAAATGAACGAGTGGTAATCATTTTGTTTTTAATGATAATTAAATTGTGCTATATTATTATAACAGAAAATGAAGAATGAAAGATACATACAAGTCTTAATATCAATATTGATTGCCGGAGCTTTGTTTACTATGGGTTTTTATGCTGGTAAAAAAGTTTCTTCGGAAAATGTTGCCACTCAATTTTTGAACGCCACCAGTTCTAAGAGTGTGGATATGGCTCCGTTTTGGAAAGCTTGGCAAATACTTGATAATAAATTTGCTCCAGCTTCTACCACTACTTTTGCGGTAAGCAATAAAGATAAACTTTGGGGTGCTATTGAAGGATTAGCCGGTTCTTATAATGACCCTTACACCGTATTTTTTCCTCCGGTTGAAGCTAAAAATTTTGAAGAAGAAATAAGCGGCTCTTTTGGTGGCGTTGGGATGGAAATAGCCATAAAAGATAATTTTCTTACGGTGGTAGCTCCTCTTAAAAGCACTCCTGCTGATAAGGCTGGCGTTTTAGCTGGGGATAAAATATTGATGATTGGAAAAGTTTCCGCTTTAAAAATGACAGTTGATGAAGCGGTAAAAAAAATAAGAGGCAAACCGGGAACTCCCGTTGTTATAACTTTTGGCAGAAAAGGAGCAAAAAAACCGCTTGTTAAAACTTTAATTAGAGCCAATATAGACATCCCAACTATTAAAACTAAACTCTTGCCGAGCAATGTTTTTGTGATAGAGCTTTATAGTTTCTCGGCTCCTTCTCCAAACTTATTCCGCGGAGCTTTGCGAAAATTTATAAAATCTGGTTCCGATAAATTGGTTTTGGATTTACGCAATAATCCCGGTGGCTATTTGGAAGCGGCTCTTGATATGGCCAGTTGGTTTTTGCCCACCGGCAAAACAGTGGTAATTGAAGATTTTGGAGGAAAAAAAGAACCTAAAATATATAGGAGCAAAGGTTATAATATTTTCACAAATAAGTTGAAATTCGTTATTTTAGTGAATGGAGGTTCCGCTTCCGCTTCTGAGATATTAGCTGGTGCGTTAAGAGAATACAACAAAGCCACTCTTATCGGTAGTAAAACTTTTGGCAAAGGTTCGGTTCAAGAACTTGTCCCTGTTACCAGCAACACTTCTCTCAAAGTAACGGTGGCTCATTGGCTTACTCCATTTGGCAATTCCATTTCACATAATGGTTTAACTCCTGACATAAAAGTGAAAGTAACTGCTGAAAATACTAAAGGCGGGAAAGATCCGGTATTGGAAAGAGCGGTAAAATATTTAATAAAAAAATAAATATGAAAATTATATTAAAAGAAAATATAAAAGGAGTTGGCAAAAAATATGAAGTCAAAAATGTAGCTGATGGTTACGCCAATAATTTTTTAATACCAAAAAAGCTGGCAGAATTTGCCAGTCAAGATGCCATCAAAAAAGCGGAAATTTTAAAATCCACAATTGATGTTGAAAAAGAAATTAGAGAAAAATTAGCGGAAAAACAACTGGAAATGCTTAAGAAAGTAAAAGTTGTTTTAAAAAAGAAAACAAATGATAAAGGGCATTTATTTGAACAAATTCATCCAGCCGAAATCTCGGAAGCTTTAAAAGAACAAGCTAAAATAGAAATTGACGCAGAATATATTTCTACCGAAAATCCAATCAAAGAAATAGGTGAACATATTATCTTGGCTCAGGTGGGCAAAAATAAAGGAGAGTTTGCACTTGTAGTTGAGACAGAAGAATAAAATAAATTAAATTACTTTATTTATGAAATTCAAAGAAAATCCAGAAGACCACTTTGATACTCAAGCTAGAATTGAGGCTTTAGAAAAATTAGATAAAAATTTATCAGATAAAATGAAAGAAGGAGGTAGACTAGGAGTACCAAGTGCAGATGAAAGTTTAGTACAGAATTATATACGGAATCGGATAAAAGTTCCGGAAGACCTGACTGATGAAAGTAAATTTCGTATTGTAAGTGAAGAAACAAAAGAAGAATCTCTTTATACTTCTGAATTGGCAAAATTGAAAAATATGGATAGGATAGATTTAAAAAAATTACTAGAAGGATGTAAATCTAGAAGTCAAGAAGATAAAAATCTGTTTTCTATGGGTGATCTATTAAAAGGATTTGAAATAGATCCAGAAACACTTGAGTACATAGAATCTGCAGATCATTCTTCGGTTTTGAATAGAATTAAATTAATAGATAGAATTAATTCAAATAGAGAAGATCCAATAGAAGATAATGAAAAAAGAAGATTTGTATCAGGAATGGTTTATCATGATGTAAAAGGATTTACAACACCAATACTTATGTTGATTCCTGGAATGGCAAAAATTGGGAATATAGTACCAAAAGAAACCAAAGAAAAAGTTATAAGGTATTTAAAATCTAAAAAGAAATATCTTCCGTTGTTTTACTAAACAACATTAGCCACTTTTTTGATAACAATAGTGCCGTCAAAGTGGACTTTTCTTTTAGAATTCATTTTGACTACGCCTTTTTTAAGAGCAAAAAGAGTGTGGTCTTTACCCATCCCAACATTTGTTCCGGGTAGTATTTTTGAGCCTCTTTGACGTGCCAAAATAGAACCCGCAAGACAGACACTTCCATCTGAAAGTTTAATTCCTAAATATTTTGGGTTTGAATCTCTCCCGTTTTTTGTTGTGCCGGCGGCTTTTTTATGTGACATATAAGTTTAGTAAAAAGTTATAAAAATCAAGATAAAAACTGCTATAATGCAGATAAGGAAAGTATAAAACAAAGCTAGATAAAATGCAATCTTATAATTTTCAATGATTAAATCTCCCAAAAAAGAGAAAAAAGAAGAAATAGAGGAATATGTAAAAGAAGAAGATTTTAATCTTTCGGCAATATCGGAGCAAGCGAAAAAAAGAAATGATTGGAAAGGGGAGTTGATAAATTTTTTAAATGGCAGGTATTTTATTCCTTTTATTATTATTTTTATAGCGATAATATCTTTTTCTTTGGGTAGACTTTCGGTATTGCAAGAAAGGAGACCTCCAGTGAGGATTTTGAATAACTCATCCCTTAATCACCCTTACTTTAAAAAGGAAACTCAAAATACACCTTCTATTCATTCTATCCAACAAACTGCAGTGGTGGGAGCAAGTCCTTCTATAAATTCAACAAACTCATTACAAACAAATTCAGGACAAGTAGTGGCATCAAAAAATGGTGCCAAATATCATTATCCGTGGTGCTCCGGAGCTAAACGAATTTCTCCCAAAAATCTGATAACTTTTAATTCAATTAAAGAAGCTCGTGCTTCCGGCTATCTCCCCGCTGCAAATTGCAAAGGTTTGAAATAAGTATTATTATACCACAAGTAAAAAGGAAGAGGGTTCCCCTCTTCCTAAAAAAAATTGTGTTGTAATTTATTAAAAGAAATTTTCTAAGAAATCTTCATCAATAAATAAATCTTGAAAACCAATCATTTGATTTTGAGCCTTTTTATTTTCTTCCGGATTTTTGAAATATTTCAAATATGATTTAGGTGAAATAAATTGACCAAGTAATATATCTTTTTTACATAAAGTATTTGGGTTTGATTTGGTGTAATCCAAAAAACTGCTCCATTCATAATCTTCAAGTTTTTTGATTATTCCAGATTTTACAGGATTTTCATGAATATATAATGATGTCCATAATAATTGTTCATTGTTTTCAATTCTTACAGCTTTAAATGCATCTTGAAATAATGAGCCAACACGGTTATTTTTTTTATTGAAATACATTGAATATCCTGTACATATTTTTGAGATTATTTTGCTTATAGGCAGATCTGTTTTCTGTTGCATCAGTAAATGAAAATGATTTGGCATTAAACAGTAGCAAATAAGATTAAAAGATTTTGGCGGAAGTAATTTTCTATTATAAATTTTCTTTTTCGGGATAGAATTTTTAATTTTATTTTTTTCTGGGAATAAATTTTCTTTTAATCTATATAAAAATACTCTAAAATCTTTTTTGTCTTCAAATATTTTCATTTTGCCAACACCTCTGTTATAAACATGATAAATACCACCTTTTTCAAATTTTTTATAATCTCTGTTTTTCATTTTGTTAATAATTATTATACCACAAGTCAAAAGGAAGAGGGGAACCCTCTTCCTTAAATGAGAGGTGGGAGAAATTATGTTATTATTATAAGAAATAAGTAAGATGCAAAAGCAAAAGAGAAAAATTGATGAATTTTTAATCTCGTTTAAATTGGGTTTTTTCTTGGCAATCAGACAGATGAGGCGATCAAACAAAGCCACTACCGCTCTCATTATTTTTATAATGACTTTAACTTTTTTAAATTTGGTAGTGGTGCGGGGAGTTTTAATAGGTATTATTGAAGGCTCAACTGAAATTTATCAGAAGTATTCCACCGGAGAAGTTTTTGTTTCTGAATTACGCCAAAAAAGTTATATTGAAAATAGCCCTTCTATGTTAGAGACAATAAAAACTCTACCTTGGGTAGAATCATTTTCTCCGCGATATTTAGAAAGAGGTAATATTGAAGCTGATTATAAAAGCAGAATTCGTTTGACTGACGCTCCTAATAGTGTTGGAGCGATAATTGCCGGAATTAATCCTGTTGCTGAAAATAATACCACTGATTTATCTTCAAAAATAATAGAAGGAAAATTTCTTTCCCTTGGGGACACAAATTATATATTGCTTGGCTCCAGTCTTTTAAAAAAATATATGCCGATGGATTCCGCCAGTTTTACTTCTCTTAGAAATGTAAAACTTGGAGATAAAGTGAGGATAAAAGTTGATGGCAATACTAAAGAGCTTACTGTTAAAGGAGTTATCCGAAGCAAAGCGGATGAAGTGGATTTTCGAGCTTATGTATTGGATAGTGTTCTTCGCAATATGATTGGTCGGACTGATTATAATGTTAATGAAGTGGCGATAAAACTAAAAGCCGGAGCAAATCCGATAGTTGTCAAAGATGCTCTCTTGAATTCCGGAATAGGCGATAGGGCGCGGGTGCAAACAGCGAATGAAGCTTTGCCGAAATTTATAATAGATGTTAAAAAAACTTTCGCCATTTTGGGAGACATAATCGGTTCTATCGGGTTGGTGGTGGCTGCTATCACTATTTTTATCGTTATTTTTGTCAATGCTATCACTCGCAAAAAGTTTATTGGTATTATGAAAGGTATCGGCATCAGTGCTCAAGCCATTGAAATTTCTTATGTTTTTCAGTCTCTTTTTTACGCTATTTTTGGTATCGGAGTGGGACTGCTTATTCTTTATGGATTTTTGGTGCCGTTTATCAATACTCATCCGATTAAATTTCCGTTTAGTGATGGTATTTTAGTGGCTAAAGCGGGAGCCACCTTTTTCCGAGTCTTTTTGCTCGCTTTAGCCACTATTATCGCCGGATTTATACCGGCTCGCATTGTGGTCAAAAAAAATACTTTGGATTCAATACTTGGTAGGTAACCTCACTTCTCGCGCGTAACTCTCTTAAATGTAGGAAAAAGAAAAAAGAAAAAATAAAAAGATTTTTAAAAAAACAAGATGTCAAAAATAATAGAAGTGAAAAATTTAACAAAATCATTTAAAACCGGAGATAAAGAGCTGGTGGTCTTAAATAATATGTCATTTGAAATTGAGGAAGGTCAATTTTTTTCTGTTACCGGACGATCCGGTTCCGGCAAGTCCACTTTGCTTTATCAATTAGGTCTTTTGGACCATCCGAATTCCGGAGAAATAATAATAAATGGAATAAAAGTCTCAGCTCTTGGTAATGAAGAACGAACCAAATTTAGACTGAAAGAGCTTGGCTATGTTTTTCAAGATTATGCTTTGGTGCCGGAACTTACCGCTATTGAAAATGCGGCAATACCTCTTTTGATGCAAGGTTTTGGGAAGAAGGAAGCTTATCAAAAAGCGGAAAAAGCTTTGCATAGAGCTGGTTTGACTGATAGGTTGGAAAGTTTGCCAAACCAACTTTCCGGCGGGGAACAACAAAGAATTTCTATCGCCAGAGCTATCGCTCATGACCCTAAAATAATTTTTGCCGATGAACCAACTGCTAATCTTGATTCGGAAACCGCTAATCAAGTAATGCAAACTTTTTCGGAACTCAACTCTGGCGGTCAAACTATCGTGATGGTTACTCACGAATCGGAATATGCCAGATTAACCAGAAGAGCGATAAAGCTTGGTGACGGCGTTATTGTGGCTGACGGCAAACCAGAAAATGTTATTTAAATAAAAACTTGTTATAATAGCGACAATGAAAATATTTTCTTTTTTATCTAAAAAAATGCTGATATATATTGGTATTGGAGCGGTTGTCGCGATAGTTATCGCGGTTGTTTTAAATAGAGGTGATGGCAAACAAGAAGTAATTGTCTCGCGAGCGGATATTATTCAAGAAGTAGTTGCTACCGGCAAAATAAAACCAAACCAAAGCGTTGACCTTGGTTTTGATAAATCAAGCAGAATTGCAAGCGTTTACTTTTTGTTGGGCGATAAGGTAAAGCGGGGACAAACTATTGTTTCTCTTGAAACGGAAAAAATTTCCGCTGATTTGGAAAAAGCCAGAGCTTTACTTTTGGAAGAAAATATAAAATTAAGAGAGATGAAAAGCACCGCTCCCATTTCCCATAATGACGCTTCTAAAAATTTAACAGCTGCTATCAAATCTGGATTTACCGATGCTGATGACGCCGTTAGAAATAAAGCTGACCAATTTTTTGGAAACAATATAGAAAATCCTCAGTTTGGAATTTCCATAA
Organism: Candidatus Zambryskiibacteriota bacterium; assembly: GCA_003233455.1. Classification (GTDB taxonomy): domain Bacteria; phylum Patescibacteriota; class Minisyncoccia; order Phycocordibacterales; family WO2-35-19; genus WO2-35-19. The sequence goes on along the minus strand of QILQ01000011.1, from coordinate 41,336 downwards.
CTTCCGGCAATTTTATTCATTATTTTAATGTGCCGAGCGATATAAAAATAAGCATAAACAACTCTAGAAAAAAAGTTGAAACTATTTTAGTTAGTTGGCAAAAAAAAATATCAGACTTAAACTCCAATTCAACCAATCTAGTTTCAGAAGCCAATAAAGCTATAAATGATTTGAATACCATTTCCGCTTTTTTAAATAAAGTGGCCGAAACGGTAAATAATTTTACTTCAGTTGAATATGCTTATGATACTACCGTTAACAACTATAAAGCCACTATTTTATCAGCCAGAAGCGAAGTTTCTGGAGCTATTTCAACCATAGTGACTGCTAAAGATAAATTAAACGCCGCGCCTGTTCTGGGGAAAAATGGTCAATTTGAAAATATTTTAATCCAAGAAGCGAAGGTAAAACAAGCGGAAGCTTCTGTTTCTTCTCTTAAAGCTTCTTTGGCTCAGTCGGTAATTAAGGCTCCGTTTGACGGCGTAATTACTTTGCAAGATGCCAAAGTTGGCGCTACTGTTTTACCGGGAAATACTTTAGTTTCTATTATCAGTCAAAACAAAATTTATATTGAAGCTGATATTTCAGAAATTCATATTGGCAAGATAGCTATAAATAATCCGGTTTCTATTACTTTTGATGCTTTTCCGACAGAGACTTTTTTGGGAAAAGTATCTTATATAGAACCGGGTAATGTGATAGTTGACGGCGTGGTCAATTACAAAATTAGAATTAGTTTAACAAATCCTGAAAATAAAATCAGAAATGGTTTAACCTCCAACCTAAAAATCCAAACTGCTAAAAAAGAAAATGTCTTAAGTTTGCCACTTTACGCTATTTTGAAAGAAAATAATCAAACTTTTGTAAATAAAATAATAGAAGCTGATAGAACTCAAAAAATTCCCGTTGTTTTGGGTCTTGTCGGTAGTAATAGTATGGTGGAAATTTTAAGCGGTTTAAAAGCGGGAGATAAGGTGGAGTTTTAAATTGAAAAAAAGATTTACTATAAAATATTTAATATAAATTTATTATCCACACAAAATAAAACAATAGTAATAGTAGGGGGGTATAATAAATATTATGAAAAAAATTGAAAATAAAAAGTTTGTTGTTGGATTGATTATTTTAATTATTTTATCAGGTGTTTTTATAGTCTATTCTATTTTTGGGCGATCAGAAGTGAATAGGGGATTATTTACACCAATAACTGCACCTCAAAATATTACGGTAAATAAGCTTAACATAAACAAATTACCGTCAGCCATTCCAGTAAATAGCCTTTTAGAAAAAAATACTCTAATTACTGAAAATGATACAATCACTTCAATTGATAAACCAGGAGTAACCCAATACACCAGAAAGTTTATTTCTAAAAAAAGCGTTGATGAAAATTATACTATCTACAAAAAATATTTAAAAAATAACGGCTGGAAAATTCTTTCATCACTGGAAAACAAAAACTTGCGTTCTTTGGTGGCGACAAAAGCTGATAACAGTCAACGGTTTTTAATTACTATTTCCGAAAATAGCGTCAGTCATAAAGTTTCAGTGGATTTGACTGTAATGATTAATAAGTAGAAAAAATGTTTTGAAGAAAAATATCCAATTTCTGGGTATTTTTTTTGTATATCAGATGAAAACTGCCAAAGGAAGAAAACTTATACAGATGAGATAATAAAATTATTACACCACACTCCAAAAGTAGAAGGGGAACCCTCTTACTTTTGAATAGACAGGGTTTGTACAATCTGTACTTTGGATAGGAGGACGTTAGCTAGGTCCTCCTTGAGGGAAGGAGAAATATACTATGCCGATGCCTTATAGTTTCGGAGATCCAGCCGATGATGCGATTTGTTCCGCTTATCGGTGCGATGATGACGATTCAGTCTTAGGTAGTGATCACGGTTCTGACAGCGATGCTGACAGTCCTGACCAAGACTACTAGGTGCAAGTGAATGAGTCTCTTTTCGGTTTGAAGAGGCTCATTTATTTTTTCTAAAAAATTTCAATATATCTTCGTAAGGTTTGGAAATTTCATAAGCTTTTTTATAATCTTTATTATATTTTATATCAGATATTATTTTAAGCATTTCGGGTTTATTTTTAAATATTTTACGAAGTAAAGCATAAACCAGAATATGATTACTTACTGTTTTGTCTTTATCTTTAATTAAGAGAACTTTGCTAAATTTAAGATCTTTTCCATCAAAAATTTGATGGATAAGTTCGTGAACAAGGGTAATCACAAACTCTTTTGGTTTAAAACCACTTTTAATAATGAGTGGGTGACTTGTTGCTCTTGAAATACCACTTACAATAAATACATCTATAACCTCTCTGTTAAAAGAAAGTTCTAATGATCCAGAAATTTCAGTAAGTACTTTTTTCTCATATTTCTTCCATTCTTTTTTGTATGCTAAAATGCGTCTTTTTAACTCTTTTGGTTTTGGAGGAATCCAATCGTTCCAACCTCTTTTTTTTAAACTCGGGTTGTTTTGGCAATAAAATATATATAAAGGGTCTATAAGTTTTCCATATTGTATTAATATTTTAGGAATTTTGTTCATAATTATACATTATAACACAATTTAGATTTAATTTTTTGCTAAGATATTTTTAAGTATTGGATTTAAAATAGACGTTATCAACATCAAAAAATTGATAGAAAGGGGATTAATTTAAATTATCCAAGGTCTCCCTTTAGGAAAGTTTTGAGTTAAAAAATTAAAAATAATTATTACAACACACCTCAAAAGTAAGAGGGGAACCCTCTATCTCTATCATTTTTTTATAAAAAAGAAACGGCCGATTGTTGGGATACAAAACGACCGCAAAAGTGAGTTCTCTTGGGCGAGTTTGGCCTCGCCTCTTTTTTTGGGCGGGGAGATCATGGCTCACCTCCCGCGCCCTGTTGACGGTATGCCGATGCGCCGTCTCTTCCCACCGGATGTTCTAGAGGAGAGGATTATGGTCGCGTTGCCGGGTCCGCATTCCACGCGGACAGGCGACCAGTTGAACAGCTTTGGAGTGATAAACCCTTTGCTGTCAACCTGATAGGTTGTGTATAATCTACCAATCCGTCGGACAAAAAACAGCTCGTTCAGGGTTACGCAGACCGATTCGGACTGCGCAATGTCAGCGGGTCCGGACTCAAAAGTGAGAGTCGCGGGACCGTTGACAGAAAGGTCGAGGGCGGCGTATGAGGTACGCGCCTGTTGGTCATCCAGAATCTCGAACTGCCCAAAGAGGACAGCACGATTTTTCTGAGCGACAAGACCGGTAAGCGCGTAAGCGCGACCGATCCGGACATCAGAGTTTGTCAGTGGGATGGCGAAGTTTTCGTCGCCAATCCGCTCGGTTGAGAGCGGTGTCTGATACACCAACTCCGCTTGGGATGACCCATCCCAAATACCTTTTCGGTAAAGTTGGGTTCTGATTTCCCTCCAACTTTCATTTCCGCCAAACATCCTTTCCGTCTGGTAAATCAGAACGTAAAGTTCGTTTGGTGTGCAGGTAAACACCGGCCGGTGATGAGCCGAGTTAAGGACCGGTGCGTATCCGCCGTCGTTCAGGTGGAACGGCGGAAACCCGAGATCGCGTGCGCGAAGCACGGTGTTACCGGTTTGGGTAAACCGGATAATCCACCCCTCCCCTCCGCGAGGGAGGTTTTGGGTCGTGGCTGTGCAAGCGCCACTGTTGATGACAGGGTGTTCGCCACCACGGGATACTGCCATGATCGGCCATGACAGCAGAATGACCAACATCGCCAAATAGGTGATTTTTCGAGAGAACATATATAGAGCCCTCCTTGGACCCATCTAACTGACACTATATTATAAATTCATTTTTTTGTCAACTGTCAGTGGTAATGTATACACACATATGGTGGTTTTACTATTATTTTTGATTTATAAAGTTATTAACATTTTTATATATGTTATAACGAATTATATATTGTATAATAAAATAGAAACTTAAAAATGTAAGTTAAAGGTCGTTAAAGATAAAATTTAAGTATGCTTACCTTAAAAAAAATGTTTTGGAAAATGAAAATAGGAAAAATTTTATTGTTTCTTGGATTTTTTGTTTTAATTTTAGGAACTATTTTATTATATGGAACTTTTGAAACAAAAATAGCTTTAGCTCAAACACCTCAAGCCAGTATCAATGCTAACCCACAATCTTGTATTGAACCTTGTAGTCCCTCTATAAGTTGGACATCTAATTCAAATAATATAGTCAAGCTTTATAAAAATGGAGTATTTTGGAGCAACCAAAGCCCAAACGACAGTGCGACTGACTGGAATTTAACTACTGGGTCAGCACCTTCAACATATACTTACACAATTCGCAATGTGGATAATTCTTGGGTGGAAACGGGTAATTTAGCTAATGTAACAGTTACTGTCAACAAATTCTGTACCGGCAAGCCAAATTTAACAACTTGTTTGAACGGTACCACTCCGGGTAAATGTTATACTTATTCTAACGGTGATACACTGTGTATTACAGGAGGGAATTGCCCCCCAGCACAAATAGGTCGTCCATTGGGAGACCAATATTGTAATTTTCAAACCTATGATTTGTGTACAGGTAAATGTCAGAGATATGGGTCGCCACCTATCATAGGTGGCAGGTGTTATCAAATAGGTCCAACTTATAATAATGTTTGTTCAGGAAACTCCTGCATCCAACAAGTACCGCCAGTAGAAAGAGGTTTTCATCTAGGGGGGTCTTGTACTCCGGGATGTACTACCAATGCAGATTGTACCACTTCAAATTTTAACATCTCAATGTTACCGATAATGCAAACTATATATCAAGGCGATGCGGCTACTTATGGGGTGATGGTTAATTCTGTAGGAGGATTTTCCGGCAATGTTTCGCTTGCAATTTCAGGTTGTCCTTCAAGTGCGAACTGTAGTTTACCTTCTACTACTTTTGTTCCGGCGAATAGTTATTCAACACTTATTCTTGCCGTAACGAATACCGCTTCTTCGCCTCCAACTTCAAATATAATAAAAGTGACTGGAACAAGCGGAGTGTTAAGCGGTTTTGATTCGTCATCGTTAATTATTAGCTCTGTTAATTCACCTTCCCCAGATCTAACCGCAGCCAATTCTTCACCAAATATCGCTGTGGTGAATGTCGCTCAAACATTTAGCTCAATTATTGCAAATCAAGGAATGGGTTCCACCGGAAGCAGTTTCTCAAATTTCTTTCAAGTGGCTACCGCTAGCGGAGGAGGAGGTTCTATAACTAATCTGACTGCCACTCCAATGTCAATATTAGCTGCCGGAGCGAATAATACCGCTACTTCTCCCACTTATACCTTTACCTCCACTGGAACATATTCTGTTAGGGCTTGTGCTGATAAAACTTCACCTACCAATACAGGAGTTATTACTGAATCAAACGAAAACAACAATTGTGGCAGTTGGAGTAATGTAACGGTAACCGGAGGAGTTGTTACTCCAACTAATTTAACAGGCTCCTGCCCAGCTCCATATACTCAAGCTAATGTCAGCTGGACAGCCAGCGGATATAATCCGTATTATGTGAGGATGAATCCGGGAGCTAATAGTTATTGTTGGCCTTTAAATTCTTGTAGTTCGGGAGGTATTACGGCACAAATCAGCACTACTCTCCCGGTCAGCATTATACTTGGTGGTTTACTGTTAAAGATCCTAATACCAATGCTTGGAAAGATTATGTTGGGAGCACTGATTTATCCTGTCAAGCTCCACCTAGTGCTACCGTATCTATAAGCGCCAATAACACAAACTTACCAAATCCTAACAATGGAACCAATTTAAGTTGGTCATATTCGGGAGCCACTTCTTGTTCCATTACTCCGCCAGCCACTATCGGAGGTTATCCCAATGGTAGCGGTTCTCTAAACACCGGCAGTTTAACAAGTACCAAAATATACACTATTGCTTGCAATCCTGGTCCAGTCACTAAACATATTACTGTAAATGTGGCTTCTCCATCTTTCAATCTAAATGTTATTAAATCGGGGCAGGGGATAATAACCAGCAGCCCTAGCGGTATAGCTTGCGGTCCCACTTGTGCCAATAATTATGAGGCTAATATATGGGTTACTTTAACCGCCACTCCCGCTGTCGGCAGAGTTTTTGTCGGTTGGAGCGGAGCTTGTTCCGGTAAAGGACAATGTCCTATCTTTATAAACTCTTCCAAAACCGTTTACGCCAACTTTATTGTGGATCCGAAGTATAGGGAGTTTTAAGATAAATATACCAATATATAAATTTATTGACAGCAATATTAAAAAATGCTATACTATATGTGAGTCCAGTAAATGCTGGATTTTGTTGTTAAAGAGATATTTTTCAGCTCAAGCATACTTATTAAATTATTTGCAAAAATAAATTTAAGGTTCGCGCTTGAAGTTTATCTGACTGATATCTTGACTTGTTTTAATTAAGAGATGGAGAATAGATAGAATTAAAATAAGAATTAAAATTAAACAATTGGCTTATTTTTCAAACTACCGCTTTGGGGTTTATGATGATTGCGTCAAGTATTACAGGTTTTGGTAAGGCATCATTTTTACCTCCCGATGTTCCCGAGGCGATTATTCAAGTATTACCTCTGGAATCTCAACCAAAAAAAGATATCAGTAAAATTAAGAAAAGTATAACAGTGGAAGAATATGTTAGAAATTATTTTTCTGACATACCAATTATGATTGAAATTGCCAGGTGCGAATCTCGTTTTCGTCAGTATGACGCTAATGGTAAGGCTATTCGTGGCGAGCAAAATAAATCAGATAGGGGAGTAATGCAAATCAACGAATATTATCATAATAAAAGTTCGGTTAGATTCGGCTATAATATTTTTACTTTAAAAGGAAATACTTCATACGCCAGAGTTCTTTTTGAGAAATATGGAGTCAAGCCTTGGAAATCTTCTATCTCGTGTTGGGGAAATACTACCGCTTATTCTAAATATAAAAGTTTGGCGACGAAGTAGACTTCATATTAACGTCGCACAATATATCTTTTAGGTAGTTATTTAAAAATAATTTTTTAAATTCTTCCCGACTGATAATTATCATTTTGTTTTCGCTATTATTTTAGTGGCTATATTTTTTATGAATTCAATAACATAACTCCAAATTTTAATAACGATATCATTATATTTTTCCCAACCTTTATTTCCTAAATTATAAAATTGGTCTAAAAATTCTTTAAATTTGCCCTGAGTTAAAAAACCGATTACATCTATGTTATAGACATACTTAAGTATCACTAAAGCGACCACTACAATCAAAATTATTGATATAAATCCGGATTTTTTATTTTTCATTATTTTATAAATAAATTAAATTAAAATTAGTTAATAATTATTTTTATAAATAATCCAACGGGTTTAAGTATGAATTAAAAGAAGCTACTGGAATTCTGGCGTTCTTGCAATTTGTTATTTTTTTTACAGCACCTAATCGCATAACTTTTACACCTTTTGTGGCATAGGTGGTTAGATGAAGATGCGGTCCAGTGGCATAACCGGTTTGACCGCTATAACCGATTATTTCTCCAGTTTGCGTTTTTTGACCGGCTCTAACTTTTATAAGATTTAAATGCGCGTATAAAGTGGAAAGTCCATTGTTATGTTTTATAAGTACCCATTTTCCATAAGAATAACATCCCTTATAAAGATCTGTATTTCCTGTTTCAACAATAGTGCCGGCCATAACCGCTTTAACTTTTGTTCCAATAGAGGCTCTAAAATCCACACCATTATGTCCTTTGCCATTATACGCTCCTGACTGTGCAAATTTCGTATTGCCAAAAAATTGTGTTATACAATTACCGGTTCCTCCATTATAACAAGATTTATATGATATTTTATCAAACGGTGGCGCAAAAATGCCAGAACCGGCTTTGGGAATACTCTTGGGATCTATAGCAACGCGAAGTTGAGATTCATAAGCCAATAATTCTTGTTCAAACTTCTCTTTTGCTTTCTTTTTTTCATTGAGTAATTTTTTATAATTTGACTCTTTATTTTTAGTGGTTGTCAGTAAATTATTTTTCTTTCTTTTATTTATAGCTAATATTTTATTTTGATCTCCAAGCTCTGATTTTAATGATACCAGTTTCTTTTTTTCTTTTTTAGTAATTGTTTTTTTGCCAGATAATTTGTCTCTATAAAGTGCCAGTTCTTTAGAATGGTCTCTTACTTTTTGTTGAAATTGATTTATTGATTCATATTCATCTAAAATATCAGCGAGACTTTTATTGGTAAGGAAATTTTCTATTAAAGATTCTTCATCTTTTTGACGCATATCATTTAAAGCTTTGATGATAGCTTCCGTATTAGAAGCAATTTTTTTTTCAATATCTCCTATCTCACCACTTAAATTATTTATTGTCAAATTAGTCTTTTTAATATTAACCCCTGTTTTTTTTATTTCAGTACTAATTTTTTTTTGATTTATATCGAGAACTCTAACCGCATTTTGTAAAGTTTTCGCTTGACTCCCCACCACTTCAATTTCTTTTTTATAGATTTTAATTTCTTTATCAAGTTGTTTTATTTTATTGCTATGATTATTGATATTTTGTTTTAATTCATTTATAGATTGAGCGGAAGAAACATTTGCTATATTAAACGCTAAAAACATCGCTAATATGATTACTGTTAGTTTTTTAAATGACATTTTATGTGAGTAATTTAATGGCTTTTTCAATTCTTTTTTTGCTCTCCCCCGCTCCTAAAATTTTTATTAAAGTGAAGGGATCTGGCGATTTTTCTCTACCTGATAAAGCATATCGCAGAGGCCAAAGAACTTCTCCTTTCCCTTCTTTTTCAGCGTATTTCATAACCTCATCCCATTTTAGATTATCTTGAGACTCTAGATTAGGTGAGGTGATTATTTCCAATACTTTTTTTAATTTTTCTCTAGCGTTATTTTTATCCTGCTTTTTCCACAAGATTTTGTTTACATCTAAAATTGGTTTTTCAAATAAATAGTCAAATTCTCTTGCTTCTACCAATTCTTCCACTTCTGCCCATCTATGTATTTTGTTTAATATTATTTCTAAAAAGTTTTCTACAAATTTTTGATTATTTAATTTTTGATGATTTTTAAATTTCGCGTTAGCAAGTGTTAATTGATATCTGAAATTTTCTAGCTGTTCAATTTTTGGTTGTCGGAGTATATATTCGCGATTCAACCAATTAAGTTTTTCTATATTGAAAATGCCTCCTTTTTTTTGAACTTTTTTAATATCAAAAGTTTTAATAAGTTCTTTCGTACTAAAAATCTCTTTTTCTCCTCCGGGATTCCAACCTATAAAAGCCAAAAAATTCAAAATAGCTTCCGGAGAATATCCAAGGTCTTTATATTTTTTAAGAGAGACAATTTTTCCGTGTTTTCTTTTGGATAATTTACTTTTATCTTTAGCAAGAATTAAAGGTAAATGAGCATACTGAAAATCCTCTTTTTTTCCTAAAGCTCTGGCAATTAAAATTTGACGAGCGGTATTTGAAATATGATCTTCCCCTCTTATAATATGAGTAACGCCACTTTCAATATCATCAACCACTACCGCTAAATGATAAAGAGGTTCTTCTAAATTTTTAGCGATAATAAAATCTTTTAGATTAGAAATATCTTCTTCTATATTCCCTCTTATTAAATCGGTAAATTTAATTTTTCCTCCGGGGTTTTTAAATCGGACAACTTCTTTATTTTGCCCTTCACTTTCTTTGGAAATATAAGCGAAATTATTTTTAATAAGTTCTTGCAACTTTTCTTTATAAATTTTTGTTCTTTCAGATGATTTTAATATTTTTTTACTATAATCAATACCAAGCCATTTCAAACTATCGTATATTTCATCTTCAAATTTTTTTTCTGATCTCTCTTTATCGGTATCTTCAATACGCAAAAGTATAACGCCATTTTCTTTTTTAGCAAAAAGATAATTGTATAAAGCGGTTCTGGCACTTCCTAAATGAAAAGGTCCTGTCGGCGAAGGTGCAAAACGAACTATTATTTTTTTATTATTCATAATTTCAATTATATCAGATATTAGAATATTAAAAATTTAATTACACCACATCCTAAAAAGAAGAGGGGAACCCTCATACTTTTGAAGTGTGGTGTAGTTAATTTAATTTTTCGTGTGAGAGAATAATAGAAAGAAGTTCGCGAGCGATAGTGTCGGCGGCATTGGGTTTGAAAAAACTTTTAGCTCCCTCCTTCATTTTATCGCTTATTTCTTTATTTTTTATTATTTTCATTATTTCCGCCAGAAGTATATGGGATTTTAAATTTTCTTCTTGCAAAACACTGCAGGCTCCAGATTTGGCATAAATAAAAGCATTTTTAATTTGATGATTTTCGTTTGATTTGGTAATGGGAATAATAATAGAGGGTTTTTGCCAAGAAGCTATTTCAAATATAGTTGAACCTCCTCGGCTGATTACTAAATCACAAGCTCCGGCTGCCATCCGCATTTCAAGGCTATTTAAGTATCCCATGGGTTTATATCTTTTTTTATTTGGATTCTCTAAAAGTATAGCGGCGGCAGACTCTTTTATTACTTCAATATTTGCTTGCCCTGTTTGGTGAATAATTTGAAAATCTTTAACTAAATTAACTAATACATCCAAAATGGCATTATTTATTATTTCAGCTCCTTGAGAGCCACCCATTATAAATATAGTAGGCAAACTTTCATCAAAATCAAAAAATTCAGCGGCGGCGTTGGTAATAGGTGTTAATCGTTCTTCCAAAATCGGTTGTCCGGTATAAGCCACTTTTTCTGGAGGAAAATATTTAGCAGTTTCTTTATAAGAAATAGCAATACGAGTGGCAAATTTTCCAGCCCATTTATTGGCTCTTCCTGGCGCGGAATCTGATTCGTGAATAAAAACAGGAATACGCAAAAGATGTGCCGCCATAACTGTAGGAAAACCACCAAATCCTCCTTTGCTAAAAACTACATCAGGATAAATATCAAAAACATCTAAAAGAGCACTCAAAACTCCCCAAATTGTTTTAAAAAAATCAGTAAAATTCAATAATGAAAAATATCTGCGTATCTTGCCAGCAGTTGTTTTTTTATATTGAATATTGTGGTCATAAAGTAAACCTTGATTATATGGAGTTGGAGCAAAGAAATACATTTCCGGACTGATAAGTTTTTTTTCTTTAGCGATTTTTTGAATTGATTCGGTAATAGCTAAAATCGGATAAAAATGTCCGCCCGAACCGCCTCCTGTAAATATTATTTTCATAATTTAAGAATTAAAATTAACTTGGACTTCTTTTTTTGGCAGTTTTTGATATATTCATCACTATACCCACTTCAACTAAAACAATAAATAGAGCAGTACCACCATGACTGATAAAAGGTAAAGGAACTCCAGTCAAAGGCAAAATTCCTATCATACCTCCTATATTTATAACAGTTTGAGATATTATAAGTATAACAATTCCTAAAGACATTAGTCTACCGAATTTATCCGACGCTTTTGACGCAATTTTTAAACCTTCCAGACTAAACATAACAAAAAGAGTAATAATAGTAAAAGTTCCGACAAAACCAAATTCTTCTGCCGCTACCGCAAAAACAGAATCTCCCATCGGTTCCGGCAGATAATGAAATTTTTGGATACTTTGTCCAAACCCCCTACCCCAAATTTGTCCTGACCCCACTGCGATAAGAGATTGGTTAAGTTGATAACCACTAGTTTGATTATTGATGTTTGGGTGAAGCATCACATCAATTCTTTGTTTTACATAAGGTCTGGTTAAAGCCAAAACAGTTAAAATAATCATACCGACAAATATTATCATTAAAATATGTCGCCACTTGGCTCCAGCCACTATATACATCGCTAAAGCCGCAAAAATAATAATAACAAAAGTGTCAGTATCTGGCTGAGCCAAAAGTATTACTCCTAATATTCCGGTAAACGCTAGAAAAGGCAAAAGACCCCAAGAAAAAGTAGCCACTTTATTCTTTATTCCGGAAAGCCAAGCGGCGAAATATATTATAAAAGTGATTTTTAATAATTCTGCCGGTTGAAATGAAATAAAACCCAAATCAATCCAACGCCTAGCTCCACCATGCCCTAAACCGATTCCCGGTGCAAAAACCAAAAGAGTGAGCAATATAGAACCTATAAAAAAAACAAAAGAATATTTTTTCCAGATACGATAATCAATATGAGCAAAAATAAGACAAGCGATAGAGCCCAAAAACAATCCGTAAAAAAGCTGATTAAAAGCAACACTTGAAAACTTAATTTCGTTTCTAGCCAATACTCCAAGTGAAGCTGAACTGAAAATAAAAAAACCGCCCACTATCAGTAAAATAGTTAAAAATAAAAATGGTCTGTTTATTTTACCAATTCTAGCAACCATAAAGTTATTTTATCACTTTTACCCAATCAGTGCTAAAGTAATGCCAAGGATGGCGGCAACAAGAGAAAAAATCCAATAACGCATAGTCACTTTATAGGCTGGCCAACCAATAGCTTCAAAATGATGATGTAAAGGTGCGACTAGAAAAACTTTTTTGCCTCTGAATTTTTTTGAAAATATTTGAATAATATTAGAAAGAACGGTTATAACGAGCGGTAATGCGATGACAGGCAGTACTAAAAGTCCGTAACCTCCTCCCAAAGTATCAGTCATAAAGGCGACCACAGTTAAGGTGAGAGTTAATCCCATGGTACCTGTTTCCGACATATAAAATCTGGCGGGCGGAATATTAAACCATAAAAATGCCAAGATACCACCGGCTACAGTAGCACAAAAAGCAGCCAAGTCAATTTGTTGTTGGTAAAAAGCGATACCCCCGTAGGCGGCGAACATAGTGCTAAAAACTCCTCCGGCCAAACCATCAAGTCCGTCTATCACTCCGCCGGCATAAATAAATAAAGCGGTTAGCAGAAATAACACTATAAAAATAGGACCTAAATATAATTCTCCCCTTCCGAATGTATTTGTAAATGGCAAACCAATTCCAGTTACATCCAATTTTATATAAAACCAAAAAGCCACAGCCAAAGCGATAACAGATACGATTATTAAACGCTTTTTTAAAGGAAGTCCTCCAGTTTTTCCTTTGTCTGTTTTTGGATCTCTTATTTCCAAATAATCATCAATCAATCCGGCTAAGGCACCGATAATTAGAGTTGCTAACGGCAACCAAGTTTGATTTCTGGAAAGAAAATCAAGTTTAACCATTATTTCACTTGGAAAAAATTGCGACACAAGCCAAATACCGATAATAATAGTAGCAACGCTAAACCAAATAATAATACCCCCCATTCTTGGAGTATTGACTTCTTTTTCTTTATGAAGCTGATTGAAAATTTTTGCCTCAGTGCCGTCAAGAGCTGTTTTGCCTCCCCTCTTTTTCCACATTTTGTGAGAATATAAAAAGTTGGTTAAGAGAGGAGTAAATAAAATTCCTAAAATAAACGCTCCCACCGCCGGCAAAAATACTTTTACAATATCTATTATCATATTTATAAATTAGGGAGTTGTTTAATGGTTGTTTCTACTAATTGAAGCACATCTGTAAAACGACCTTCTTCGGTAGAACCGAGAACAGAAATAATAATGGGACGATTAAGACCGGCGTCAAAAGCGACTACCAAATTACCACCCGCCAAATCGGTAAAACCGGTTTTTGAAGCTATTAAATTTGGTATTTTATTTACAAAAATATTTGTATTATTTGCGTGATATATTTTATTGGCACTGGCAAATTGAAGATTTTTATAACGAGTGGCTTCCAAAATCTCTGGATGATTTTTAAGAGTATATTCAAAAAGTGAAGCCATATCACGAGCCGATCCATAAGCTCCGCCTACAACTATAATTTGTCCATTTTTATCAATTTCTCTATCTAATCCGTGTTCATTAAAAAATTTGCTGTTTGAAAGACCTATTTTTGAAGCGGTATTATTCATTGCTTTTACAAATTGAATTCTAAGATCTTTTCCATCAGTTATCGGCTTTTCTGAAATTGGACTACTTTTGGCTTCCGCGACTGTGGCTAAAGCAAAAGCACCATCATTGGAAGAAGTAAGCAGAGTAAAGTCTCTTAAATTGCGTGCTCGCCAAGTATCCCCGACAATTAAACCGGAATCCCCTTCCGGTTTTAGATCTTCTCTGGTAATTTTTATTTTTTGATTATCATTTAATTTTTCACTGGCGACAACAGCTGTTAACACTTTAGTCAGAGAAGCCAAAGGTAAAGGCAAATCCGGATTTTTAGAAAATAAATCCCTATTATTTATCACATCAAAAACTACCACTCCTTTAGCTTTAAGTTTTATATTTTCAAATTGGTCTATTTTTTGGGCGGTAATGTTTTCTTTTTTAATCAGTGAATTTTTACCAACAACAAGAAGAGCAAAAAGAGCGATAGAGGTAAGACAAAACCCAGTAAGAATATAAACAAAATATTTTGTTCTTTTCTCTATTCTCCAAAGATTTTTAAAATTATTTATTTTATTTTTCATTTTTTAATTATTTTCCTCTTCTTCCAAACCTTCTTTTGATCCATTCATTTTCTTTTTAAAAATCTCAAATTCCGGCAATTCTTCAATATTTTTTATACCTAAATGAGCCAAAAGAAACAGACTACCTTTATATTTAAAGACTCTTTGATCTTTTGAATCTGGCTCTCTTTCTGCTAATCCTCGCATACAAAGATTTCTTAATATAAAGGCAGAATTAACTCCTCTTATATAATCAATCTCCCTTCTGGATACAGGTCCATTATAGAGTATTATAGCCAATGTTTCGAGTCCAGCCTTGCCTATTTCTTTGCTCATTTCATCTTTAGCAACTTGTTCTATTAGGTCTTTTGTATCTGATGCAGTAGCTAAACTCACTTCTTTTTCTGTCATAATAAGACAAATTCCTCTATTTTCCAATGAATTTGCTAAATTTTGTAAAGCTTCTCTAACTTCTTTTTCTTTTTCATTCAACAATTTAGATAAAGTTTTTATCTCCATTGGTTCATTTTTATAAAAAAGCAAAGCTTCTATTTTTTGTTCTAAATTCATATATAAAATTTAATAATAGGTCGGTACTCCTGTATTTTCTCCTTCAATTTCTATATCTTCAAAATGTTTATTTTGATTTACTCTAACCAATCCTTCTTTTACCAATTCTAACATAGCCAAAAAACTTACTATAATATTGACTTTTTCCGCTTTTCCCACACCTGCAAAATCTTTAAAATTTGTTTTCAGACTAATTTGAATTCTCTTTTTTAATTTTTCTATGGTTTCTTCCAGACTTATTATTTTTTTTACTGCCACTTTTGGCAAGCTTGTTATTTTTTGAGGCATATTTTTGATTACTTCTCGCAAGGCATTTTGAATAGATATTTTAGTAATTTCAGGCGTTGGCGAAAAAACTGTATTTATTTTCTTTTTTTCTCTGGCAAAATAAAGAAAATTGCCAAACATTTTCTCCAAATTTAGAGAAAGTTCTTTGTATTTTTTATAAGAAGATAATCTGTTTTCCAAATCTTCAATACTTCCCTGCTCTTCTTCGGTTAAAGGTAAATTTGGTAAAAGCGACTTTGATTTTATAAGAAGTAAAGTGGAAGCGATTAAAATAAAATCAGCTGAGTCGCTAATTGAAAAGTCATTGAAAGATTTTGTATATTCTATGAATTTATCAGCTACTTGAGAAAGTGAAACATCACTTATATGAAGTTTTCTTTTTTCAATAAAAGTTAAGAGTAAATCCAAAGGTCCTTCAAAATTTCCCACTCTAACTTTAAATTCCGCTTTCATATATTTATTCTAACAGATTTCATCTTTTCTTTTTTTATTCTATTTTCAAACCGAGTTCTTTGAGTTGTTTTTTGGAAATTTCGCTCGGGGCATTCATCATCAGATCTCTGCCTTCTCCTGTTTTTGGAAAAGCGATTACCTCGCGAATATTGGGTTCGTTTTGAAGAAGCATTACTACGCGGTCAATTCCGGGTGCAAAACCCCCATGAGGAGGTGCGCCATAAGTGAAAGCCTCCAATATATGACCAAATTTTTTCTGTTGGTCCTCTTCTGAAATTCCCAAGAGTTTAAAAACTTGTTTTTGTTCTTCTCTATCGTGAATTCTGATTGACCCGGAGGAAAGTTCATAACCATTTAAAACCAGATCATAAGCGTTTGCTCTCAATGAGAAAATATCCTCTCCTTTCATAAAATTTTCCTTATCTTCCGGTTTTATAGAACAAAATGGATGATGCGCCGCTTGGATTTCTCCTTCTTCGGTTTTTTCAAACATAGGAAAATCAACTATCCAAGCAAAAGCCAGCTCATCTGGATTATTTTTGTTTTTTCTTAAATCCGGCTTATCGGAACCATATTTTTTTATTGATTCTTTATAAGTCAGAATTGGAAATGGGATTTGAGTTATTTTTTTATTCGGATAAAGAATTTTGACCAGCTCAATGAACATTTTTTCAGTATATTCTAAAACATCTTTTTGCTCTACGAAAGACATTTCATAATCAAGTTGAGTAAATTCCGGTTGTCTATCCCCTCTTTGGTCCTCATCTCTCATACATCTGGCAATTTGAAAATATTTTTCAAAACCAGCTACCATTAACAGTTGTTTGAACTGTTGAGGTGATTGAGGTAAGACATAAAACTTGCCTTTATGAAGGCGTGAAGGCACTATATATTCTCGAGAACCTTCAGGGGTGCCTTTCATCATTATAGGAGTTTCTATTTCCACAAAATCATTTTTGTGCATATAATTGCGGAAAAAAGAAATTATCTTATCGCGAGCACGCATATTTTCTTGCATTCTTTTTGTACGCAAATCCAAGTAGCGGTATTTAAGACGAACATTTTCGTCAACCTCTTTAGTGTCTTCCGTTATTTCAAAAGGTGGTGTTTCCGCTTTATTTAAAATTTCAATATTTTTGATTTCTATTTCTATATTGCCATTTAAAATATCTGCTTTAATGTTTTTTGCTGGTCTTTCATTTACTATTCCTGTTATAGCCAAAACCCATTCGGTACGAACTTCTTTTACTATTTCAATAGCTGGGCTTTTAGGTAAAACCACACATTGAACAATACCTGAAAAATCCCGCATATCCATAAATACCATTTTGCCTTGATCTCGCCTAACATTAACCCACCCCTTAATAATAACTTCTTTCCCGATGTGATCTTCTAAATCTTTTATGTATATTCTTTTCATATTTTAAAATATAGCAGAAAACCATATTTTTTGCATCAGCTAAGTGTCAAGGGTTCCCCTTGACACTTTTTCTAATCAACCCCTATAACTTTTTTAACTCTTTGCATTTTGGCTCGTGCGGTAGCGCGGGCCTTTTTTTTACCTTCTTCAAGAATTTTGTAAACTGCTTCTTTGTCAGAAGCAATCTTTTCTCTCTTTTTCCGCATAGGTTTTATAAAATCTTTAAGATCTTTAATCAAAGCTTCTTTTAACACTTTATATTTACCCTTGTTTTCTTTGTAAACTTTTTCCAATTCTTCTTTTGATTTAAAAAGTGAATGAATGGCAAAAACATTTTCTGGTCTTTCTCCTGATGAATCAGTAACAATACTCATTACTGTTTTTTCTATTTCTTCATCTGTAGCAAAGAGCGGAATAGTATTGTTATAACTTTTACTCATTTTTTTGCCGTCTGTTCCAAGAACGGTTTCCGCATTTTTAACAATATAAGCATCGGGGATTTTAAAAGTTTCTCCAAAAATTCTATTAAATTTTTCGGCGGTATCTCTAGCGAATTCAATATGCTGTTTTTGGTCTTGACCAACGGGCACGATATCAGTGTCATAAAGTAGAATATCAGCCGCCATCAGCATTGGGTAGGTAAAAGTCCCGGCACTTACCTCTTCTTCTTTACCTTTAGTGAGCGCATCTTTATAAGCATGAGCTCGCTTAAGATACGGCACAGTAGTAATAGTGTCAAATATCCAAGCTAGCTCAGTATGCTCTTGTATATCAGATTGTTTGAAGATAACAGATTTTTTTGGATCAAGTCCTATAGCCAAAAAATCAATCACAACACCTAAAGATAATTCTCTTATTTCTTTTGCATTTTGAATCAAGTTTAAAGCATGATAGTCGGCAATAAAGAAATAATTTATCCCATCTTTATTTTTATTTTGAAGTTCTACAAATTGCTTCATAGCTCCAAAATAGTTGCCTAGATGTGGCCTACCTGTTGGCTTTACCCCTGAAAGTATAGTTTTTTGCATATCCCGATAATACCAATTATTTTCTTTTATTTCAAATAATCAGTTTATTGGATTGAATGCCCAAAATCTTCATCTTCTGTATCCGCCTCAGCCTCTTCTTTAGTTTTATGTATTCGGCCCTCAATATGATTGGCTGGAGAATAAATAGTATATAATTTTACTTCTTCATCTCCGGTATTTATAACATTATGCTCCGCTTTTGCCGGCACAACGAATGCGAAGTTATCAGAAAATTCCAACTCCTCTCCGTCAATAATCACTTTACCTTTTCCAGATTCAATTCTAAAAAATTGGTCCACATTTTGGTGAGTTTCCATTCCAATATCGCAACCAACAGGCAAAGACATTAAAACTAATTGACTTTTTTCGCCAGTGAAAATCACTTTGCGAAAATTATCATTTTCTTCTGTTTCTTTTTCAATATTTCCAAAATAATATTTTTTCATTTTTTATTTTATTAATTAATAATAATTCACAATTATTATACCATATTTTAAAAAAGAAAGAGGGGAACCCTCTTCATTTTAGGGTGTGGTATAATATTTTTTATATTTTACAAAAACAAACGGACCAAACGGAGGTCTTCATAGGAATATTTAGAACCAAGCAAATCTTTGATTGGAGCCAGTTTATAAAAACCGCCTTCGCTTATTCCCACTTTATGAAAAGTTTTATAGATTTCTTTAAATTTAGTTTTAGGTATGCCGTTTTGGAGATTGTAAATATTGTATTTCGGATTTTTTTCTTTTATTTTTTCTATATGGTCTAAAATAGTGCCGATTTTTAATCCTCTCTCTTTAGCAATATTTTTTATATTCATTCCTTCATCCAGCATTTTTTTAGTTTCCGAGATTGTATCCAGTTTTTTTTCTTTTGGTTTTTTGCCTTTAATTTTATCTGCAAACTCTTTTTGCATTCTCTCCAATTTTTCTTCACCCATAGTTTTAATATGAAAAGAATTAGTTTTAGAGAGTTTTTTAAATTGATTGTCAAATTCTAAAACTTCTTCGTTTACTTTAAGAGCCATTTCATTTAAACCTTTTAGAAAAAGTCCTTGAAGCGAACGCACTCTGGAAAGAGCCACGTAACCCATTCCCCTTTCAAAAGAACCGGATAAATCAATTTCAGCGGCGTCTAACGACATACCTTGACTTTTATGAATTGTGATGGCCCAAGCGAGCCGAAGTGGATATTGGGTTATCTCCGCCTTGCTTCTGCCATCTTCTTCAATTCGCCAACTTTCTTTTTCTGCTTCTATAATTTTACCAGCAAGAATCTTTACTTTTATTTCTCCTAAATTGCACTTAATCACCACGCCTAAAGTGCCATTAACATAACCTTTATCAAAATTATTTTTAATAAACATTACTTTAGCCCCTTCTTTTAATTTTAAAATTTCCGGAGCTAAGCAACTTTTTTTTAAGGAGTTTATTAAATTTTTTCCGCCTCTTTCTTGCATTTTATATTCAAACATTTTGCCGGATATATTTTTTAATTCCATTTCATTTTCAGCATTAACATTTTTATTATGAGAATAGAGTTTAGTTGACTCCAGCCCAAAGTTGGACTTTGGGCTAGAACTTTTTTTTAAGATTTTTATAATTTCTTCCGAAATGGAAGAGCTTCTGATGGCATTTAAAATCTTTAAATATTCGGTATCATTTTGTCGGTGTTGTTCGGATAAATAACAAACTTTTAAATTTAAATTTTTCCAAGTATCCGAATGATAAACAAAAAAAGCTTCCGGGTCCGAAGGTCTGCTGACTGGTGGCAGTTGAAAAAAATCACCGCAAAAAACAACTTGCATTCCTCCAAATGCTTCCGATGAGTTTTTTATTTCCTTGATCACTTTATCAATAAGGTCAAGTCTAAAATGATGAAGCATTGATATCTCATCTATAATAAGCACTGAAGCTTTCGCCACTTTATTTCTGACATATTTTTTATCCGCGATTTCTTTAAGATCGCTTCTATCTAAATTATCTCTAATGCCGATACCACTCCAAGAATGAATGGTAATACCACCCATATGAGTAGCGGCGATACCAGTAGAAGCTGTGATGCCTATGTTGGCGTCAAGGTTTTTTAAATAGTCTATATATTCTCTTAAAACATAAGTCTTGCCACTGCCGGCCGCACCGGTTAAAAAAACATTTCTGCCAGTTTTTAAAATATCCAAAGCTTCTTTTTGAGTCATATAAAGATATTGTATCTCTTTATATTTATTTATCAATTTCAAATACTTTTTGTTTGGAGGAATATCCAGATATTAAATTTACTTGTGAGGGAAAAATTTTGAAATGTTTTGCTAAAACTTTAGAGATAGCTACATTTGCTCTTCCTTGCATCGGAGGTTCTTTAACCCAAACAGTAAACCACTCCTTTTCAACGGATTTATTATTTTCATCTTTCCATAGTTTTGCAATTGGTGGAATTACTTTCTCTTTTTTTGCCCCAGCTTTAGCTTTTACAAATATTTTCATTATTTATCGCTATCATCTTTTTTTAAATCAGCAATTTGAATTGGACTTTGTATTTTAGGTGGAGTCATATCAATTACTCCAAATTGTTTTTCATAATTTTTTATTTGATTATTCATCCAAATGCTAATACTTTTCATTATTTGGGGAGTAGCAGCAAAAGAATCCAAACTATTTCCTGAAGTTATTGAAAAAGAAAAAATTTCTTTACCAAAAGCTCCAATAGCGCCATCACAAAATTTCTTAGGCAATTCGTTCATATTTATTTTTTTTGGATCAATCATGATTTATTATTTATGTTAACTATTAAATTATAATTTTATTTTTACATTCCTTCTTCTCTCAATTTTTCAATAGCTTGACGAGCTGATTTGGAAAGTTTTTTAGGTAAGATAACTCTAATATGAATTAAAATATCACCGCGACCTCTAACTCTATCCATCACTCCTTTACCTTTTATTTGCAGAATATCGCCGGTATTTATACCTTCTGGAATTTTAAGAGTGGAAATTTCGTCTAAAGTTTGAATGTCTATTTTAGCACCAAGTAAAGCATCAGAAAGCTTTACATCCAGATTCATTATCAAGTCATTGCCTTCTTTATGGAATATTTTATGTTTTTTTACATGAATTTTTATATATAGATCGCCTGAAGTGCCTCCTTTAACCGCTTCACCACCTCCAGCAAGACGAATCATTTCGCCATCATCTATACCAACCGGAATTTTTATTTTTATTTCTTCGGCTTTTTTAGTAATACCCAAACCATCGCAAAAATTGCATTTTTCTTTTGGAATTTTACCCGAACCGGCACAAGCTTCGCAAACGCGAGTCATTTCAATGGAACCAAAAATAGACTTTTTAAGTTCTCTTATTTTTCCTTTACCGTTGCAAGTTTGACAAATTATCATTTCAGTTCCTTTTTTGGCTCCGCTACCGCCACAAGCATTACAAACTGACACTTTATTTAAAAGAATATTTCTTTCCACTCCGAACGCTGCTTCTTCAAAAGAGAGTTCTATATCTATTGATATATCCCTACCTCTTTTTGTTTTAGATCTTCTTCCTCCGCCAAAAATATCTCCAAAAATATCTCCAAAATCAAAACCTTCTTGTCCACCATTTGCAAAACCGGAAAAATCAAAACCGGTTTGTCTGGCTATATCTTCCCAATTTCCTTGAAAACCTCCAAAACCGGATGCTCCGGGATTGGCTCCCGAAAAAGTTTGTCCATACATATCGTATTGAGATCTTTTTTGGTCATCGGAAAGAATAGTATAAGCCTCATTTACTTCTTTAAATTTTTCAACATTTCCTCCTTTTTTATCAGGATGCAATTGCCGAGCCAACTTTCTGAAAGCTTTTTTAATCTCGTCTTTTGAAGCTTTTTTATCCACTCCCAATATATCGTAATAATTTTTTGCCATAGGTTTTTTTATTTATTTTCCTCCGGTTTTTGTTCCCCTCTTTCTTCTTTTTTAGGTTCTTCTTTCTTTTCTTCTGTCTTTGTTTCTGAATTAGGTTTGTCTGTTGATGAGGCGGGATTTTTCTGCATATACTCCCCTATCTTTTGAATTTCTTTGGAAAGATTTTCGGTAGCGGTTTTTATGGAGTTAGCATCTTCTCCATCTTTAACTTTTTTTAATTCTTCTACTTTACTTTCTACCTCTTTTTTAATTTCATCAGTTATTTTACCCTCGGCATCTTTGAGAGCTTTTTCGGCGGTGTAGATTAATTGTTCCGCCAAATTTTTAGCTTCAGCTGTTTCTTTTTTCTTACTGTCTTCGGTGGCGTGAGCTTCGGCGTCTTTTTGCATTTTCTCAATTTCTTCTTTGGAGAGACCGGATGAACCTTCTATTTTTATAGACTGCTCTTTACCGCTTGATTTATCTTTAGCTTTAACGCTCAAAATTCCATTAGCGTCAATATCAAAAGTAACTTCTATTTGCGGTACTCCGCGCGAAGCTGGAGGAATACCGTCTAAAATAAATCGTCCAAGACTTCGGTTATCCGCGACTAATGGTCTTTCTCCTTGAACTACGTGTATTTCCACACTGGTTTGGTTATCGGCGGCGGTAGAAAATACTTGTGATTTGGAAGCCGGAATAGTGGTATTTCTATCAATTAATTTAGTGGCGACATTACCCATAGTTTCAATACCGAGAGAGAGAGGAATAACATCCAAAAGCAAAATATCTTTAACATCGCCACCGATGATACCACCTTGAATAGCGGCACCCAAAGCTACCACTTCGTCCGGATTGATGCTTTTGTTTGGTTCTTTACCAAAGAATTTTTTCACTTCTTCTATTATTTTTGGCATTCTGGTTTGTCCTCCCACCAGTATTACTTCATCTATTTCATTCACTTTAAAAGGTGAAGATTCAATAGCTCGTTTGGTAATTTTCATCGCTCTTTGAATAAATTCATCAGTTAATTCTTCCAATTTAGCTCTGGTCATTTTGATGAGCAGATGGCGAGGACCGGAAGAATCGGAAGTGATAAAAGGAATATTAACTTCTGTTTCGGTAGTTGTTGAAAGCTCAATTTTAGCTTTTTCAGCCGCTTCATCTAATCTTTGTAGAGCTAATGGGTCTTTGGTGATATCTATACCGGATTCTTTTTTAAATTCATTTGCCAACCAATGAATAATCTTTTGGTCAATATCTTTGCCTCCCAAGTGGGAATCTCCATCGGTCGCTTTAACTTCAACCACATCATCCCCTATTTCTAAAACTGATATGTCAAAAGTGCCACCACCAAAATCAAAGACGGCGATTTGTTCATTTTTCTTTTTATTAAAACCGTAAGCGAGAGCGGCGGCGGTTGGTTCATTGATAATCCTTTTAACCTCTAGTCCGGCTATTTGACCGGCATCTTTAGTGGCTTTTCTCTGAGCGTCGTTAAAATAGGCCGGCACAGTGATAATGGCTTCAGTTACTTTTTCTCCCAATTTCGCTTCGGCGTCAGTTTTTAATTTGGATAAAATCATAGCGGAAATTTCTTCCGGTCTGTAATTTTTGTCATTCATTTTTACTTGCACCCCACCAGTACTTGAAGCGGAAATTTCAAAAGGCACCGTCTCTTTATCTTTTTGAATAGCTTCTTCGTTAAAATTATGACCAATAAATCTTTTAATGCCGAAGATAGTATTTTTAGGATTAGTTACTGCTTGTCTTCTGGCTAAAAGTCCCACTAATCTTTCACCTGTTTTTGAAATCGCCACTATGGAAGGAGTGGTTCGTGCTCCTTCATTATTTTCAATTATTTTTGGACTGCCGGCTTCCATCACAGCTACGGCAGAATTGGTAGTTCCCAAATCAATTCCAATGATTTTTGACATATGATTTTTTGGTTAATTTATAATTTTTTACTAAATTTAAATATTAGCGAATCCAATTATACCACTACTTTATTCTTCATACACTTGACACATCATAGTTTAGCAGTTTCTTTTTTTTATTGTTTTTCCAATACCTGAACTCGCGTGTCCAGATTGACAAAATGTTCTTCATTAACTTTTTTATCTAAACCGGATTTTATATCTTTTATATCCAGTTTAATTTCATTTAGATTTACAAGTATACCGGCAATCTGGTCAGTATGAGAATCAAGTGTCCTGGTGTGAGAATTTAACATTTTAGTATGAGAATCAAGTGTTATAGTATGAGAATTAAGAGTTTTTTGTATATCACTATATTGTTCCGCTATAACAGAAACTCTGCTTTGAAATTCCTCAAGCAAGGCTCCGGTATGACGCTTCATAAGTTTTTCCATTCTTTTATCGGAGTCGTTCTGAATTCTTTTTATTATTTTTTCAATCTCAATTTTGGTCATTGAATTATTATAGCATTTCCTTGCTATTATCTACAAACCACTTACTATTGACTCTTATATTCCCCCACTTTAACTTTAGGAGCGCGAATAATTTTATCTTGCAATTTATAACCAACACTTACTATTTCAACTATTTTTCCATCTTCTTTTTCATCTGTTACTGCCACACTTTCCACTGCTTCATCTCTTTTTGGATTAAATTGCTCACCTAAAGGAGAAATAATAGATACACCGTGATTTGAAAGCACATTTATAAGTTGAGCGTGAATATATTCTATTCCTTGTCTCCAATTTTTATCCACTTTTTCCCAAGCTTCTTTATTTTTAAAAGCTGAATCAAATGAATCAAGAACGGATATGAGTTCGGTTGAAATATCTTCTTTGGCAAATTTGGCATATTCTTTTTTTTCTTCTTCCAGTTTTTTACGCAAGTTTACGCTATCAGCTCTTTCTTTTTGCCAACCGGCAAGATACTCTCTTTCTTTCTCTTCTAAATCTTTTATTTTTTGCCGAAGTTTTTTGATAGTGTTGGTTGGATTATTTTCCCCATCTTCATTATCAAAAATTATATCGTCAAAATTTTCTTTTTTCTTGTTTCGCATATTTTTATTTTAATTCTGATAATCAGAATTTTCTACCTCTTAGACCATTGAGCCGATTTCCTTGCTTTTTTGAGACCGAATTTGCGACGCTCTTTGGCACGAGGGTCGCGTTTTAAAAATCCGGCAGTTTTAAGTTTTAATTTTAAAGCTTCGTCAATTTTTATCAATACTCTGGAAATACCATGTCGCACTGCTTCCGCTTGGGAATGAATACCACCCCCTTTTAAATGTATGGAGATATCAAAAGTGCCGATTTTTGCTTTATTTACAGCTTCTTCCACTATTTTGCGTAGTTCTTCAGTCGGAAAATACGAAGCCAAGTCGCGGTTATTTATTTTGAAAATATTTTTTGAAGCTGGAATAAGGCGCACTCTGGCTACGGAGGTTTTTCTTCTGCCGACTGCTTCAACATATCGGTCCTTGCTTACTTTTTCTTTTGTTTTTGTTATTGGCATATTTATATGTTTTTTTCTTCTCCCTTCTCTTGCATTTAGAAGAGGTGGTGGTGAAGTTATTCGCTGATTGTTAAATTTTTCATCATCCTAACTCTCAATTTATTTTTTGGCAACATACCTTTTACGGCAATTCTTAAAACTTCTCTCATACCTTTGTCTGCGACAACTTTTTTCATTGGTCTTTCTTTTAAACCACCTGGATAACCTGAATAATTTTTATAAACTTCATTATCCATTTTTTTATTGGTAACAGAAATTTTTCCGGCATTTGTTATTTTCACTTTTATATCTGGAATAGCGTTTCGGGTAAAATCAGGGCGATTTTTACCCATTAGAATAACAGCGATTTCGCTGGCTAATCTGCCTAATTTTTTACTCTGTGCGTCTATTGTATATATGTGTTCCATAAATTTATAATTCTTATTTTACAAATTCTATAATAGCCATTTTACTTCCATCTGAGAGTCTTATTTTGGATTTGATGATTCTAGTAAATCCTCCCTTACGGTCTGCGTATTCTTTGGCAAATTTATCAACCACTATTTTGGAGGCTTTCGGTCCTATTTTGGCGTTTATCATTCGTCTGGCGGCGACAGTTTGCAGTTTACCTTTTGTTATTATTTTTTCAATAAAAGGTCTAAGTTCCTTCGCTTTCGCCTCCGTTGTTTCTATTTTTTCATATAATACTAAAGAACGAGCAAGAGAATTTATCAAAGCTTTTCTTACTTTGCGAACTCTTCCGAATTTTCTGTTAATATTATGATGTCTCATTTATTTTAAAGTAATATTATGTTCTCCTAAAACTCTTTTAATTTCAGCCACTCCTTTTGCTCCAAGTCCTTCTACCTCTAAAATATCCCTTTCTTTTTTTCTAGCTAAACCGCCGATTGTTCTTATATTGGCACTTGAGAGAGCATTTAAAGTTCTTGCCGACAAATTTAGATTTTCAATGCGAGTTTTTAGAAATTCCGGATCCATTTTTTGAGCGTCACTATGGTTGTCTTCACTGGTAATTTCGGAATCAGCAATGTCGGCATCTTTGTCCAACAACTCTTCCTTTTCTTTAAATCCAACAATAGCTTTTAATTGCTCTATCATAATATTTATTGATTTTTCAAGAGATTCTTTGGGGGTGATACTACCGTCTGTGTTTATAGATATTCTTAAACGGTTAAAATCGGTGCGATTACCAACTCTCATATTTTCAACTTCATAACTGACTCTTCTGATGGGAGTAAAATTAGCATCTATAATTATAGTGCCAATATCAACTTTATCTTTTTGGAGCATATCGCGACTGACAAAACCAAGCCCTTTCTCCGCAGTCATTTCTATATTTAATTCTGAATTTTTATCTGTAAGGGTAGCTATAACGAGTTCTGGGTTTATAATTTCCACTTGTCCAGGAACTTCAATATCTTTAGCGGTGATAGTTTTTACTCCTTTCGCTTTTATGGTTAATATTTGAGATTCATCGGTAACCATTTTAATTCTAAGTCTTTTAATATTGAGCATTATAGTGACCACATCTTCTTTCACTCCTTTGATTGAAGAAAATTCATGCTCAATACCATCTATTTTTACCGAAGTAATAGCCGCTCCAGGCAAAGAAGATAAAATAATACGGCGAAGACTATTGCCTATGGTAAATCCATATCCAGGGTAAAATCCGTCAATCTCATAAACAGCTTTATTATTATCCTCCGAAATTATTTTTGGTTTTGAAGGTAATAAAATGGTTTTATTAAAATTTTCTGTTGTCATAATGTTAAAAATTATCTTTGATAATACTCAATTACTTGATCAAGGTTAAATAATAAGTCAGGTGTTTCTTTAAAAGTCTTTTCTTTTACGGAAAGTTCTTTTTTATTGCTATCCCAAGATAGCCAATCCGGCAATGTTGTTTCTATTATTTTATTTTCCATCTCGTTAAATAATTTGTTTTGTTTGCTCCCTTGACGAATATTTATTCTATCACCTGATTTTACGGAAAAAGACGGGACATAAACTTTTTTACCATTTACCAAAAAATGACCATGAGAAACAGCTTGTCTGGCAGATAAATGAGTTGGTAAAATACCAGCTCTCCATACCACATTATCAAGACGATGTTCAAGAGATTTTAAAAGATTTACCGCTGGTGAGTTTGTTTTTTTGATTAATGCTTGCTTTGCATATTTTGCAAATTGTTTTTCCGTTACGCAATAAAACATTCTCGCTTTTTGTTTTTCATTTAATTGAATAGCGAAATCAGTTTTCGGTTTGCGGAAAAATTTTTTTTTGTTTCTACTTTTATACTCTTCTCTCAAGCTATATTTTTGAGTTTGGGTTTTCTCAAAAATAGGGGCTTGTAACCTGCGAGCTATTTTGTATTTTGGTCCAATCTTCATAATTTATATTTTAATGATTATTTATTATAGATATTAAACTCTTCTGGGTTTCTTTGGTTTGGGACCGTTATGAGGCACTGGTGTAGCGTCTTTTATGGAAGTTAAATTTATGCCTTTTGATATAAAACCTCTTATTCCGGATTCTCTGCCTGATCCAACTCCTTTTACAATAGCTCCAATTTCTTTTATACCCAGAGTTTGAGCTTTTATGGCTAAAGTTTCGCCCACTTTGGCGGCGGCGAATGGAGTGCCTTTTTTAGCTCCTTTAAATCCTAATTTTCCGCTAGAGGAGGTAGCTAAAACATTACCTTTTTTGTCTGTCAATACCAATACAGTATTGTTATATGTTGATCTAACATAAAGTAATCCAGAACTAACTCTTTTTTTACCAGAAACTTTAACTGTGTTTGTTTTTACTTCAGCTTTTTTTAATTCTTCTTTTTCAACATCTTTTACTTTGCTTTCTAATTCTTGTGTTGAATCTGTTTTTACAATTCTCTTTTTTCCCATATATTTTTTATTTTTTATCAACCGCTCTTCTGCCGGTGCCCATAGTTTTTCTAACATTGCCTCTACGGGTGCGTGAGTTGGTTTTAGTTCTTTGACCTCTGGTTGGTAAAGATCGCGAATGCCTTATTCCTCTGTAACATTTTATTTCTTTAAGTCTTTTTATGTTTCCGGAAATTTCTCTTCTTAAATCACCTTCAACTTTTAAATTTCCTATTATTTTTTTTATTTCATTTTCTTTCTTGGTATCCAAATCTTTTACTTTGACTCCCCAATCTATTTTTGTTTCATCTAAAATTTTTTTAGCACGAGAACGCCCGATTCCAAAAAGGGTTGTTAAACTTATTTCAAGTCTTTTATCTTCCGGTATTGTAATTCCTAAAATTCTCATTTTTACTTTATAAACTTTATACTTTTAAACTTTTTTATTCATTACCCTTGTCTTTGTTTATGTTTTGGATTGTTTTTACATACAACAAACAAAATACCTCCTCTACGAACTAGTTGACATTTTGGACACATTTTTTTTACTGAAGTTTTTACTTTCATTTTTTAATATTCGTATAATTAGCCCTTCTATTATCAAGTCTACGCACAATCCTACCTTTTCCTCCATATGGATCAATAACTACTTCCACCGAGTCTCCAATCATCACTTTGATTCTATGGATTCTCATCTTGCCTGATAAATACGCAAGCATTTCTTTTTCTTTTAACTTGACACGAAAAAACGCATTTGGAAGCGCTTCCGTTATTATACCAACACTTGTTTCTGACCTCTCTTTATCTATCATTTGAAATGAAACAATGACCAAAAAAGGTTAACATATAAGCCATATCAATGCAAGTCTATTTATTAGTGATTGTTTGAACATGTATTTTTAAAGGGTCTTTAGGAAAAGATTGTTTCCAAACAGGTCTTATAATTGCGGTTATACTTGAAATTCCGGCAAATTCATTCATAAGTTTTGCTACCCTATTTTTGGGAGCACCCAATAATTTTTGATTTATAGTATTTATATCAATATTCGCCCAAACTTTAACTTTGCCTTTTATTTGCAAATCTATTTTGTTGGCATCTGATGGATCTTTAGACATATCCACTATTTTTAAAGAAGAAAAATCTTCAACTATAGGTTTGATATTGGACCAATCTGTGGATTTAGAAATATATTTATTTGTTATTTCTTTAGATAAATCTTGTTTATTTAACATAGTGACATAAGCAGTAACTTCTTTACTTATTATAACGGACGAACCGCTTTCTTTTGGAGGTAATTCTTTGGATTCATATTTAAAGGAACCGAATAGTAAAGTCAATTCTTCTGGCACTTTTGATTTTAAATCTTTTTTAAGTGCTAATTCTGCTTCTGATTGAATATTTTGCAAAGCTTCTTTTTTAGCACTTTCAATCAATTTCTTTCTTTTGCCCATAAAGCCACCTATCATTTCAGTGGAGGATCTGGCGTAAAAATTTTTGTAACGACTGGCATTATTTTTAAAGCCGGGGATGGTAAAATCGGTTTTTTTAATGTTATATTTTTCTCCAGCTTCATCGGCAAAGACTTTCACTTCTATACTGCCGGGTGTTTCCTTTCCATTTTTAATTGTTTTACCCGGAACAACAATTGACTCTGGTATTCTGTATATCAAACCTTTCGGACTTTCAAATCTGGTGCGAATGATAAGCCTTTGTGATCTGGAAGAAAAATTATTATAGACCACAATTTTTCCTGAAGCTTTTAATTCTACAACTTCTTCTCCTGTAGCCGGTACCGAAACTGTTTTTACTTTTGAAAGTTTTATAACTTCATATCTAACTGCATTTACTTCTATTTTATTTTTGGTTCCAACTATTTTTATGTCCACATTAACTTGCTGACTTTTGGGTGTAATATTTATAGTGGCCGAAGCAAATACAGTCATCATACTTACCATAAAAACACCAATTAAAAATAAAGCGATAATTCCAAATATCCACTGCTTTTTCCTTGTTTTATTTAAACTATTATGTTGTTCCGGTATTTTTTTCTTTTTGGGATAGTAATATTCGTAAGGATTATTGCTTTTCGTATTTTCGGTTGATTCCATTTCAGAAACAGAATTTTCCTCTGGTTTTTTAATAACCGGTGTTTTCCTTTTGCCACCAGTAGGAATGGGGATATTTCTAATAGTTCTTTTTTCTGGAGGAGTAACATCGCTAAATTGTATTTTAAGCATATCTTTATTATAAACCTTTATTTTACTTTGTATGCAACAAACTTGTGGAAAAATAATTAAATTTTATACCCAACATCCGATGTAGGGCTAAATAATAACCAATCAAATATTTCATCTTTAAATACTTTTGGATAATCAAAATATTTTGGGAAATCTTTTTTTGAAAGAATTTTTTCTTGTATTCTTTTTTCACCACAATAATCTTTATAACTACTCCATTCATAATTTTCCAGAAAATTATTTGTTTTCTTTATATCTTTTATGCCGTTTTCTTTCCATTTTGAATCAATAAGTTTAACAGGGTTTAAATGAATATAAGAAAAAAGGTATTTTAAATATCGATCTGAATCAATAAAAGAACTTTTAAAATTGGTCTCAAATAAACTGCCTGTACGTTTATATTTTTTGTTAAAATACTTTGAATAAGATATGCAAAGTTTCTTCATAAAAAAACTAACTCTATTTAACCCAACATCCGATGTAGGGCTAGATGTTGGAGTTATAAAAATATGAAAATGGTTTGGCATGAGTACCCAGGCACCAATTGAGACAATAGATTTTCCTCTATCAAATTCCCAAACATCTATTTTTTTCTTTACAATATCTTCCCGAAAATTCATACGTTTTTTTGAATTGGAAAGATACAGCATTTTTATAAATCTTCTTTTGTCTTGATTATCAAGAAAAATATTTTGTTTACTGTTTCCTCTGTTATAAAGATGATAAAATTCTCCTTCAGTGAAATTATTTTTTCTTTGCATATTTTTTTATTAAAACCCAAAGTCGGACTTTGGGCTAATTAAGTTAATGTTGCTTTGATGCGACGGACTCCTGCTGAGATTGCTTCCTCCTTTATTATTTTAAATTTTCCTGTTTGGGTTGCATTTTTTGAAGCAAGTTCACTTGTATTGGAAACATGAGGTCCGCCACAAAATTCTTTTGACCAAGCAGATTCAAGAGAGTCTCCTATATAATAAATACTAACCTTATCGCCATACTTATCTCCAAAAGTATGAACAGCACCACTTTTTTCTGCATCAACTTTTTTCATTATTACTTTGTTGACAGGTAGCTTTTCAGAAATTTTTTCATTAACTAAATTTTCTACTTTTGTTTTTTCTTTGTCAGTCATTTTTCGTCCAAAAGTAAAATCAAAACGCAATCGTTCTGCATTTATGTTGCTTCCTTTTTGGGTTATCTTTTCTCCCAAAATGTTTTCTAACGCTTGTCTCAAAAGATGAGTAGCTGTGTGGAGTTTTTTAGTTTCTTCACCTGAATCAGAAAGTCCTCCTTTAAACATACCAGCTCCAGAAGTACGAGAAAGTTCTTGGTGTTTTCTTAATTGTTCATTGAATTTATTTTCATCAATTTCTATCCCTTTTTCTTTTGACAATTCTTTGGTTAGTTCAAATGGAAAACCGTATGAAGTAAAAAGGGTAAATGGATCAGTTCCTTTTTCAAATTCTCTTAAACCATTTTCTAAAGTCTTTTCAAACTTTTCCTCTTCTTTTTTTAAATTATTAAAAATAGAATCTTTATTTTTTGAAAGTTCAGGATAAACATCTTTATATATTTCTATTACTACTTCGGCTACTTCTTTAGTGAAGTTTTTTAATCCAAGTTTATTTCCATATCTAACTGCTCGACGGATGAGTCTCCTTAAAACATAACCTTGTCCGGTGTTGGAAGGAGTAATACCTTTTTCATCTCCCAAAATAAAAGTAGTTGCTTTTAAGTGGTCAGCAATTATTCTCATTTCTTTTAGATTATCATCATATTTTTTATCAGAGAGATTTTCTATTTTTTCTATAATTGGCCAAAAAATATCTGTTTTGTAATTGTCGTTCAAATCATTCATTACCGCTAGCGTTCGCTCTAGTCCCATGCCTGTGTCAACATTTTTTTGCAAAAGCTCTTCATATTTTCCATCAGTTATTTTATTGTATTGCATAAAAACATCATTCCAAATTTCAAGCCATAAGTTGTTGTCATCATTAAAACTCTCTGGAATCTTGTCTGAGTTTCCGGTCCAATAAAACATTTCTGTATCTGGTCCACATGGTCCTGTTTTTCCTGCTGGTCCCCACCAGTTACTTTTTTTAGGTAATTTAGCAATTCTTTTCTCTGGAATTCCCAAACTTTTCCATATTTCAAATGCTTCTTCATCAAAAGGAGCATCATCATCTCCTTCAAAGACGGAGACAGCCAATCTATCTTTATTTAAACCAAGCCATTCTTTTGAGGTTAAAAATTCAAAACTCCACTCAATAGCTTCTTTTTTGAAGTAATCACCTAAAGACCAATTTCCGAGCATCTCAAAAAAAGTATGGTGACTGCCATCTCCCACTTCTTCTATATCTCCGGTTCTGATGCATTT
Organism: Candidatus Zambryskiibacteriota bacterium; assembly: GCA_003233455.1. Lineage (GTDB taxonomy): Bacteria > Patescibacteriota > Minisyncoccia > Phycocordibacterales > WO2-35-19 > WO2-35-19. Next base: position 8,208 of record QILQ01000011.1, on the reverse strand, counting down.
TTGAACATCAACTAATCTATTTCCAGCTGGATGTTTTTCACCCACTAAATAAGGAACAAGTGGATGCATACCAGCTGTCGTAAAAAGCACTGTTGGATCATTTTCCGGTATTAATGATGCACTTGGGATTATTTTATGCCCTTTGCTTTCAAAAAATTCCAAATATTTTTTCCTAAGTTCGTTTGCTATCATTTTATTTAATATTATTTAGATCTCTTTGAGTTCCTTCTGTTTTGGCTACCACAGGAATACCAAACTCTTGAGCGAGTAGAATCTCTCTTTACATACCAGAAGAAATACGATCTCCATAAAGCCAGAGTTCGTCTATATATTTACGACGCAAACATTCATTGTTTGCTTCCATACCAAGTTGTCTATCTTCAACCACTTCGTCATTAAGATATTGAAGAGAAACAAGATATGGGGCTACTGGAATTATATTATGAGTATGAACCCCTTCACAAATTTGGAGAACTTTTTTAATGTTTCTTTGAATATCGCCAGCTATGGGGTGTCCTATAAATACAGTTTTATTTTTCATCTCATTACTATTTTACAATAAAAAAATTTTATTTCCAAATTAAAAAAATTATAACACACCTCAAAAACAAGAGGGTTCCCCTCTTCCTAGGAATAAATGTGGTATAATTTATTTGCTTTTTTTATAAAAATTGGTTATTCTATACTTACTACTATGAATTATAAAAAGAAAATATTAAAAAATGGTTTGAGAGTTGTTGTTGTTCCTATGAAGGATGTATCTTCTGTAACGGTAATGAGTTTAATTGAAGCTGGATCAAAATATGAGACGAAAAAAATAAATGGACTCTCCCATTTTCTTGAACATATGTGTTTTAAAGGCACAAAAAAAAGACCAACGGCTATGGATATTGCAAAAGAACTCGATGCTTTGGGTGCTCAATATAATGCTTTTACTTCTCAAGAATTTACTGGTTATTGGGCTAAGGCTCATTATAAACATAATGAGAAAATGATTGAGATTATTGCTGATATGTATCTTAACCCTACTTTTCCTGCGGCCGATTTGGAAATAGAAAAAGGAGTTATTTTAGAAGAAATAAGTATGTATGAAGATTTACCTATGAGAAATGTTCATGATGTTTGGAGTGAACTTCTTTATGGAGATCAACCTGCTGGTTGGCCTATTATTGGATCTAAAGAAAACATCAAAGCATTTAACAGAGATGATTTTATAAATTACAGAAAAGAACTTTATAAATCTGATGCTACAATTATTTTAGTTGCAGGAAATGTTGATTCCAAAGACATCTTTAAAAAAGTTCAAAAATATTTTGATGAAGTACCTATAGGAGAGAAAAAGAAAAAATTAAAAGTCATAGAAAAACAAAAAAAACCTGCTACAAAAGTAAAATATAAAAACACTGACCAAACACATCTTATAATTGGAGTAAGAGCCTTTGATTCTCATAACAAAAATATACCAGCTTTGAAAGTTCTTTCTGCTATATTGGGAGGAGGAATGAGTTCTAGATTATTTCAAAAAATGAGAGATGAACTTGGTATTTGTTACTATGTAAAATCTTATGTTGATCAATTTACTGACCACGGGGTTTTAATGATTACAGCTGGAGTAGATTCAAAAAGAGTTGGTCAAGGTATAAATGGAATTCTCGGTGAGCTTAAAAAAATAAGAGATGAAAAAATTGATAATAAAGAATTAAAAAAAGCTAAAGATTATCTTATTGGCAACATATATTTAGGACTTGAATCTTCAGATTCTCTAACTGAATTTTATGGTATGCAAGAAATTTTAAGTGATAAAATAAAAACCCCTAAAGAAATAGAAAAAGAAATCGAAAAAATTACAACTTCTGATATTGCTAAAGTGTCCAAAGAAATAATCCAAAATAAAAATCTAAATATGAATATGGCTATTGTTGGTAAATATAAAGATTCTAAAAAATTCCAGAAAATTTTGAAAATTTAAATATTTTTCAAAAGCTCAAAATCTTTTTTGAGCATATCTTTTGTGTGAGAATTGTAGACAGCTACGGCGGGATGATAAAAAGGAATTATTTTAACTTCACGATTTTTATATCCCAACTTCGCTAAGGCTTCGCTGGACACAGCAAAAATTTTACCATGAATTTTACTTATTGGTTCCAATTCAAATTCAAGCCCAAACTTTTTCATTACATATTCCATTGAATACCGTCCTAAACTTGCAATAACTTTTGGTTGAATTATTTCAATCTGTCTATCCAAAAATGGTCCGTAAATTTTTATTTCTTCCGGTGACGGGTCTCTATTTAAGGGCGGACGGTCTTTGACTATATTGGTGACATATACTTTTTCACGATCTATTCCTATGTGATTTAATAATTCATCCAAAATCCTTCCTGATGCTCCGCAAAAAGGTCTGCCGGTAGTCGCTTCATTTTTACCAGGGGCTTCACCAATAAACATTATTTTAGCAAAATGACTTCCCTCTCCTATTACCGGAAAATTTTTGTTTTCAATACGAAATTTATAGAGCGGTGATTTTTTTAAGGATAATATTTCATCTTTGATTTTTTTCATCAATTCTTTTCTGTTTTCTTCAAATATTTTCATTATCAAGCCGTTTTATTTTTGCATTAAGTTAATTTCTTCCATCATTTTAGAGATTTTTTCATCAGAGAGACCGACTTGTTTTAATATATCTGGGTTTTCTTCGGCTTGTTTACAGAGGACAACCCCTGCTTCCATCAAAAGTTTTTCTTCACTTTGATTAGTGCTATTCAAACAAGTAATGGGGTGCAAATTAGTCTCTTCTATTAAATCCTGCAAGTTACCTTTTTCCGGATAATTCCAACCGACCAATTTCATATTTCTGCATTTGGCGTATTTAACGGCTGACTCGGAAAATTTAGTATTGGTAACAAGCCAACCTTCATCCATTTTTCTTTTGGTCGGACCAAAATTTTCAAATTCTTGATTAGCGATATCTTCCCATCTAGCTCTAATATAAAGAGCCACTTTAAGGTCAGATTTGAGACCGAGTTCATTATGAAATTTAGCTTCCACCATTATAAGTTTATCTTTATTCCAAGCGATTATATCTATTTCGTGCTTGACACATTCTCCTTTGGCAATAAAATCAGTAGCGGTTTCAAATCCTTTAGCTCGAAAAATTCCGGCTATAAGTTGTTCAAATGGAAAACCGGTCGGTCCGAGATCCATTACCGCTCGGCGTAATGAATATCTGACGGCGGCCGGTTTTTCTTTTTCTTTTAGAAGTTTGAAAGCGTGGTGATAAATTTCTTTGGTGCTATTGCCTTCTTTAAGTTCTGTTTTTATTTGAGTTATTATTCTATCAGCCACTTCCGAACTGGCTCGGGCTCGCATTAAAGAGTTTCGCAGCTTTTGCGGATTGAACTCTTCTTTTTCTCCCGTTGCTTTGATTATATAAATAGGTTTTGACATTAAGTTAATTTTAACAGGTTAGGGATTTATTAACAAATTAATTAACGTTATCAATAATTCCCCCACCAAGACAGATATCTTTATAATACAAAACTAAAGATTGTCCGGTTGAAACTCCAGCTTGAGGTTTATCAAAAATTATTTTCGCTTCTTCTTTATTTTTATTATTTGAAATATTTATTTTGCATTTAACTTTTTTTTGGCGATATCTGATACGGCAAAATAAATTTTTACTTATATCTGAAATTTCACCTAAAATCCAGTTTGTATCTTTTAATGTCAAGGGTTCCCCTTGGCTTTTTGAGTGTGGTATAATAATTTTTGGAGCGACAGTAATAGTATTTTTTTTAATATCTTTTGCTACTACATATAAAGGAGTTTCTTTTGTAGTTTTTTTAGTAATGGTAAATCTATGTCGTTCACCAATAGTAAAAAATAAAGCTCCGTTATGATAACCGATTACTTCCTCTTTTTCATTCAAAACCTTTCCTTTTTTTGATGTGATATATCTAGCTAAAAATTCTTTCATATCTACTTTACCTAAAAAACAAAGTCCTTGACTGTCTTTTTTGGTCGCTTGGGGTAAATTAAATTTTTTCGCTAATTTTCTCACTTCAATTTTTTGTAAATTTCCTATTGGAAATAAAATATGTTTGAGTTGTTTTTGAGTTAAAGTCCAAAGAAAATATGATTGGTCTTTGTTTTTATCAGAACCTTCCAGAAGTTGGTAGCCCAACATCGGATATTGGGCAAGCCCAATATCCGATGTTGGGCTTCTTACATAATGTCCTGTGGCTACAAAATCAGCTCCATTTTTTAAAGCGAATTTCAAAAAATATCCAAACTTTATTTCTTTATTGCACATTACATCTGGATTTGGGGTCCTGCCTTTTTTATACTCGGTAATCATATAATCCACCACTTCTTTTTTATATTCTTTTTCTAAATCCAAAGTAATAAAAGGAATATTTAAAATAGCGGCTACTCTCATAGCGCTTCTTCGGTCTTCTTTCCAAGTGCAAGGATAGCCTGCCGGAGTCCAAGCTTTTATAAAAACTCCGATAACTTCATATCCTTCTTTTTGAAGCAGAGCCGCTGATACCGCACTATCCACTCCTCCAGATAATCCCACAAAAACTTTTTGACTTTCTTTGGGTTTTATTTTTTTATCCTTTTTTTTCATAAAGCTCTATCATAATATATGAAAAAGTTTAATTCTCAACCAAAATTTAATTCAAATACAATCCCCTGTTTTTTTTGTGACCTTTAAAAGTTTCTGAATAATACATATTACCCTTTTTGTCAGATAAAAAATATAAATATTTTGTCCGAGTTGGAGCGATGGCTGCTCTCAGGGAATCTATTCCAGGATTGGTGATGGCGGTTGGAGGCAGACCTTTATTTTTATAAGTATTATATTGTTGATCTTCTTCCAAATCTTTTTTAGTTAAGGTATATGAATTCTTGCCGTTGTAATATTTGAAAGGTGCGTCAACCTGAAGAGGCATTCCAATACTCAATCTTCTCCATAAAATACCGGAAACTATTCTTTTTGATTTTAAAGAGCCGTTAGCTTCGCCTTCTATAATTGAAGCCATAATAACAATTTCATTCAATGATTTGCCGGATTTTAAAATATCTTTTTGATATTTTTGTATTTGTCTGGTGAAATTTTCTCGCATCATAAGTATTATTTCATTGGTTTTAACATTTAGTGTCAAAAAATAGGTATCAGGAAACAGATAACCTTCGTAATTATTATCTAAAACTTTACTAACAAAATCTTTATCATTAAAATTTGGTAATTTCTTTTTCAAAATTTTTGCTATTTCAATAGAAGAGGCACCTTCGGGAATAGTTATTTTTCTCGCTATCAAACCAAATTCTCCATTATGGATTATTTTAGCTACCTTGAAAACACTGATGGCTGTAGGGAAATAATAATCGCCGGCTACCACATTTCTTTCGCCTCCCCAAAGTATAATAAATGTTTTAAGCCAAAAAGAGGAACGAATTACATTTTTTTCTTTAAAAGAATTTGCTATTTGAGAAAGATTTTCTCCTTTCTCAATACTAATTAATATTTGGTCTGGGAATGATTTTGGCGATCGCCAACTTATAACATAAAAACCAATACAAATAAAAATAATAACCGTTATAATGCTTATAATTTTAACTCTTTTTTCTACGAAATTTTTTATTTTAAGAAATTTATTCATTGAAAGATAACGGAAATTAGACAGGAAGATTTGAAGGAGCTTTAGCTTTGATTGAAGGGATTCTTTCAAATGTCGGAGTGCTGGCGACTGAACCCGGGAAATGATAAATAGTAGCGAGTTCTTCAACATTTAAAACAAATGATTTACTACCATGAAATTTTTTACATTTCCATGGTGAATAAAAATATCGGCGAAGTTTAAATTCTTCCAAAACTCTAGGTCTTATTTTATTTTTTCTATTAAACCATTCATCCCAAGGGTAATCAAAATCATTCATCCAACCAGCCGGCTTAAAACCATTTAGATTAAGAGAACTATATTGTTTAACAGAACCCAATATTCCTCCGATATTTGATGGATTGAATTTGTCTTTATCCGCTATATAAATTGCTCTGATACCGCAGTCAAATGGAAATTTGGAAATACTGCGTTCCAAGGCGGCTATTTTTTCCGCTTCGCCTTTGCTGGGTATTCTAGGAAAACTTCCTTCCTCTTTAGCTACTTTTAATTTTTCCATAATTTTCTTTCTCTCTCTCTCGGCGTCATCTTCCCAAGAATCTTCTTTTGTTCCAAATATATCAAATAATCGTCTTTTTTTGTGAGCTCTAATAATTATTTGGAACCAGACAGTGTGTCCTTCCGTGATAGATCCCAAAAATTCAATCATCGGAGTTATTGGGTCAATTTTAAGTTCTTCTTTGGGATTTTTATCAAGTCCGTAATCAATATAAGTTTTGATTGGATATGGATCCGGTTTAGTTAAAGCAAATTCAGAAGCCCAAAGATTATTTTTATTTGGATTGTAATAAAATAGCTTAGTGTAATCTTCCACTTCATATATTTCCACTTCTGGGTATTGAGAATATATTTGTGCTTTGATATTGTCTTTATGTTTTAATTGGGTCCATATAAAAAATTTGACATTTCCACCGAACGAAGCAATTTCTAAAGAAAATCTAGCTCTAGTTTTACCTTTCCATATTCTATCTATCCAAGTGCTTTCACCTCCCCCTTGATGAAAAGCTCCCAAAACCGTTTCCATCGCCAGTGGCGATTTGGTAATTTCTTTTGGTAACTTTATTTCCAGTAAAACTGAGCCTTCTTTTTGCCAGAATTTTTGCCGACGATAATTTATCCAAGCTCTAAAACCAGATATTATAAAAACAACCGGCAACCAAACGGGCGACCAAGTATAAACATATTTAAATGCCAGTATAAAACCTTTCCAAACTTCAGGTGGTATAAAACCAAAATACATATTGAAAATTATATCACAGAATTTATACTACTGCGTACATACCCTGTTTATTTTTTTTGAAATATTTTGGATTTTGGAGATTAACCATAACAGTGTTTGTTTTAACATATCGCTCTTTAAGCACTTTCTCCATAATTTTATCTTTTGTTAAAGGACCTTCTTTTTTGAGAATTTCTAAAATAACATCTCTAACAACACCGGTTGAGTAACCCCATTCTTTAAGAGCGTAAAGTCCGCGACCCACCAAAACAAAACGAGAATCTTTAATAAGCTCATTATGAGTAGTGGCTGTGTGAGCTTTTTTGTTGAAGACTTCACTTATAAGTTTGGCTACTTCGCGGAAGTGAATTGGCGAACCATGTCGGCGAAGGATAAGATAAGCATAATCGCGAATTCCTTTGGTTTTTATATTTGAAGATTTTGACTTACCCCATTCGCCTAAAGGATTTTTAGAAATATTTTTAGAGATAGAAAGCCAGCGAGTCAATATTTCGTCTTGCTTATATTCGTCAGAAACTTCTTTTAAATGTTCCAAAAAAGACGAAATAATTTCCGACTCGGGAACAATTTCATCATCTCCCAATTTTGAATAAAGTTTTTGAATGGCTTCATGTATTTTTTCAGACAATTTGCTATTTATATGCCAATGATGTTTAAACTCTATATTTTCTTTCACTTTATCAAAATCATCTCCGACAACCAAAAGAAAATGAATATATTTTTTAGTTAAAGTATCCTTTCCTAAATAATTTAACAAATCATCTTCAGAAATTACACCACCCATTTTATTGATAGTATTTTTTAATTCATCAAAAACAGGTCCCTCTTTTTCATAAGTATCAGCTTTTCTAATATGACTGACAGCGTAATTTTCTATCTGTCTAACTCTCTCTCGGGTGATACCATATTTTTTGCCTATGGCTTCTAGAGTCATTTCTTTTCCTTCTTTATTGAAACCAAATCTGCTTACGATAACATCTTGAGCTCTTTCTGGCAGAGAACTTAAAAGTCTTTTAACCACTTGTTTTGGATTAAATGATAAAGCGAAAGTTTTATTTTTAAGTATCTCTTTTTTCATAAATTTATAATTTTAATTATACCACAATATTATATCATATTTAATGTTATTTACAATATCACAAGCCATTTTTTTGTCAATTTTTTTAAAATAATTTTCAACAAAATCAAACAACAAAATTTATAATTTTATTCGGCACAAAGATTATTTTTTTAATTTTTTTATCTTTAAACCACTTCTGGATTTCTGGTAGGTTGAGTGCTTTT
>QILQ01000052.1 GCA_003233455.1 Candidatus Zambryskiibacteriota bacterium | reverse complement strand
ATAAAAAAATAAAAGAAGAGTTAAAGAAAAAATTTTCAACTATAATAATTTATCAAAATGATCAAATTTGGTTTGATAGAAATATTCCTTGTGGTTTTGCTATATTTAGTAATATAAAAAAATTAAAAGATAAAATAATTATTATTTATGAAAATGGTGAAATTAATGAAGAAGTTTTTAATATCTCAAATATTCATGAAGAACTAATTCCTCAAGTTATTTTTCATAAAAATAATGGTTACATAAAAAATGAAAAAGGGATTCCTTTAAATAACTTTTTAAGCACCAAAAGATTAAAAATTTCAAAATCTTTTAAAGAAAATAATGTTTCAGCAAAAAATATTTTAGAAAGGTCAAAAATTCCCGAGAAAGAAGAAGTGTCTAACTATAAAATAGCTGTTGTTAGAGTTGGAAATTCTAGTGTTGGAAAATGCGGTCTAATAAATATCAAAAAAGACATTTTAAATGATATGTTTTATGTTTTTGATTTTAAAGAAGAATTTAATCAGAACAAAAAATTAAAAGAAAATATATGCAAAAAAGTAAATAATAATATTGACTATTTTAGAAATATTACCTGCCGAATAGGAAGTAAATCTATTAAAAAAGAAAATATTTTAGATTTTAAAGTAGAAATTTAACTCTTTTTATTAAAAGTTCTTGCACAATGGTCTATTTTTTGAGCAAAATTTTTACCTCTAAATTCTGTCTTAAAAGAAGGCTTTCCAAATAGCTTGATATAATTATTATAATTTAGGTTGCACTGTATTCTTCTTTGGTTTTTGCTGTCAATTTTTCGAGTTATAGTTAATAATCCCATTTTATCTTTTCTTTGCGACATCCATTTTTTTGCAAACTCAATTCCTTCTTTTTGCCCCCTTTTTCCTGCTGGAAATTTTTTTATTTTTTTATCAAATTCTTTGATTTTTTCTAGTGTAATATCTCCGCACATTTTAGACATAACTTCTGGAGTAATATCTATTTCATCAATACTTCTCACAATTTTTTTATTTTCTACTTGTTCCCATCTGCCAATTATTAAAGTGAAAGGTTTGTTAATTTCCCATATTCTGACGGTACTGCCAAATTCTAGAGCATTAGTTAATCCCATAAATTTAACACTAATAGGAGTTTCATTTAGAATATCCCATTTTTGAGTATAATTACTTGCAAGTTTTTCAACTCCCAAAACACACTTGATCCAATTTTCAAATATAAAACCGTGATTTTGTACTTCTACCATAAAATTTTTTATTTTAATAAACTATCAACTGAAATTGCCAAAGCTTTAGCAATTTTTTCTATATTTTCTAAAGTTATATTTTTCTCAGCACGCTCAATCATTCCTATATATGTTCGATGGACTTTAGCTCTAGTAGCTAACTCTTCTTGTGATAAGCCTAAAGCTAACCTTTTCTCTCTAACTTTATTTCCAAATTTAATTAAAATTTCTTTTTTCATAATTATTAACATTATATATATTTGCCAACTTTAGTGCTACATACTATAACCTAACTTTTACAAAACACTAATGTATCTCAACATCCCATAAAGATATATTCATTTTGTTTTTTGTCGCGACGAAAATCGCATTATGTGGACCTGACAGGACTCGAACCCGCCACCTCCTCAGTGCAAATGAGGCGCTCTACCAGATGAGCTACAGGCCCATATTTTATCACCCAACGATTAAATTTATAGCATATTTCAACGTAAAAACAAAATTATTTTTCTAAAGTTTTAGAAAGAAGGTGAGAGAGAAATTCTTTAATATTACCACCGACCGCTTCCAGAGATTTAATAAAAGGAGAATGATGAGAAAGCTCCGGTAAAGTATTTGTTTCCAAACAGAAAAGTCCGCGTCTTGGATGAAGGATAAAATCAGAGCGAGAATAATGCCTCAATCCCAAAGCTCTGTGCATTAAAACAGCCGTTTTTTGTATTTGTTTGTTTTCTTCCTCGGTAAAATTGCCAGGCGTTTTATATCTTGATTTTAAGTCAATATATTTTGAATTATAATTATGGAAAAACTTATCTTCCGGACCTGCCACTTCCACCGGCAAAAGCGAATAAATTGGTGCGTCACGAAAATTTTCAATCACTCCGCAAGTAACTTCTTTACCATTTATATACTCTTCCACCATAATAACGGATGAATATTTGAAAGCCTTTTCTAAAGCGTCTCTTATCTGACTTTTTCGGTCTACAAAAGAAACGCCCAGCGATGAACCGGAGTTTATTGGTTTTATTATAATAGGGAAAGGAAAACTTCTGTTTATTTTCTCTATTATTTTTTTAGTAATCCAATCTTCATTTTTATATATAATTATGTGTTGCGGAGTTTTTAATCCTTGCCGATTGAAAATATCTTTAGACATTACTTTGTTTATTCCTAAAGCGGAAGCCATTGAATCCGAACCGGTGTAAGGAATATTAAAATGCTCAAAAAGTTTTTGTGCTTGACCATCTTCTCCATAATCGCCATGCATAGCGTTGACTACCACATCAATCATTTGAAGGATTTTGTAAGGTTTTTTTTGCAAACCACTGGTATGCCAAACGCCGTCTTTGGAAATAAAAATATCCAACGGTTCATATTCTTCCGGCAAGTTTGCCAAAATAGTTTTGCCGGTTTTTAAGGATACTTCATACTCTAGCGAAGGACCACCTCGCAAAACTCCCACTCTTGTTTTATGAGAGAAAGACATAATTATATTTTATCACAGAGAAAATTAAAAGAAATCTCTAAGGGTGACCCTTTGGGACAGGGACATTTCAAGAGTCTTTTGGGGTAAATTTCTTTTAATAAAAAAATACAAAATAGTTCTTGAGCGTGCCTTAGAAGCTATTTTGTATTTTTGTTTTTTGTGAGATAAGAGATTTTAGTATAGAATGGAAATATGGAAATCGCCCTTTATAGAAAATATCGCCCCCAAACTTTTAAAGAAGTAAAAGGACAAGATCATATTATTTCGGTTTTAGAAAATGAAGTTAAGACTAACAAGGTTGCTCACGCTTACCTTTTTTCCGGTAGCAGAGGCACCGGCAAAACCAGTGTAGCTCGCATTTTCGCTAAAAGTCTCGGTATTAACAGCGAAGATATTTACGAAATAGACGCCGCTTCCAATAGGGGTATAGACGAGATTAGAGCTATTAGAGACGCGGTGCATACTTATCCTTACTCTTCAAAATATAAAGTTTATATAGTGGATGAAGTTCATATGCTGACTAAAGAAGCTTGGAACGCTTTTCTCAAAACTTTGGAAGAGCCACCTAAGCATGTCATTTTTATTATGGCGACCACCGAAGTCCATAAATTGCCGGACACCGTCGTCTCTCGTTGCGAACGTTTTGCTTTCAAAAAACCGACTCATAAATTTTTAGTTGAAGCGATACTTAAAATTACCAAAGCCGAAAAATATGAAATAGAAAAAAAATCCGCTTCACTTATTGCCACTTTGGCCGACGGTTCTTTTCGCGACGCGTTTTCAATTTTGCAAAAAGCGATGCATTCATCGGCTGACACAAAACTTTCACACCAAGAAATAGAAAAAGTTTTGGGTGCTCCCAAAGAGTCTTTGATTTTAACGGTTTTAGAAAGTATCGCCGAACAAAACACAGAAAAGGGGATTGGGGCGATAAGAGACGCCGGTAATGAAAATGCCGATATGCAAATATTTTTGAAAATGATTTTGCGTTCTTTGCGTTTTATTCTTTTGCTTCGTTTCGCTTCTCCTTCGTCAAAAATTTCAGCCAAGCAAAGTAAAAACACCAACGATGTTAGAAGTATTATAGTGGATGAAACGGGAGAGAAGGAATTTGAAAAACTTTTTAAATTAGCTAAAACCGCTAAAAATATAAATTCAAAGACCTTGCTCGCTTTTTTAGAAGCCTACTCTCGCCAAACTTACGCTTCCATTCCCGAACTCCCTATAGAATTGGCTATTATTGACACCGCTGGAGAGGAAAAATAAAATATGATAAAATAAATTTATGGAATTAATTTTTTTAGACACAGAAACAACGGGAAATATTTTAGACAAAGATCGTCTTTGTCAAGTTTGTTATAAAACTTCAAAAGAAACGAAAGTGGAATATTTTAAACCGCCCCTTCCAATGTCAATAAAATCTATGAGCATCACTCACATAACCAATAAAATGCTTGAAGATAAAAAACCATTCGCTAACAGTCAAATGAAAAAAGATCTGGAGAAATTACTTTCTACTGGAATATTGGTAGCTCATAACGCTAAATTTGACTGTGCAATGTTAAAAGCGGAAGGAATTGTTATTCCAAAAAGTATTTGTACTTTGCGTGTTGCTAGATATTTGGATACTGATGATGTTATTCCCGAATACGGATTGCAGTTTTTGAGATATTATCTTGATCTTGAAGTAGTTGGCAATGCTCATGACGCGGAAGGAGATGTGAATGTATTGCAAGCAATTTTTGAAAGATTGTTATCAAAAATTAAAGAAATATTGCCTGCAGATGAAAAAGCTATCCAAAAGATGATTGAAATTTCAAATACTCCATCATTATTCACAAAATTTAATTTTGGTAAACATAAAGACGAAAAAATTGAAGAAGTTATAAAAAATGACAGAGGCTATTTAGAATGGCTGTTAAAACAAAAACTTGCGTCTGGAAACGAAGATGAAGACTGGATATATACTTTAGAACATTATCTTCAAAAATAATTGGCTGGACGAACAAGGTTTATAAAGGTATAAATAAAGGGTCAAAAAATATTGCCTGATCGTCTAATGGTAGGACGCCTGGTTTTGGTCCAGGAAATCGGGGTTCGAGTCCCTGTCGGGCAGCACGAGTCAGCGCGTTATCGAGGCGACCGGAGAGCGTTGTTTTTTAATTTATGAATTTTTTTACCAATATAAAAAAATTTCTTAAGAATATATTTAAGAAAGAAGATTCTCTCAAAATAGATAAATATACCGAGGAGTATTTGAAATATTTTGATCATTTATTTTTTCGTGCAGGAAATACTTCTGGCTTTGATTTTTTATACACACTTCTCCGAGTACAAGGTATTACAAGTGGTCATTGGGATGCTTTTGTAGAGGCAGAAGAAGCCATAATGGATTTTAGTGAAATGCTACGTTCTCTTCAGAAACAAAAAGGGATGGAAAAAAGATCAATACAACTAGGTATGCTTTTATATTGCCATTCTACAGAAATGTCTGCCCCTTATGAAATCCTTGCAAATTTACTTCGTTGTTGCCAAGAGCAACCTTATAAATTTAGACCATTTTCACGTCTCGCAACTCCAATTGGAAAACAGGGTTTATTTGGTAAAAGTAGACCACCTTCTCCAAAGAAAAAGATAGAACATTTAAGAGAGTTAGCACAAAAATGTGGAGAAGATAATTTACTTGAAATAATTGATGGTTATTTTAGAAATGACATAAGAAATGCATTTTATCATTCAGACTACACCATCACTGAAAATGAATTTCGAATTATAGAAGAAGGAAATCCGACAACAGAAATAGTTAATCTTGAAGAATTATCGAGTATTCTGGCAAAATGTTTTGCATTTTATTCAGCATTTTTTATAACTTATAGAAATGCTCGAAGAGCAATTGGGAATGGTAAAAAATACCACATAAGACCAAATTTTGAGGTTGTTGAAATATTAACTAATTCAGAAGAATTATTGTCTGGATTTAAAGTTCATTTTCCAAGTGGAACTCACGCCTTTTTTGAAAGGGAGGATTATGAAGGGACAAAAGGTTTAAATTTTATGTGTGAAAAAGAAGGCATTTCTCTTAATGTTGGTGATTTGAATAAGTATCAGGAAGCACACTCTTGGGTAGTTGATGGTAAACCTTTTGAACAAACAGATACTAGATACAACGAATATGGGTATTGGAGGCCCATAGTTTTAAATCGTCATGGAGAATTGATAGAGAGTGAAGTGTCTAAAATTGTTGAGGACAAAATAGTACGCGGAGCTTTATTTTATATATATGCTACAGGACATTTAGCAATAGAATTTATCTTAAAAAGTAAGGAACAAATCTTTAAAGGAGAAGTTTATAACAAACCTAATAAAGGATTTCCGCGTATTGAAATCAAAAATATCTACAATACTGAAAACGAATATATTTATGACGGAACTTTATTTTTACAAAATAAAGATATAGAGTCTGTTAAGGAAGGTCTAAACGTAATAAATGATTTTGTAGAAGAAATTCAAAATTTTGGCTATAAGTTTGTATTTAGTATGAAATACGAGATTTATAAAGATGCTTCTAGAATATCCACATTTCCTCCTAAAAATAAAGATAAAAAGGTTAGAACAATAATTATCAGTATGGAAGATCCAACATCAACTCTTTTTACGTCAACCCTTTCTATTTTTCCAAAACAGGATTGGAGTATTAAATCTGATTGGATAAAGTGATAACCTTATTTCTCAACACAATTTTATTTCTCACTCCACTTATTAATTCTCTTTTCTCTTCAATCGTACCTTGAGTTAGGACATGTTTAGAATATTGTTTGGGATCAAACTCTGTTTTGGATAGATTAGGAGTTTCGGATCCATAGAATTTCCTTTGGAATTTTATGGCTCGCTCGCGTTCTTCCTCAAATTTTCTCTTTATAAAATTTTGGTCCATATCAAGCTCTCCTATGAGGTCTACAAGTTGTTTTATTATCTCCTCTTCCCGTATATATCCACATTTACAAGTAATATCTCGTGATCTATTACATCCATAATAGATGTAGTGGGCTCGGCCTCCGTTTTTAAGCGGTTTCCATTTTTCATCTGCTGTTACCCCAGATCCGCACATACCACAAATTATCATTCTTGAGAAAGCAAATTGTTTGTCTATATTTTTAATCTCCGATCTTAACAGCTTTTCTCTGGTTTTCTCGAACAATTTTTTGGTTATAAGAGGTGTATGCTTGCCTGTATACCAATTACCACTTTTAGTTGGATATTCAAAGACTCCATAGTAGAAAGGAGTCTGTAATAACCTGTATATATTGCTTAAGGTTAAAGGTTTATTACTCGTCGCACTTCTAAAATTCATATCAAACTTAAGCCAGTTATAAATCTTTCTTCCACTCCATCCCTCATAAGCTACTTTTTCAAACATTTGTCTCATAACAGGGCCTCTTTCTGGATCTACCATTACATATCCTTTCCTATCAATTTTCTTTTCGTTTAAATACCCAGTCGGTGCAGGTGCCGGCCAGAGTCCCATTTCACATCTCATTCTTAAACCTCTTTTTACATTTACACTTTTATTATCATTCTCTAATTTTGCTTGGCTACAGAGAATCATTAGTAGAAATTTCTCATTTGGATTATTAGTAAATTTCTGCCCATAAGTTCTAATTTTCCGTAGAAGTTTTTGATCCATAAGGTCTACCAAACTTCCTAAATCGCCGGCATTACGGCTTAATCTATCTGGTGCCCAAGTTAGGATTCCGGTGTATCTACCAGTTCTTAAGTCTTTGAGGATTTCCTGGAACACTGGTCTTTGTCCAGAATCTTTTGCCGAATGTGCCTCTCTTCGTATGTCGACTATATCTAATTTTTCTCTTTCTGATATAGCCAACATTTCTTTTACTTGACTATCTATCGAAAGGGCTTGCTTTTCGTCAGCCTCCGAACTTTTTCTGGCATATAGTACATACTTTACGGGGCCTTGTATTTCGGGTGCCACGGTCCCATTTGGCACTTGTATCATTGTATTTTCCATATACTTAATGAATGACGCTGGACTCGAACTTAGTCCAAGACCCGTAGTAGACAAACTGTTGGCAACTTATTTCTTTAAAAATGTGTTTTAAGCTACTATCAAACAGCCTACCAAAATGTGTAAAAACTGCTAAAATAAAGCTAATTATGAAAATAAAAGACTTACCAAAAATTGATAGACCACGAGAAAAGCTTGGAAAATATGGACCTGAACGACTTTCAAATTCAGAACTTTTGGCAATTCTTTTGGGAACTGGTACGAAAGGAGTGAATGTTGTAGAACTTTCAAATAAAATACTCAAAAAGTTTAGTGGCGATGGATTAAGTAAGGCAAATGTTAAGGAGTTAAAAGATACTTTTGGTTTGGGTAGTGCAAAAGCATGTGAGATTGTCGCTTGTTTCGAACTAGGTCGACGACTTTTGCAAAACAAACAATCATCCTTGCTTCTATCCCCAAAAGATGTTTGGGACGAACTCAAAGATTTACGTGACCACAAAAAGGAGCATTTTGTTATTTTCTTCCTTGACTCCAGAAATCAAGAAATCAAACGCGAAATTATTTCCATTGGTTCCCTAAACGGTAATCTTGTCCATCCTAGAGAAGTATTTGAGCCAGCAGTACGTTATCTAGCCGCACAGATAATAATTGCCCATAATCATCCATCTGGAGATTCAGAAGCATCAGAAGATGATTTAGAAACCACTAGACAGTTAACAGAAGCGGGTAAGATTTTAGGTATTGAAATAATAGATCATATTATTGTCACAAAAAGCAATTATTTTAGTTTTAAGAATGAGAAATTAATATGAAGAATTATTTTTATTACAAAGATAAAAAACAGGTTGTACCTGTTTTGGATAAAGAGAAAAATAAACTAGCGAAGAAGAAACTTGCTGAAATTTACAAAACAAGAAAAAAATTGATACCAGAATATTTTTTGGAGAAATGGCAAGACGTTGCTCTATACAATCCTAGTGGTGATATTGAAAAAGCTAATGCTATTTTAATTGATCCCGAAAACGGTGCTTATGATCTGTCTAATCATTTAAATAACATGACTGGCAAGGAGTGGGTAAAATTTAGCTGTAGCTGGTTTATTTTTAATGCTTTACAAAAAGATTTAAAAGAAGAACGAGAAATATCCCCCAACACCCAAGATCACCCAGCTACATTTTCACCAACAATGATTGAGGATTTTGTAAAATTTTTCACTAAAAAAGGCGAAAATGTTCTAGACCCTTTTTGTGGGATTGGAAGCACTCTTGTTGCTTGTAAACGTACTGGTAGAGTTGGCTACGGAATTGAATTGAACAAGAAATATTACAAACTATCTATAAAAAGAACGCCCGAATTTAAAAAAAATATTTTCAATAAAAATGCTGAAGATATCAAGAAACTTAATCTACCAAAAATTGATTACTCAATATCATCACCACCATACTGGAATGTTTTAAATCGAAGCACAAAAAATTTTAAGACTGATAGAACTAAGAATGGTTTTGATGTGAATTATTCAGAGCACCAAGATGATTTAGGCAATGTTGAAGATTATGAATTATTTCTAGAAAGATTGGCTAAAATCTATTTTGATATTTTTGATTTACTCAAAGATGGTGGGTATCTGACTGTTATTGTTAAAAATATTAAAAAAGAAGGCAAAATGTACCCTTTAGCATGGGATTTAGCGCGGATTCTTTCCAAAAAATATCAGCTTAAAGATGAAAAACTTTGGATACAAGATAAGGTAGGACTTGCCCCTTATGGTTATCCTTCGGCATGGGCTAGTAATATCCTTCATCACTACTGCCTAATTTTTAAAAAGAAATAATATGTCTTTAACTCTCCCACAAATTGTAAATAATCTGATCGATATAAATGCTATTGGGTATGACAGGAAGTATTCTCGTGTCGCCAAACTTCATAAATATTGGTCAAGGAAACCATGGTTTGTTATTGATCGATATATTCAGAAATTTTCAAAGGAAAATGATTTAGTTTTGGATCCATTTTGTGGTAGTGGAATTATTGGATTACAGTCAATACTCGCTGGTAGAAATTTTATCGGATATGATCTAAATCCTTTTGCAGTTTTTCTTACACAGAATTCACTAAATATTAGTTATGACCAGGCACTTCTTGAAAAGGAATTCAGAATGATTGAAAAGGCAGTGAGAAAAAAAATAATGTCTCTTTACAAAATAAAAGACAAATATATTCTTTACACTATTTTAGGTAAAAAAAATGAAAAAGATTATAACGCTATAATTGCCAACGAAAATTTCCAAAATAAAGAAAAGGTTACCTTATCAAAAAATAAGATAAAGCCAAATATAAAATTCCCAGAAAATTTAAATTACCCAGATAAAGATTTCCCAAGTAAATTTTATAAAGACAGATTTTCATATAAAGGCGTACGTCGTGTATCGGATATGTTCTCAAAGAGAAATTTATTATCATTAGCCCTGCTTTATAATACAATCAACAACTTATCCTTAAAAAATAAAAAGTTGTTTGTGCTTGCCTTTACTAATACCTTATTGCACGTAAGCAAATTGAAGGCTGAAAATGTCCGCCCTCTTAGTGTAAATAATTTTTGGATTCCGGACGACTTTATCGAAGAAAATGTGTGGTGGAGATTTGTTGATCGTGTTAATAATGTCAAAATGGCGAAAGAGGTCATTGCAGAAAAAGCCTCACAAAACCAGATTTCTAAACCTAGATCAAAGCTTTACAATAAGTCATCCTTAAAAATGTCTGAGGTCAAACCATCAAGCATAAATTATTTAATTACAGACCCTCCTTACGGGGATACTATCCAATATTCAGAACTTTCATATATTTGGAATTGTTGGCTTAATAAAGAATTTAATATAGATAAAGAAGTGATCATCAATCCTGTTCAGAATAAAGGAATAAACGAATATTATAATCAACTCGTTTCTTTTATTAGTGAAGTCAGAAGAGTTTTAAAAAAGAATGCTTATTTTACCTTAGCTTTTCAAAATAAGGATTTGAAGATTTGGATAAATTTGGCGGAATTAATAAGGGATAATGGAATGGAATTGGTAGACATTTCATCTTACGATACCTTTGGAAGTCCATACAACAAAAACTGGGCAAAATTCTCCCCCAAATCGGATTTCTATGTTACATTCAAGAATAGGAGAAATAAGATCAAAACTTCAAGTAAAAAAGTTGCATATCCTAATGAAATTGCTGATGAAATCATAAAGTATTTAGGGGAAAATAATGGTAAATTATTCAATCTTAACAAAGCTTATGATTTATTTGTGGGTGTGGTAATTAGTAAAATTTTCGACGGATCACAGGTGGCTGATTATGAAAAATTAAATATCGAAAGTATCACAAATCTTTTTCAGAAAGCTACTCAACATCAAAATAAAGAAGTTACACAATCGGCGTTATTTAAATTTGAACATATTTAAACATATGGAAATATACAAACAAGATTTTTTAAAAATATTTAAAAACAATTTCAATTTTGGAATTGTTGAGACTGAAATGGGTACAGCAGTCAAGATGCCACCCAAAGAAGCTTTTATTTATAGCAGTGTTACAGGTGCTGGTTATTTAGAGAATCCAACTTATCAGTTTACCCCCAAGGGTTTAATGAAGTTATTTTATAACGCTTTCAGCTACAAATTTGTTTCTGGAATTTTTGACAACGGGGTTTTGAAAAATACTCCGTATATTCTGTCTCAAGCGAAGCACCATTTGTTTGAAAGTGATAAATACGTAGTACCAGTTGAATTCGAATCAGAGGAAGAACTAAATAATATACTCAGAGAAAAATTTGACTACATTAAAGACAGGGAAAATTATATAATCCAAAGAATCGAGACAAGTAAACAGGGTAATGGTATGGAACCGTTCATGGAATATTTAGCGGGAGAATATTTCAGACATCTTGGTTTTATCGTTGAAAGTCAAATACCTCTCGCTCATGCAATTGGATCGCCAGATTTTGCGGGGTATGGTCTCAATGAGATAATAACAAAAATAAGCAGTTATGGTTATTTACCTAACGAGGGCTTCCATATGATTGAGTTGGCACTTATTAGAAATTTTAAGCATGGAACAAGGGCAGAACATAACAATGTCACACATAATTTTATTGTGGGTGAGGCAAAGACCGGTAATTCAGTTATGACCAAACAATTAGAGAAATATCTCAATACTGGATTGTTTGATCAGGGATTTGAAATTCATCCATCTAAAACAAAACCATCCAAAGATTATTTCGGCTTAATTACACTTGATATTAACTACAAAATCAAAATAACTCTCCCAGAGACTAAATATGTTGCAGAGGATTCTTTATCACAAAAAGAGTACATCGATTGGCTTGGAAATTATATAAAATTTTATCTGATTGCTAATTTTACCAATGATGAGCTCAAAAAATTTTATTTTGAAGTTAAGAATAGAAAAATGAACAAAGAATCAGACCTTGTCAGTTTTGTTTTAGAGTTAGAAATAGAAGAAATTTTAGAGAAAATAAAATCTTTATAATATGGCATATTCAAGTGATGAAATAATAAAACGAGAAATTATAGATTATCTTGGTCATGAGATTAACGATATTAAACTACGCATTTTTCCACAAAGTAGTAATGATGATCAAAAATTATTCTCAGAAGGTGGTCTTACCTTTGGGTTTAATGGGGTCTCTTATGGTTCGTGTGATGCGGCGTGGTATGTTGATGAAAAGTGGATTGATGGACTTAATGGGAAAGAAATTGATAAAAAACCAGTGATTGCACTTGAAGGGACTGATGCTCTAAATAGAAATTCTGGCGGAAATGCTCTATACCAAAGATTTCATCATGCATTAGGTGCTGTTAAAAATGGCCTGGTTGGGGTCTATTATCTTAAAAAAGGTCTTACTAAAATACAACCAGATCTATATGGAATGGCTTACTATGCCTCTCAAGTAGAAAAAGGTAATTATTTAATAACGGATGATCTTAATGTAGTAAAAGAATTATTAGAAAGATATAACGATAAAAACTCTTTTGATCTTTTTATAAAAGATTATCTGGAAAAGATGTATGAAATATTCAATGAAAAATTCCAATTATTTTATAAGGGAGATTGGAATGAATTTGCAAAAAAAAGATCAACAATAATAAAAGATGATTATGTTATAAAATACGCTGGGAGAAGTAGAAGGAATTTTACTGACGGATCACAACGTGCTGGTCATATTGCTGTAGGTGAAATGTTTCTCACTAAATATTATTTTTATAATAAAAAATTCTATTATTTATTCCCAAAAATGACACACGAAGATTTAGACTTATTAGATAAAAATAAAAATACTGATAAAGAGTGGTTTTTATTACGAAATGAACCAAATGTATTCATAAAGACTATTGATGATATAGAAGGAGTGGATAAAAATATTAAGAAAAAACTTCTTCAAATAAAAGATGAACCACTAAAAGGTGATGCATTCAAAACTTTTAATGAAGGTACGAAGGAAATTGTATCCAAATTAGAATCGGGTGAATATAAAATAAAGGGTTAAAAGTCTATTGTAATATTATAGATTTCTGTTAGGTAAAAATTTATATGATCAACAAAAATTCTTAAGAAGATTTGAATAACTTGAATAAACTTTAAAATAATGAAAAGTACTAGTAAATATAGAATCTATGCAAAAATAATTGGTTATATCTTACCTAAAGAAAAATTGAAGATTGGAGACTGCTTTATTGTCACGATGACACAGGAAGAACAGAAAAATAGACACTTTTCTCCATTGGCTGTTAAAAATCCAGAATCGATAGTTACCACGGATTATAAGAGTTTTCTCATACCAGTGAGGACTTCGGATAGTCGTATTATAAAAAGCCAGATTGTAACTTACACAGACATTTCATACCCAGATCTCGGTGGTGTATTGGGCGTTGCCATAGGCAGATTCGACAGACTAGTAGTTTCATTATCTTTGTCTGCTTCATCTTTATTTGAAAGGAAGCACAACAGATATTTATTTAAACCGTATGATTATCAAATATGTAAGATTTATCAGATAGTAAATGATAAAGAAAAAGAAGTTGATGAAGATAAAATATTTTTTGGGGGTTCAGTGAGTCAAATAAACCTTCCCATAGAAAATAATTTTGATGAAGAGGGTAAAGATTTGATAAACAGAATATATAAAACAGATATTTATACTGTAAGCAAATCACTCGAGTATTTTCTTGAAGCCAGGCGATTATTCCACCAGGGGTTCCTGTTAGACAAAGTTATCCTTGATTTAGCAAAGAGTGTAGAAGTGCTAACCAAAATATTTACTGGTAGGTATTTTCCCAATAGATTAGAATCTATGTCTAAGACTATTGGTTTATCTAATGAAATAAAAAAGGATATTTTGAAACTATGGAAGAAGAGAAATAAAGAAGATGTGGCCCATGCTGATTTGTTTGATCAGAGAGGATATTTACCACCTCAATTTCCAATACCTAGTAGAACCAATTTCCAGTCAGATGCGTTTGATATAGTATCGCAGACGATTTTGAAATTCTTCATATTTTTCCACGGTATTGTTCAGGTGAAAGTGAGAAGAAAGGCTGAATTTGGAAAGATGAATAATATTGTAAGGGTTAATAACCAAGATATTTTTATCTTTAATTCAGATGAGAAAAATAAAATAAAACTAACAATAGCATTAAAAAAGAAATTAGCGAGTACTCTAAGTAAAACTCCCAGAGATATAAAAATGGTTCAAAATAACTTTCCAGAGTTACTGTTGAAAGTAAAAGATTACAGACGAGAAGACTATAAAGGTGCTGGGATAATACAAATATTCGGAAGTAGGAACATATAGAGACTGTTGGTAACTCGCTTCGCAAACCCCAATAACTAAGCTAAGATGGTGGACTAATACAGTACCCGTTGTACTATGAATATATAGTACTCAAACTAGTACACTTTTAAAGTTTATGAAAACAAAATCATTGGGTTTCTCGGATGGGATAAAAAATTCCATGACAATTCTGAACATTGGTATTTAGAACAAATAACCATACAAAAAGATTATAGGGGCAAAGGTATCGGCTCAAATTTTGTGAAATATTTTTTAGATATGTGTCGGAACAAAAAGGTCAAAAAATTATACGCCCATATTCAGGAGCACAATAAGCGATCACTCAAAATGTTTTTAAATATTGGTGGGATAATAAATACAGAGTTGGATAAAAAAGTCCCTAATGAAATTACCGTTGAATTTGGCCTTTTATAAGGCCATCTATTTTCGCTCCAAAATCGTAGTATTATAAATTTATGAAAAAAATTATGGCCATTGGTGGCGGTGAAATAGGTAGACCAGGTTTTCCTGTAGAAACCACCCGAATAGACAAAGAAATAATAAAACTAACGGGAAAGAAAAATCCCAGATTACTTTTTATTCCAACTGCCAGTGCTGATTCAGAATCGTATTACGAAACTGTAAAAAAACATTTTGGCAAACTTGGATGCAAAACCGATGTTTTGTATTTAATAAACAAAAATCTTAGCAAGAAAGAGATTGAGAAAAAGGTTTTTGGTTCAGATATAATCTATGTTGGTGGCGGCAATACTTTGAAAATGATGAATATTTGGAGAAAAACTGGTGTTGATAAAATTTTAAAACGAGCTTATGAGAAAGGTACCGTTCTTTCGGGATTGAGTGCTGGTTCAATTTGTTGGTTTAAATATGGAAGTTCTGATTCCAGAAAATCTGTTAACTCCAAAGCGGATTTAATAAAAGTTTCCGGTCTTGGTTTAATAAATGCTCTGTATTGTCCACACTATGATTTTGAGAAAGATAGAAAACCAGACCTTAAAAAAATGATGAGGAAAACGCCAGGCATTGCTGTCGCTATAGATAATTGCTGTACCATTGAAATTATTGATGATAAATATAGAATTATCAGCTCTAAATCATCAGCTAATGCTTACAAGATTTATTGGAAAACAAACAAGTATCATGAAGAAGTGATTAAAAAAGAAAAAGAATTTAAGTTGTTAAAAGATTTATTAATAATATGAAATACTTTTTTATCAGTGGAATACCGGCTTCGGGAAAAAGTTGGTTGGCTAGTAAGATGGCAAAGGAATTAAATTTGCTTCATGTCGATATTGATAATTTACGTGGAGAAATGACAAAAGATGAAAAACTAAAAAAATGGGTTAATTTCTTTCTTGACCAAGACGAAACAGAATATTGGGAAAATACTTCTTGTGATCAGGATTGGCAAAATCTAAAAAATCAATCAGAAGCATTTTGGCCAACAATTAAAAATAAGATTGATTCAGTGATTACTGATGGTAAACCAGCTATTTTTGAAGGAGTAAATCTACTACCTCATTTGATGAAAGAATACAATGAAATATCAGGTATTTATTTACTAGGTGAATCTTTTGAATTAATACTTAAACGGAATATGGAAGATCCACGCTGGGGAAAGACTGAAGAATTACAAAGAAAAGAAGCTGAAATGTTTTATTATTACGAAGGTAAGAAATACAAAGAAGAGGCAGAGCGATATGGTTACAAAACATTTGAAGATGCAAGTGAGGTCGAAAAAGAATTTAAGCAATTATATTGTTGATATGGTATTGTCTCATTATATAGAATATACAAATGAGAACAAATATCACAATATTATTAGCTACTGCTAATAGAAGTCATATGTTGAGGCCTGTATTTGATAGTTTAAGGAGACAATCACTTAAACCTGATGAGATTATAATTCTTGATCAATCTTTTGATAAAAAAACAGAAAATATATGCCGAGATTATTTATTTACGTACGTTAAGTTGTTTGACCAAAACAAATCAAAAGCGATTAATGAAGGGATTCATAAATCTATCTCAAAATATATTGCCATTATTGATGACGATTGTTTGGCTGATGAAAGATGGGTAGAGAATCTTGTCCGAGTATTTAACGAAACTACTACAGATATTATTACTGGCCGAGTAGTTGCTGGTGATATTGAGGATAATTCGGTCAAGTCACGTCTAGACGATATTTTAAGTAGACGTAAATTGTACAAAAAGGGAATAATCACACCAATATTTATCTTATCTGGATGCAACATGGCTTTTAATAAAGAGGTTGTAATAAATATTGGTGGTTTTGATGAAAATTTAGGTCCAGGCTCTCTCTTTTTAAGCTCTGACGATAACGATTGGGGGTATAGGGTTTTGACAAGTGGATATAAAATTCTTTATGAACCATCAGCTATTGTTGTTCATCGGTCATGGAGATCGACAGGAGAAGATCAGCAACAAATGCAATTATATGGCTATGCAGCAGGAGCATTCTTCTCTAAAATGAACAAAATATCAAAACTTGATTATTTCTATCATCTTTTTAAATTTGTTAAATGGTTAGTAGTTGAACAAATAAAATGCCTTTTTTTAAAAAAATCTAGACAGCCTTTTATTGATTATTACAAACAATATGTAAGAGGTTATCGAAATATGGATAAATATATAAATGAACATAAGTAAACAAACAAATGTGTTGGTAATATTGAGTCCAGGATCTGTTTTGGGAGGAGCTGAGTTTTATGCTACAGAACTTACGCAGGGACTGAATTCAAAAACGAACATAAAATGTACTATTCTATATTCTCACAATAAAAACTGTGGTGTTTTTTTGGATTCTTATAATGTACCTAGTAGATGGATAGGAGATAATATTTGGAAGTGTGCGTTTAGGTTGGCTAAATTGGTTCATGAATATAACCCTTCAGTCATTCATTCAAACGGTTACCACTCAAATTTTATTGTAACTATTTTCAAATTTCTATATTATCCTAAATTAAGGAAGTCGATTACTTTAACATTTAGTTGTACTGAACACGGATGGATCAGAAATAATGTGTTTGAAATTATTAAAACATTCTTTGATAATTTTACATTAAAATGTTTTGATGCAGTATTTGTAGTTGAACCAGGTATGAAAGAAATTGTTCTAAAATACAAGCAAAATAATGTATATTACTCTCCGTCATTTATCAATTTTGATCGCTTAGAAAATAAATCAATACATAAAATTGAGAAATGCGAAACCGAAAGGGTCATCATGGCTATTGGTCGTTTATCACAAGAAAAACGATTCGATATGTTTTTAGATATCGCTAGTTATCTTAATAGTTTTAATACAAATTATTGTTTTAAGATAATCGGAGATGGGAATGAACTTGATAATCTAAAATTACAAGCAAAGCGTCTTGGTATAGAGAGCAGGGTCCAATTTATTGGCTTTATAGAAAATACCATCGATTATTATCGTAGTGCTGATGCATTGTTGATTTGCTCAGACACGGAAGGTTGCCCTCGTGTGGCTGTAGAAGCCATGAATAGTAAAACATTAGTTGTTTCAAGAGAGGTGGGGCATATGCTCACCTTGTTGGCATCAGATAGAGGTATTTTATTTCCTTATAATACTTCTAGTTTCGATGTTGCAAAACAAATTGACAAGGTGCTAAATAGCAAAAGAAAAAAATCAATGATTGTTGATGCATATAATTATGTAAATAGTGAACATACCATTGAAAACGCAATTAAGGTTTATTTAAAGGTATTTAATAATTTATGTTGGGTAAAATAATAGAAATAAACACTGAGGCATCAAGTGAGATTGTTAAGTCACTACGCTTAACCAAAGAACTGATTAATTATCGCTATATTTTTTCTGGGAGAGAATGGATCCAATCATACTGTCATATATATAAACCAAAAAATATTGTTTTAATCACAAGTGCGTGTGAATTACTTAATTATGCTGTTTTCGTGCGTAATGGTAGTAATTTGATGTTTCTTGGGGATCCCTTCAATGATTTCAACGGTTTTTATAACATAAAAAATGACCAAGTTGCATATTATAAACCGCTTTTAGATTATGTTAAGAAAAATCATTTAACACTTAGGCTTAATTCGTTATTTGAAGAAGATGTAAGTAGCCATTTTTTAAATCATGCTACGTCGAAATCAAGAACAAATAGTTTGCACATTGAGCCTAAGAATCATCAGTTTGTTCCACTAGTTTCTGAGCGTATAAGTAAAATGTATTATAAAGGTAAAGAGTCTGGGTTGACTTTTGGAAGGGAATATCTTGGTATTAAAACAGATCAAGGTAAACGATTATTGTCCTGGCTTCTCGATAAACGCCATAACAAATTGAATTCAAGAAAAGTGGAAGAGATGAACGACTCCTTCCATAAAGAGTTTAATAACCTGATATATCAATTTTGCTTCACCGATACACTAAAAGAGCATGTATATATTGATTATTGTTTTGACTCTAGTAGGCTGGTCGCTTGTTCATTGAATTTAACACACAAGCATGATTCAATATGTTATTTACGTGCTCATGAACAAGGTTCTAACGATGTGTCATATGGTTTAATTTTAGATTTTTGGAGCGGATTAAGAAATGAAAGAGAAAAATATAATATTATGGATTTTACAAGAGGAAATGAACCATATAAATACCGATTAGGCGCTCAAGAGTATTACTTACAAAATATTATAATATGAAAGATAATGAAATTAGAACATGCTTTATTTCACCTCATTCAGATGACATAGTTATGTCGAGTTTTCAAATTATCAGAAAGAAAATTTTATCAAAACACCAAACACTTCTAACGATATTTGGCGTTTCGGAGTACGTAGATATTAGTAAGAGGGAAATATACAAAACAAAAGATGATGTTACAATGACTAGATTAAAAGAAGACAAAAGGTTTGCTAAAGAGGTGGGAATTAATTTTGATTATTTCAAAATACCAGATTGCCTCCTACGACACAGGCGAGTTTTTTTTAATGAAACCCAATTAAATATAGACAAAAAACTATTTGATGATTTGGTTCGAAGATTGACAAAATACATAATAAAAAGTAAACTTAACCAAGTTGTTGTTCATTATCCTAGTGGTAACAAACGACATTTTGATCATCGTTTGATTGTTAAGGTGGCTCAGAAAATTCCAAATATTGAGCTTTTGTATGTCGACGATATACCATACAGCCGCATAAGCAGTGACGCGGGTTTGGAGTTATACAAGTCAATAAAGCTGTGTGCAGATGATTTAAAGAGTAAACATAATGCGATGGATCTCTACTCATCACAAATGTGCTCCTTATTTCACAATCAAGTTGATAAAATAACGAGGTTGAACAACATGACAGAAAGGATCTTTAAAAATGAAAAAGGCGACGATTGTCATCCCAACGTATAACAGCACCCAGTTTATTGAGAAGTGTCTAAGTTCAGTATTTGCTCAGGAATTTGACGATTTTGATGTTATGGTTATTGATAATAATTCATTAGATCATAGCGTACAACTTCTTAAAAAATTTCCTGTGCAAGTATTAGAAATGAATAAGAATTACGGATGGGCTGGTGGCAACAACATTGCACTTAGAGAAACAAAAACTCCTTATGTAGCTTTGTTAAATATTGACACCATAGTTGATAAGATGTGGCTACATCAACTTATTGAACTCGCTGACTCCAATCCTCAGGTTGGCGCTGTCTCTTCTACCATTCTTGAGTACGGAGATTACCCGAAGATAGTCTCTGGCTACCCGTTATTCTTCGACATTGAGAGCGGTTTAATCGTCGTAGCTACACCTACGAATGAGGACAAGGTTGTCAGTTTTGTTCCAGGAACCGCAATGTTGTTAAATCTGGAAACACTAGGTGCAGAGGCATATTTTCGCGAGGACTTCTTTATGTATCATGAAGATGTCGAGTTTTCCTTACGAGTTCTGTCTCGACTCAAGTGTAAATTGATGTTCTCAGGTAAATCTGTGGTTTGGCATGATAGTAAGCAATCATTTTCAAACCCATTAACTTGTAATTTGGCTATTCGAAACCTGTTTTGGTGTTTAACAAAATATCAAACCAGAAGGGAATATATTTCAAGTCTCACAAATTACACAATCCAGTTTGCACGACTATATCCCTTTTATAGGCAGTTCTATCCCTTGAGATATCCATTGGCTATACTGAAAAACATGTTGTATTCCGTTGGAATCTTGATGAAAAAAAATGATTGCTCGAGCGTGAGAAATTTGCTTGAGGAGGTCAATCAGCCAGTAAGGGATGTTCAATCATTCAATTTTGTGTTTTAGCACAATAAACCCCTTGTTTTGTAAAAGGAACGAGGGGTTAGATTTTCCAAATGAAATTTAATAGTTTTGACTCATTATTATGAATTTTATAAACATTAAACAGGAAAAAATTGATCTCTCCGATGTTCTATTTGTTTGTGCTGGGAATATTTTCAGAAGCCCATTTGCAGAATATTATTTTAATATGATTGCTAAGAATCAAACGATGAATTGCTTTGCATTTTCTAGAGGTACAGAATTATTTTATAACAAGCCTGATGGGGTTGTGATTAACATTGCTAAACAATTTGGGATTGATTTATCAAATCATGTCCCTAGAGCTATAGAGAATAAGGATATTAGTGCTTCATCTGTTATATTTGCTGTTGATTTGTATAATCTAAAAAAAATATTACAATCAAATGAAGACGCCTCAGGAAAGGTATATTTACTAGGAAATTTTTTAAATAAACCACTCGATGAAATTGAGGACATAAAAGTAGTTAACTTAAAAAATAATGTTCTTGCTGTTGAGCATAATTTTAAACTAATTATACAAGCAATAGACAACATATTTAAAATCTCCCTATGACAAAAAAGAAGATTACAATAGGTATCCCTGTTTATAACGAAGAAGCTAATATTCGTAGAATTTTAGATCAGGTGATATCGCAAACTAATAAATATGATACCCAAATCATAATCGTTTCAAGTGGTTCTACAGATAAAACCAATGAAATTGTCCGATCTGTCAGATCTACACAATTAATTATTGAGAATGAGCGTAAAGGTAAAATGTCTGCACTAAAAATAATATTTAAGGAGTCTAAAGGAGATATTGTTATCATGACTGATGGTGATATTGTTTTGGGAGATAATTGCTTGTCACACCTAATAAACTCTCTCGACAAAATTGATACATTGGCGGCTACAGCTCGCGTGGTCTCACTTAAACAAAAGTCACGTTTTATGTATAAGTTATCAAAACTTGGCTGTGATGCGTGGCATCATTTACGAAAATCAAAAGATGGTCAGGAATTATTCCTATACCCAACAGGATATCTTTATGCTCTCAAATCTGAACTACTCGGGAGGATTAAGTTAAATGATGATATAATTAATGAAGATGGATGTATTGGCTTATTATTATACAAAAAAGGTATAAGGTTTAAATATGTTGAAAATGCAATAGTGAAAGTGTTATTTCCGCAGACACTTAGTGAATTCGTAAAGCAAAAAATTCGAACGCGAATGGGAAGACGACAATATACAGATTTCAGGTTCTTTTCCCGAGTTGAGAAAGATTGGCGTAAATCATTATATGTTGCTGGAAAAAAATGTTTGATATTTTTTATGGGTTACTACCTACTTGATTTATATTGTCGAATTTGTGCGAGTTATCAAGTTCATAACTCACAAAACCCTCATATTTGGGAAACAATAACGACAACTAAACCTACTAATAACATAATGAAATACCAAGAACAAAAAATCTTACCGATGGCTCAACAGGACAGAAAGGATCTCCTTGCTTCATTAGTACATATTACGAATCAGTTAGGAATTACACCTCAAGGTGGGTTGTTTTATAATTGGAATGACACCACCATAAGTTCTAAGGCATTAACTGACAACAATACTAATGTGTGGATACGGGTTCAATGTGCTAACAATTCTAAAATAGACAACAATAATGCCTGGAATGGTGAACTGGATGCTCATTCTATTGATCCTTCCATTTCAAAACCACAACTTCTTGATCATGTTGATTGGGATAAGGGTGGTACAAAATGGCGAGCATTACTATCGTCGTATGTTAGCGAGCCTCCTTGTAGCACGAATCCTCATTTAGTAAATTCAAATAATATTCCGTCTGCGATTTGGTTTAAAAAACTCAAAAAACAACTTGACATACTTTCTCAACATAAAACAAATCGAGTTGCTATCACACAGGACAAGGTTTCAGAAACAATTAAAAAGGTTTTTTCAGATAAATTTGATACATCTATTTCTTCTTGGACTACTATACATGGAGATTTGCACTGGGGTAATTTGACTCAACCCGAGCTTAATATTTTGGATTGGGAAATGTGGGGAAAGGGACCATCTAATTATGATCCAGCTCTTTTGTTGGCTTTCTCCGCTGATAATCCCACGCTTGTACGATGTCTCAAGGCGACATTTAAAGAATTACTAAATACACGAGATGGGCATCTTACCCAACTTTTTGCTTTAGCAGAAGTGTTGAGTATTTCTAGATTAGATGATAAGTTTGCCTCACTTGAAAAGCCTATTCAAAAAATGGCAAACGACTTAATGAAAGATCTTTCCAAAAAACTTTAAACAAGTGGTAGAATGTAATATATTTCATGACATCTTCAACTTCAATTTTAGTCCATAACAACAAAATCTTACTTATCTTAAGAGACGATAAACCAGAAATTCCAGAACCCAATACCTGGCAGCTTCCTGGTGGTGGAGTCGAAGAAGGTGAGGATTATTTTCAAGCTATCCAAAGAGAATTGAAAGAAGAAATAAGTATTATCCCTCAACAATTAAAATGTCTTGGTTCTGCTCCAGATAACACAAAAGTATTTTTTGCTTTTTTAACTGATGAAGATGTTGCAAATATAAAATTAGGAAACGAAGGACAAAAATTAGAATTTTTCAGTATAGAAGATGCATTTAAAATAAATTTAACTAAAAAACTCCAGTTTTATCTCAGTAAGTTTAAGGATGGTATTAGCGAGCTAGTAAAAAATGGAGAAGTTGGTGATATTGCGAGTTTGGGATTAAATCAATAAAAATGGAATCTGTTGATCAAATTGAATTAGCCAAAGAATTTGCGCGTAAAAAGTTTGAAGCGGCTGGGACAGGAAATCACTTTTTGGAAGTTTGCCAAATTCTTCAAGACAAATTTGGTATTAATGACCAAAATTTGCTTATTGCGGCAATTCTTCACGATACCCTTGAAGATACAGATACCACTTATAATGAATTGAAAGAAACTTTCTCCAAAGATGTCGCCGATCTAGTAGAAGAAGTCTCCCATCCTAAAAACTATAATCATGAACAGAGAATACAATTTTATGAGAAATTAAAATCAATATCTCCAAGAGCAAAAATGATTAAAATGGCTGACTTTACATCTCATCTTAGAAATTTTATTGAAATATACAAAGTTGGTCAGCAAGGTTTCTATCCGAAGTTTGCAAATAATGATAAATACGTTGCCTCAATTCGTGAATTTTTAGATAGTTGCGAGGAATCAGATGTTAAAAAATTAGTGTCTAAATTAACGAATGAATTAAATACCTATCTGACAAAATAGTTGCTATTTATTGATTTTTCTAACCTGTTGGTAACTCGCTTCGCAAACCCCAATAACTAAGCTAAGATGGTGGACTAATACAGGTGGTCGCTGTATTATGAACATTAACAATTGAATATTAGTAGTGAGCCTAAACCAGCTTTGCTGGCATGGCAAAGAATCGCGACGAACATAGAGAACCCGTTCTTAGGGCGTTCGTCGCGTTACCAAGGGAAACTTTGGTAGAGGTTACCGCAAGGTGCCTTCCTAGGGGCGGGCTTTGTGTATCTACACAAAGATATTATTTAAAACGCGACGAACAATATGAAAAAAAATGATAAGACACTAGTATCTTTAGCCGGAGAATTTGCTGTTTTGTCACAACTTGCTTTACGAGGAAAAGACGCCAACATGACTCTTGGTAACACAAAAGGTGTTGATATTTTGGTATCTGACCCAGCGACGGGAAGAATGTTAAAACTAGAAGTAAAAACGCATTGTCGAAGTATCCGCAGTAATGGAATCAAATCTAGAATTTTTGGGAGATTTTCAAGTTCATGGATAATGAATGAAAATCACGGAAAATATAATAAGAAAAAACAATATAATTTATTTTATTGTTTTACAAATATCATAAAAAATACAAAACAATTTAGATTTTTCATTATTCCAGCCAAAGTAGTCGCGGATTATATAAGATGGGAATTTGAGTACTTTCATAAAATGAAAAAGGAAGCTGGTGAAATTGCTAAAAATGTTAGTATGAGAAATTTTCGTATTGGATCAAAAAACCACAAAGGCAGATTGAGAGAAACTCCGGTATTGGAAAAATATGAAGATAATTGGGATTTTAAAGAAAAATGATTAATAAATTAAAGAAACAAAAATGACAACAATCTATATACTTTTGGGAATTATTATTTTCTTTTCCTTGATAAGAATTTTTGGAATTGTTAAGGGAAATGCAACTAAATTACAAGATATCAGTTCCAAAATACACTTTATATATGAACAACTTCTAAAGGAAAAAATAAAAAAGGAAAATCAAAATGAATAAAATTATAAAAATGGCGATAATGACGAACTTTATAAAATAAAAACAGAATCTTGTTTCAAGAAATTCAAATAAAAAAGTTGAACAAATATGAATCCTAAAGAATATTATTACGATCATTTCCGCACTGACTTTGCTGAATTTATGGCGAAATCAAAAATGGCTCATAAACATTCGGGCGATGGTATTTATATCCTGATTCAAGATTTGAATGAAGATACTATGTCCCATGTTAAAACTGATCCTCGTCATACTGTGCGATTTTTGTATTGCCTCGCATTCACTGTTCTTATTGATCAAGTGATGTACACCTATTTCAAAAATGAATATGCAAAATTTCAATCAATTACACTATATCCTAAAATTGAGTACGGCATTAGTAATATGAACGCAAGACCGTGGGATATTGCACAACGCGCTGGAGGACTTACTACTTTTGAAAAATTCGCCAATTTCTTTATCCAAGATTTTAGGGAGTTTTTTGAAAAGCAAAATTTCCCTAATGTAAACTGGATAAAAGTAAAAGAAGCGATGTTGAATGATAATGATATTTGCTTTGGTAGTTTTGGACAGCTTTTTTGCGATAAACTCAAACATTTATAATTTTATGAAAAAAAGTAATA
This sequence comes from Candidatus Zambryskiibacteriota bacterium, assembly GCA_003233455.1. Lineage (GTDB taxonomy): Bacteria > Patescibacteriota > Minisyncoccia > Phycocordibacterales > WO2-35-19 > WO2-35-19. The sequence goes on along the minus strand of QILQ01000052.1, from coordinate 7,954 downwards.
ATTATTTTTATAGTAATACTTTCGGTAAAAAATATGAACTAATATGATAGTTGAACAATTAAGAAATATTCTGATCCTAGCCATCCTCATAGCTATAGTGTGGTCTATAAATATATTTTATAAATCCAATAATCCAATTTGTCCTGATGACTATGTTGATTGGAATATTGCTGTAAAAGCCCTGAGTCAACATTATGATGATTTATCTAAAGAGAATCTAGATGTAGATTTGGGACCAGTAGAGATAGAAAGACATTTTGCAGAAAATTGTGAGGAAGACTTAAAAATCTATGACGACTACATAACTAAAAATGCAAAGAAAGAAATAAAAACACCTGATCCTCAAGTTTTGGTCACAAGAGAATTACTCTATCAATCTTATGACTCTCTATATGATTCTAGAAGAGTATTTGATGCGGAAATCAAAAAATTAAATAGGGCAAGTAAGAACATGAAATTTTTATGGCACCCTAGTTATGAAAAAAAACAATATATATCTGGTGTAAAAAAATCTACTGTAGAAGAAAGCGTCATTAATATTGGTAAATACAGACTCACTATTACTTCACCGCGGGAACGTGCAATAGATTATGACGATTATTATACTCATATTGTAATAACAAAAGATGGAAAATCTGCGGGTGTCCAGGATTACAAAAAAGTTAATTTTGATCATATATATAAAATTCAAGTCGGTGAAGTATCATATTATCTGTTTGGATTGTGCGGAGGAGGTATGCACGGTTGCGGAATACTTATACCGATTATATATACCAGTAATGAATTAACAGTTGGAAAGATTATTGATGATGCAGATTTTTCAAACTACTTACGGATAAATGATTTTTTCACAATAAATAGCGAGCTTTATCTTGTTCTAGATGATTCAAGATATTTTTTCTCTTATTCGGGGTCTAATAATGCTTCATATAATTCAGCCATTCCAAGAATATTTAAATTTGACAAAGAAACAGCTAATCTTGTTTTAGCAGTTAATGATTTTGCTGATTTATACAAAAAAGCAGCAAAGAAAATGGAAAAAGACTTGTATTCTCTTAAAGATAATGTTCCTAGTAAAATGCGTCCACTAATAATGAACAGGCCTATTGGAAAATCATTGATACCATATTTTGATTATTATCTTGGTGTGGCAATAATTGCTGATCCAACTCACTCTTCAGAAACCAGAAAAAAGGTAGAGAAACTGTATATTGATTTTTACGGCAAAGAAAATTCACCAGAAGCCCATTTTGATGGGTATAAAGATTTCGAGATATAAGAGAGTCTACAGAGATTAATTAACCAGGAATTCGTTTTGCTCTAATGATTCCACAGGTTCGTATATACGGTACATTTATATCATATCTCTGCATTTTCTTAATGAATGCTGTTTGTTTGTAGAATTCTGGACCAAGGAAATCGTTCTCATCCTCATCTTCATCGTCTAAAATAATGGTCATTTCCGGTACAATCCTTAACATATATTCTTTTTCCCGCACTAGCAGTGGTATTGTTTCGAAAAAGGAATTGATTTTCTTTTTGTTGAATTTCTGTGGCCACAATATCCTGCCTTCCTTATCAAGAATAGGGTATGCTCTGAAGATATTCTTCTTTGGATTTTTATCCGCGTAGTCCTTGAGTTTCATGAGAAGAGATTTTTCATGGAGCAGATTTCCTAGCACGACAATCTTTGCACTGTCACCCGCTACCGGAATTACCTCGTTTGTAAACCAATGATAGCCCTCTTCCATTTCACTTTCTTTTCCAACAGAGATAGTATCTTCTACATCATCACAGATTATGAGATCAGGCCTATGCTCGTTATAGCGAATTCCTCTAATACTTTGCTCTTTTGGAATACAAAGAATTTTGGCGCCGAATTGAGGCAACTCTAGACTGTGCATTCCCCAGAAATTTTCATCTGATTTGAATGGTCCCATGTCGCTTACAAGTAGCTTATTATTTTCAAACTGACTTTTAATGTTTAAAAAGTGATTTTTTGCCTGAACCTGTGTTCCACTCACAATGATTACGCACTTTTTTTGCATCACTCCCAAGACTGACCACAGCACAAGTCCGAGATTAAGAATGGTCGATTTTCCTGAATTTCGGAAAGCCATGACAGAGAGCATCTGCTGTGTGTCATTTTCTACCAAGTACATCATTTCTTCTTGAAATGGAGCAAAATCATATTCAAGATATTCACTTAAGAATATTTTAATGAACCAAGAGAAGCTTTTTTGAGTGAGTGTACGGCGAATCTGCTGATCACAGATAATATTTTTAGCAATTTCATTTTTATTTACCTTTTTCATATGCTTTTTTAGGTTTTACCGCCTGAAGAGCTTTTCTGACAATTTCTTCTTGTTTGGCAGAGAGAGGTTCTTGAATATTTCCTTTACGTTCAATTTCAACTTTCGCTCCATAGTGCGGATGATGATGCTTAAGCCATAAGGCGATAGCGGGTAGTTTTTTCTCTTTAATGAGTATAATAACTTGAGCTTCTCCCATGTCATTAATGTATTCGAAGCCCCGATTCATAGCATTGTCTACCTGCTTTTGAAAGTTTCTGTCTTCTTTTAGCCATCGGTAATAGGTTGCACGACCAATACCCGCTTTTTTACAAGCCATTTGCACGATCGGGATTTCTTTTAGAGCTTCAAAAACAGCTTCTTTTTCCTTTGTTTGCCGTATGGCAATTGTATTTTCTTTTTTATTATTGTTTTCCATATATTTTCTTTGCGGTTAGACCAGTAAGTTTTTCCCAGCGATTCTTAATCACTTCGGCATAGACTGGAGATTTTTCCATGAGAAAACAGCAACGCTTCATTTTAGTTGCGGCGATTAGGGTTGATCCACTACCACCGAATGGTTCAATAATAAGGTCGTTTCTTTTTGTTAGAACTTTTATGTAAGGAATAAGTAGTTCGATTGGTTTGGTTCCAAATACGATTCCTTGACCCGAAGATTTCTCATCAGCCACCACATGTGAGATAAAATCTGTTGGACAGATTTTCTTACCTTTTGCATAACTTTCCCAATGAGGTTTGCCCGAAGTCGCGTAAATTGCATTCTCATACTCATTTTGGAAAAGCTCTTCTTCAGGTTCTAAGTTGAGTTCTATCTTTCCTCTTGAACCAACTAGGGCAATATCTGTTTTGTTGAAGAATTTATATTTAGCCGAAAACCCTTGCATGCGGTTGGGTAGATGCCAAGTAATTGTGTTTCTGTACTTCCAATGCTTTTCTAATTCATTCCAGATAGTTCTTAAGTTTTTAGGATTTTCAAAGATAATAATGGAAAAATCTGGTTTTTGTATCTTAGCTATACAACTCATCCATAATTCGGTAAAATTATCTGGTAGAGATTCGGTTTCCAAGTAGCGTCTATTTTTCTTTGCACCAAATCCAACTGTTGCTTTGCCATGGCGAGTCTTGCCATGCAAATAATCCAACAAATAAGGTGGGTCTGTAAAGCACATATTTGCCTTAGCTCCATCCATTAGTTTCATCATGTCAGATTCTATGGTGCTATCGCCACACCCGAGACGACTCCCATTAAGATCATAGATGTCGCCCTTCTTGATTTTAATCTCAGTAATTTTTAATTTTTCCAGTTCTTTTTCAAGATCAAATTCTTCAGGCGTGTCTTCAATCACAAAGATATCGTCAAGTTCTTCGGAACTGAAACCAATATCAGACAGAAACTTCTCATCTAATTTTGAGAGCAGACCCCAATCAAATTCGCCAGTGTTCTTGTTGAGGCGAATGTTAAGCTCTTTTTCTTTTTCAATATCAGAGATATTTACATATACCACTGGTACTTCCTTGAACCCCAGTTCTTTAAGAACGGTTAGACGAAAATGCCCTCCAATAACCACGTTTTTACGCGTTTCTGCCGAATTTACCAAAAGAGGATCGACAATTCCATATCGTTTAATACTTTCTTTGAGCTGTTCGGTCGCTTCCTTACTCCATTTTCTAGGATTATCTTCCGATTTGTGAAGATCACCGATCGGAACATATACAATATTTAATTTATTCATCGCTTTTAATTAATTTCTAATTCGAAGCAATGACACTTGTTTCTGTCGGAAACAAAAAGAGCCGACAGAGAACACAAAGCGTTGAGATAAAATTTCTTTTATCACATCGCCTCACACTCTAGAACGACTCAATAATTGTTTAACTCCAGTTTTTCGGCTCTCGTGGAGAGGAGAGATTAAAAATTGATCTAGTTGCATCACATCGTTTTTATCCAGGTTTTGCTTCGGTTTATACTCTCTGAAGAGGAGAGCTGAACAGATTTCAATGCATGCAATGAGTATCAAAATACTTCTTATTCTTAAGTATATACAACCTATTTTTATTTACAAGGTTGCCTTGTTGATAAGCAAAAAAATATCATTATTATATTAACTATGGAACTATCAAATGAGCGTATCCAAGAGATGAAGGATCTCCTTGAAAAAAACAAGGGGAGAAAATTTACATGGCAGGAAGCCTCTGAGGAGGCACATAATTTAGCTGGGTTAGCCGAACTTTGTTTTGATCTTTGGAAAAAAGATATACAAAGGAAAAAGAAGCTCAAGGAATTTCCGAAAGGATTTGACCTTGAAAGTGATGGCTACTCATGTTCTATTTGCAGATACTCCGCTTCTTGGTATGACAAACATGGAATTAAGTGTATGACATGTCAAAAGGCCATAGATAGAAAAGAAATTCCTGCAACTTTGGGAAAAAACAAAGGAAGTTGGTATTCAAGATATGATCTCCAAAGTTATTTTAATATCAAAGGTCCGACTCTGAATAGCTGGATCAAAAAAGGAATTTTGAAAGCGAGAAATATTACAAATACCGACAATAAAGTTCATCTGCAAGTTTTTCTAATTAAAGATAATAAGGACACCTTACCGCCAAAAAAGCTAGTGGAATCGCATATGGTAAAAGAGACAAAAGACGGAAAAGATTGGTACCATTCGGAGCCGTGGTATAAGTTTGTTGATGCTCACGAACACCTCAAGAGCTATAAGATTATGGATTATTTACGAGTAGTTCCTTTAGAAGAGGAGAAAAAGTGAGACATGCCTGAAACACCCTTGTAATGTCTCATTTGTCTCATTACCTTAAAATACCCTTATTCTTACTGGATGACCCTGACCATGACGGGTCAATATGAGACACTAAAATTTGCTATAATACGCTTATGGGGTCTCACCCCTAAAGGTTCTAGACCGGAGAACACAGCACGAATAAAACTTGTCTGATTTGGAGAAAAATTTTGTCGAGCGGTGCGAAGCATCGCATAAGGAAAAGGAGGGTTTTCTTGGACTTTTTTGTTGTGCAAAGAGAGGTTCGATCCGAAAATTTTCTGGAGATGTGATTTTTTGGAGGAGAGGTCGTTCCTTTCCGCGATTTCATCCAATAATGAAGCCATTTCAACCCATTTCTGCATAGGTTCGAGCCACGAAGTGGCGTCTCTTTCTAATCTTGATATTTTCTCTTCAAAACTTTTCTTTTCAGAGAAAAGTTTTGAGCGTTCTTTGAGATAAGTTTCTCGATCAATATCTTGAGCGAGATAAATATCCAAAAGTCTTTGTATTTTTTCCGAGAGTACGGATACATTATCCCTCAATCTATCTATAATCACTTTGGACTCGTGATTTGCCTTGTTTTCATCTTTTTTCATACAAAAGTTAAATTCCTTCACCCACGGCGATGGCATAGCGTAGTTTGAAAGAATTTCTGAAAGCTGTTCTGCTAAAACTTCTCCTCTGATGTGTGGTTCAAGACATTTAATCGTTTTTGATTTTTTAGTGCAACGATAATAAATATAATTGTGGACATTGCCATTTTTACATCTTTTAATTTTATTCTCTCCAGTTATCATCATTCTGCAAGTGCCACATCTTAAAAGTCCACAGAAAGGTTTTGGTTCAATAACAGCCCTCATTGGATGACCTCTTTCTTTCATCACTTTTTGAACTTTATCAAAAAGTCGTTTTTCAATAATTGGCTTGTGTTTACCTTCGTGAATTTCTCCACCATATCTAAAATGACCATAATAAAAAGTGTTGGAGAAAATCCATTTTATTCGGTCTTTATGCAACTTATTACCAAACAAACTTCGTACTCCTTTTTCAAAAAGAAAGTTAGAAATATCTTCAAATGTTGAATTTCCAAGAACATATAATTCAAACGCTTCGCAAATAAATTTTGATTTTTTACGATCAACAACAATTATTTTTCTTCTTACATCATTTAAATATCCAACTGGAGCGGTGCTTGGAAATTCTCCTCGCTTTACTTTTGCTCGCAATCCTCTTTTTACATTTACACTTAAGTCACGGATAAATTGATTAGCCATGCCAAATTCAACAGACATCATCAAAACATTGTCGGAAGGATAATAACTTTTATCATAAATACGAATATGCTGAATAATACTTTGTTGAAGCATCCAACTAATTTGTCCTCCATCCACTGGATTGCGAGCCAAACGATCAAGTTTCCAACAAATTATTCCTTGGGCTTCACCTTTTTGAATTTGCCTCATCATTTTATTAAAAATAAAACGTCCCGGCATTTTAGCTGTTCTTTTTTCTATAAATTCATCCGCAATTTCCAGATTCTCGCTTTTTGCAACAGCACGAAGTTCGGCAAGTTGTGCTTCAATAGACATCACTTGCTTATCTTCAACATCAGTGCTTTTTCTAGCGTATAAAAAATATTTCATATAACTCAAATGACCGCCCCAGCGCACACAACCAAGGAAACCTTGATCGTACTGAGACGGCCATTAAAAAAGGCTTCCTCTTTAGTTGTGTGCGTATTTAGTATAACATTAATACAAAGTAAACAAAAAGTTAGAATACAAATCAAAATTAGTTTTTAAGATAATTGTGTTGCGCTCGTTTACTTTATTAATTAGTGTATAAATATAATTATGTTATTGTTCGAACTACTTCTTATAACTTTCTTGGGTTTAATATTGTTGTTCATTTGTCTTGTGATAATAATAAATTTTATTGAATCATATATTCTAGATGCTCCATTTATTGGTACTGAAAAGCATATAATTGATGAAATTGTATCTAATCTTAGGTTAAATAAAAAAAGTGTCCTAATAGATTTAGGTTGTGGAGATGGAAGAGTATTACGTCATGCTGTCACCCGAATTAACGATATATCAGCTATCGGTATTGAAAAAGCTTTGTGGCCTTTTTTTCTTGCAAAATTTATATCTCGATATTTTAAACAGATAGAAATTAAAAAAACTAACATTTTTGACGCTGATATTAAAAATGCTACTCATATCTATGTTTACCTTTATCCAAAGTGTTTAAGTGAACTAGAAGAAAAATTTAAAAGAGAATGTCAAGACAATGTCCGAATCATCTCATGTGATTTTGAAATTAAAAACCTCAAGTTGATTGATGTTGTAAATTTGGATAATAAATTATCTAAATACAAGCATAAATTATTTATTTACAACATAAAATAAGAGCAGGGGCGAAGATTTAATTATCTTCGACCCTGTCTGATCTTCTCATTAGTCGTCTTTAATGTATCCGACGATTTTGTGGCCGAATCCACCGTGTCCTGGATCATCGTCGCAATGGGGGCATTTTCTGTCGTCTCCTTCGCAGGAGTCACAATGCACCTCACCAGGACAGTTTTTACACTCCCAGACTCTTTCCCCTTCTTCTTGGTTACCACAGTTGGGGCATTCCCGGTAGTACTCCATGTCTTGAGCTCCTTTCTATAAAATGTGTTGGTTCGTGAGACCAACTCTGATGCCAGTATATATTATTGATAAAGTTTGTCAATATTAAAACATATTTTGTAAATGTCAATATGCAAAGGTAATGTACACACACATATGGCGGTTTTCACCGAAGACGGTATAGTCTCGGTATATGGCAATACATATGGCAAAAACAATAAAAGAAGAA
>QILQ01000048.1 GCA_003233455.1 Candidatus Zambryskiibacteriota bacterium | reverse complement strand
TGATTTAGCTCACTGTGGTTTAAATGGAAAATCGCCAAATCAAGTGTTATTATTAGTTAACTAAAACCGACAGATGTCTGTGTCTAAAACAAATTTTATTTTTGAGAGAATAAAGCAAAAACCGACCTTGCGGACGGTTTTTGCATATGTTGGTTTTCATTTTCATAAGCCGAATTCTGTTTCCCCACCTGTTTTTTGCGGGCAGGTAACAGCAATTTATCTAGGCTTTAGATTACTCTAAAGCTCAAGCGGCACTTCCGCCAAAGGCGGACACGGCCTTGCGCCCCAGTAAGTATTTTGCCGTTTCAGCCGGACTTAACCGGATCGTTTCTGTTCGCAACTCTATGCTCACGCACGACGGGTGTTACCCGCTACCGTTTTAATCATCATAAAGATGAGTAAGCGTTCGGACTTTCCTCTCTATAAGATAATTTATAATCTATTTTATAGAGTAGCTGTCGAAATGAAAACTTGTTTATATTATATCACTTAATTATCATAATTACTATACTAAACGCTCAGCGTCTAATATAGAAATTACTTAAAAAATATGGTGTTATTTTGTGGGCAAGAGAGGAATCTTGATTCTTACAGAATCTGTACACCTTTTCTGTTTTTTGTTTCGCGAACTTACAAAAAACTATCAAAGGTTTTCAAGTCCGTCTTACGGATTTTGATTACAAAATCCTAGACCTCTTGCCCACAATGAAATATCCCCCACAAGGGGGATATTTTCTATTGTGGGCAAGAGAGGACTTGAACCTCCACGCCTTGCGGCACTAGCTCCTAAGGCTAGCGTGTCTACCATTCCACCACTTGCCCGACTGAAATAATATAACACAAAAAATATCTATCGTCGCAGATTTTTTGTCTTGTCCGCTCACTAGGATTTGAACCTAGGACCATCTCCTTAAGAGGGAGCTGCTCTACCAACTGAGCTATGAGCGGATGGTGCTCGGGGCGGGAGTTGAACCCGCAAGGTCTTGCGACCAAGGGATTTTAAGTCCCTCGTGTATACCAATTCCACCACCCGAGCAACAATTTACAATCCTAACTTTAATAAATTAGGGAGGCCACGGCGAGAATTGCACTCGCGTATATTCCTTTTGCAGAGGAATGCCTTACTCCTTGGCTACGTGGCCGTATATGAGATGCATTTTAGCTTTTATTTTATAAATTTTCAACGACGGATTCGTTTGATAATTCATCTATTCTTTGGCGATTATGTTCGCCTTCATCTAGGCAGAAATCTATTTTTGGAGTAAAACCAAAAGATTTTTTAGACATTACAAATTGGCGAAAATCTTGCCGCCGTCGTTTGGCAAACTCCAAAGCGGCGCCTTCTTTTTCTATCGGCAAGGCGGTAAAAAATATTGTGGCTCTTCTGCCACGATTAAATATTTCTGTTTTGGTGACAGTTATCAAAGAATCTTGATTTGATTCCATACTAAAATATTCAGCTGCAAATCTGGAAATAAGAGAGATGGATTTTTGGTCTTTAAATTTATTTACTGGTTTCATTTTTGTTTAATAAGAGAAATAGCTTTTAAAATATCTCCTTGAGCTAATTCTATTTTTGATTCTATCATCATCCCAAATTCTTGACCTTCTTGAATTACATCAGTTTTTATTTTTTGCATTTGGAGTTCTTTTATTTTCCCTTCACCAATTAAGGTTTCTCTTCTAAATATTTTAACTGTTGATTCTTTTTTTATCTCTCCCTTATTCACTCGTCCGCCGACCACTTGTTTGTCTTTATTCTTATTAAAAATTCTAAGCAATTTAATTTCACCGGTTATTACTTCAACCGTTTCGGTTGGAGTGGCTTCTTTTATTTTTTCTTTTACATAATCAACCAATTCATATATTATTTGATGTGTTTTTATTCTTATATCGTCTCGGAGAGCGAGCACCTCGGCGTTTTTATTTACTTTTACATTGAAGCCTAAAATCAAACTATTTTTTATATTTGCCGTTTTTAAATCTCTTTCTGTGATAGCCCCGATTCCTTTTGAAATTATTTTAACCACTATTTTTTCATTGGTTAATTTTTGAAGTTCATATTCTATCGCGTCTAAAGAACCAAAAGTATCTGTTTTTATAACTACTCCCAAGATAATTTTTCCGCTTGAAGTATTTTGTGTTCCTTTTATTTTAACTTCTACTTTTTGACAAGCAAATTTTACAGCTTCTTCTTTTTTAAAAAAAGTTTTAAATTGGCTACCTACTTTTGGTTGAGTATTCCAACCTATTATTCTAACCGGACTGGAAAAACTCGCTTCTTTAATATTTTCCCCTTTATAATTTTCTATCATTCGGACGGGAGTATAAGCATTTTGGGTGGCGATAAACTGACCTGTTTTAAGAGACCCGTTTTTTATTATCAAGATGGCTGAAATACCTCGCTTTGGGTTCAGGTTACTTTCTATAACAAAACCTTCCGCCGGAATAGCAGAATCGCCTTTCAATTCTTCAATATCTGATTGAAGAATTATCATTTCTAAAAGTTCAGTTATACCTTTTCCGGTTTTGGCCGAAATAGATACCACTGGTACGGTACCACCCCAACCTTCCACCAGAATTCCATTTTCTGTCAAGTTTTGTTTCGCTTTATCTACACTGGTTCCTATTTTATCAATTTTATTTAAAGCCACAATAAAGGGAATTATATTTTTGCAGATACAGTTTGAGGCTTCCATAGTTTGATTTTTTACCCCATCTTCTATTGATACCACTAAAATGGCTATGTCTGCCACCTCCACGCTACGCTCTCTAATGGAACAAAAAGCTTCATGTCCGGGAGTGTCTAAAAAAGTGATTTTTCTTTTCTGACCGCCAATTTCTTTTTCCACTTCATAAGCTGATATATGTTGAGTAATACCGCCACTCTCTTTTTCGGTAGTATTTGTTTTTCTTATGTAATCAAGCAGAGTAGATTTGCCATGGTCAATATGACCCATTACCACCACTACCGGTGGGCGAACAACTTCACTTATTTTTTCTTTTTTATTTTCTTGTTCCATTTATTTTTCTTTTTGCTTTAATTGACTGACTGAATTTTTTATTACTTCTTTTTCTTCAACCGTTAATTCGTGTTCACTCTTCCAATTTTTTAATGGTTTAGCAAAGACATTGGTTCTTTCCCTTGTGTGCATACTGGTTATTATCACCCCATTTCCTTCTTCGTCCGCAAAAATTGAAGAAAAACTTTGATTACCGCCAAACTTACCTCCTTTGAATGGATTAAATCTTAAAGTAGGGGCGCTTCTCATTTTTTCTTTTATTCTGTCACTTAATAATTTCATATAAGAGGTTGACTCTGTTTGAAATTTTATAAGGTTTTCTAAAGTTTTAGTATGAAGTTTTAAAAGTCTTTCTATATCAGGAGTGTTGGCACTTCTGAATATTTTAGAGACTCTGATATGCATCGCTACTGAAAAAATAAGAGCGATTAAAGAAATCGCTAAGGCGATAAAAGGCGTAAAAAAAACAGCTGAATTCCAATCTATTATCATAATTAAGCATTATACATTAATTATGATATTATTCAAAATATCAAAATGAAAAAAATAACTCAAAGAATATTTTTAGACTACGCTGCGGCTACACCGATTGATTATAAAGTGGCGAAAGAAATGGAAAAAACCCAAAAAAAATTTTGGGCTAATCCTTCTTCTTTGCATACAGAAGGAGAGATAACCAAAGAAACATTAGAGAAAGCTAGAATAAAAATAGCTCGCTTGTTGCGTTGTCGCGCCAGTGAGATATTTTTTACCAGTGGTGGCACTGAGTCATTAAATATTGCCATTTTAGGTGTTATCAGAAATCAAGGACAACCCTTTGGGGCAGGGGCAGTTCAAGGGTTGCCCTTGGCTTTTGGTTCCCAAGGATCACCCTTGAAGAATTTTGCCCCAAAGGGTGACCCTTTAATTTCTCATATAATAGTTTCTTTAATAGAGCATTCGGCTGTTTTGGAACCAATAAAATATTTACTCAAAGAAAAAAAAATAGAAGTTTCTTTTGTTGCTCCGAATAAAAAAGGAATTATTAGTCCAGAATCAATAAAAAAAGAAATAAAAGAAAATACTGTTTTGGTGATAGTTCAACATGCAAACAGTGAAATCGGGACAATACAACCAATTCAAAAAATCTCAAAAATAATCAAAGAATACAAAAAAAATACAAGGTTAAACCTTGTACAAAATAAGCCTTTGGTGGAACCATATTTTTTGGTTGATGCTGGTCAAAGTATCGCTTATGAAAAAGTTTCTCTGGAAAGATTAGGAGCTGACTTGCTTATTTTTGACGGTATTAAAATATATGGACCAAAAGGGATGGGAATTTTGGTAGTTAAAAATGGAACAAACATTTCTCCTATTATTTTTGGCGGAGGACAAGAAAGAGGTTTAAAACCGGGGACAGAAAATGTGGTTGGCGCGGTCGGTTTGGCTAAGGCTTTAGAAATAACCGTTAAAATGAGAGAGAAAGAGTCGTTGCGTTTAACGAAATTACGCGACTACGCTATCTCTAAAATTTTAAAAGAAATTCCGAATTCTTCACTTAATGGTGATTTAGAAAACAGATTGCCGAATAATATAAATATTTGTTTTGGAAAAAGCCAAAGGCAACCCTTTGGGGCAGGGGCAGTTCAAGGGTTGCCCTTGGCTTTTGGTTCCCAATCCCAAGAGTTACTCTTGAAGATTCCTACCTCGAGAGAACTGCCTTTGGCTTTTGGTTCCCAAGGGTCACCCTTGAAGAATTTTGCCCCAAAGGGTGACCCTTTAAATTCGGAATTTCTTGTTATTAAATTAGATACTCTTGGTTTTGCTGTTTCGGCCGCTTCGGCCTGTCATACTCTCTCGTTGGAAAATAGCTCTTATGTTATTGAAAGTTTAGGTAAACCGGAATGCGCCTCATCTTCTCTTCGCTTTACTCTCGGTCGTGATACTAAAAAAACTGACTTAGATAAACTGATTATAGCTCTGAAAAAAATAATTAAGTAATTACCCATAAAAATAATATTTATTTCAATATGTTTTATAATTATATTTTACAAAGTGAAAAAAATGGGGAAATTTATACTGGACGAACTAATGATTTAAAACGTAGATTAGTAGAACATAATAAAGGTGTAACTCCTTCTACTAAAAGATATAAGCCCTGGAAGCTTATTTATTATGAAGCCTGTTTGAATAAAAATGATAGTAAAAGAAGGGAAGGATATTTAAAAACTACTCAAGGTAGAAGATTAGTAGGAAAAAGATTAAAGGAATTCTTTAGTAAAGAAAATAAAGTATAATTGAAATAAACAGATGGATCCCGTAGTAGAAAATGGCATCGGAAAGCTTTTGTTATTGATAATGATATGGTATTATTCATATATAGAAATATTATAAATTTAATTTTAATTAATAAAGTGGCGCTTTCCAAAAAAGCAATGCCATTTCTCACTACGGGATGGAAGATTTAACTAAACATCAACTTATACTTATTGTTTTACTAATTACTTTTGTGACTTCTATTGCCACCGGTATTATTACCTTTACTTTACTTTCGGAAGCTCCAGTGGAAGTAACCCAAACTATCAATCGGGTGGTGGAAAGAACTATTCAACAAGTGGCACCGGAAAAGGGTAAATCCGAAAAAATAATCACTACGGTGATTGTGAATGAAGAAAATAAAATACTTGACTCTATCGCTAAAAATGAAAAATCTATAGTACGACTAAAAACTACCGGAGCCGACGGTTCAGAAATAGTTTCTGGACTTGGTTTGGTTGTTTCTGCTAGTGGAATAATTGTTTCTGATTTAAGAAGTTATAATAATTCTTCTATTTACAATATTTCATTTTATGATGGTAAAAAATATTCCGCTGGAAAAGTCTTAATTGATAAAGAAGATAAACTAATCTTTATAAAAACAGCTATTCCCAAGAATGAGAATCCTAAATATACTTTCTATCCGGTCATATTTGGTAATTCTAATAAACTTAAAATAGGTCAGACTTTAATAGCTATCAGCGGTCGAAATTCAAATGCCGCTTCTGTTGGTAGAATATTTCAACTTATTTTTGACAATAATAATAAGAAAACAGTGGAAAGTATTATTTCCGATATAAAAATTTCAAAAAGTCATTTTGGTAGTCCGGCTCTTAATCTCTCTGGCGAAGTAGTGGGTATAGAAGCACCATTTAATGAATCAAGTATTAGATATTCTTATATTCCGATAAATATCGTAAAAGAAGCAACCCTTAATGCTTTAAAAGAATTAAGTAAATAGAAGTTATCAAAAATAGGTGACTTTATGTAATTTATAGCTTTTTGCTATAAATTTGTTATAATATTATGCGTTATGACACCATTTAATCATTTTACAACTAAAGCTAAGGATGTTATTAGAAAAGCTCACGAATTGGTTATTGAGCGTGGTCAAAATTATGTAGGACCGTTGCATCTTTTAGCGGCTCTTATTTTACAAGAAGAAAGTATGGTTATTTCTATTTTGGATAAAATGGAAGTGGACACTATTCTTTTGACTGACACAATTTTTGAAGCAATGGAAGGAACTACTTCCAGCGATACTATTTCGCCGGCTTATCAAATTTTTCTTACTCCGGAATTAGCTCAGATTATTGAACATTCTTCAAAAGTGGCTTCTTTAATGAATGATGAATTTGTCTCCACTGAACATCTTTTTATAGCTTGTCTTGATATTCCCAGCCAAGCCAAAAATACCCTTTCTCGTTTCAAAATTGAGAAGGAAAAAGTGTTATTTTTAATTCAAGAAATAAAACAAGGTCGGATGCCTGATATTAAATCATCCCGCAAAAATAGAAATATCATAAAATATACTCGTTCTCTCACCAAACTTGCTCAAGAAAATAAACTTGACCCAGTGATAGGCAGAGATGAAGAAATTTCCCGTATCATTCAAATTCTTTCTCGTCGCACTAAAAATAATCCGATACTTATAGGAGAAGCTGGGGTGGGTAAAACAGCTATTGTTGAAGGTTTGGCTATAAGAGTAGCTTCTAATAATGCACCAGAATCTTTAAAAGATAAAGATATAGTCTCGCTTGATTTAGGTCTTCTGGTAGCGGGAACCAAATATAGAGGTGAATTTGAAGAAAGACTTAAAAATATAATAAAAGAAATAGAAAAATTAGAAGGTAAAACAATTTTGTTTATTGATGAAATTCATACCATCGTTGGTGCTGGATCTGCTGAAGGTTCACTTGACGCTTCTAATATGCTTAAACCTCCTTTATCTAGAGGCGATCTTAGAGCTATTGGAGCCACCACCATAAAAGAATATCAAAAACATATAGAAAAAGACCCAGCTCTTACTCGTCGTTTTCAACCTGTATATGTGAATGAACCTTCTGTTGATGATGCAATAACAATATTGCGAGGATTAAAAGAAAAATATGAACTTTATCATGGTGTTCATATCACTGATGATGCTATTAAAGCGGCGGTTAATCTTTCCGCTAGATATATCGCTGACAGATTTTTGCCGGACAAAGCGGTTGACTTGATTGATGAAGCCTCCAGTCATCTGAAAATTTCGCTTGAGAATATGCCACCTATATTGCAAGAAACCAATTCAAAAGTAATAAAACTTGAAATTGAAAAAGAAGCTCTCAAAAAAGAAGCTAAAGGTAAAAACGATAAAATTAAAAATCGTCTGCACGATATTGAAAAGGAAATAGCTGATCTTAAAGAAAGAACATATGAAATTGATTTGAAATGGAAAAATGAAAAAGAAAGTATGGGAGAGATAAAAAGGATTAAAAAAGAACTTGAACTTGCTCGCTTGGAAGCTGAGACAGCCGAGTCTCAGGTGGATCTTAGTAAAGCAGCGGAAGTTCGTTACGGTAAAATTCCCGTTTTAAAGAAAGATCTTGATGTTAATCTCAAAAAACTTAAAAAACTTCAAAGTTCTCGTAGAATTTTGAAAGAAGAAATTACTGAAAATGATATTGCGAATATTGTGGCAAAGTGGACCGGTATTCCAGTTTCTAGAATGCTTGAAGAAGAAGCTGAAAAACTTTCTAGAATGGAAGATGAATTGAAAAAACGCATAGTTGGTCAAGATGAAGCAGTTAAAAAAATTGGTGATACTATTAGGCGAAGTCGGGCTGGTGTTGCTGATCCAAACAGACCAATTGGTTCATTTATATTCTTAGGTCCAACAGGTGTTGGAAAAACAGAGTTAACTAAAGCTTTAGCAAAATTTATGTTTGATGACGAAAAAGCTCTTATTAGGGTGGATATGTCAGAATTTATGGAAAAACACTCTGTCTCTAAACTTATTGGGGCTCCTCCGGGATATGTTGGTTTTGATGATGGGGGAGGTTTGACTGAAATGGTGCGACACCGACCTTATTCTATAGTTTTGTTTGATGAAATTGAAAAAGCTCATCCGGAAGTTTTTAATGTGCTTTTACAGGTTTTGGACAACGGTAGACTTACTGATTCAAAAGGAAGGACGGTTAACTTCAAAAATACAATCATTATTATGACTTCAAACATTGGAGCCAACTATATAGATAAAATGGAAAAGATGGGGTTTGGTGATAGGAATATAGAAGGTGGAGAATATACCAATGTCAAAGAAAAAGTAATGGAAGCGATGAAAGATTTCTTCCGTCCAGAATTTTTGAATAGGGTAGATGATACTGTTATCTTTGATATTTTATCAATGGAAGCTATTAGGGAAATTGTTAAAATTCAAATTAATTTAGTTAGAGAAAGACTTTCTATTAAAGAAATTTCTTTGGAACTGACAGATGAAGCTTATGAATATTTAGCCAAAGAAGGTTATAATCCTCAGTATGGAGCCAGACCTTTGAAACGAGTAATTCAAAATAAAATACTAAATCAAGTAGCTTCTTTAATAATTTCTAAAAAGATTTTGAAAGGAGGGGTTGTCTCTATCTCTGTTAAAGAGGGTGAATTAGTGTTTGATATAAAAAAAGGTCGTCGTGGTGCTATTATTGAAGCCTCAATACTTAAAACTTTTCCTACTGGAGTAGGAGTTTAAAAATAGATTCTAGAGTTAATTTATGAGTAAATACTGGTAAAGGGGAGTAATTTCTGGTAAACTTTTTTGGTAAATATGCGTCGGTGGCGGAGCGGTCAATCGCAATGGTCTGTAAAACCATCGCCTTCGGGCTACGTTGGTTCGAATCCAACCCGGCGCACTGTGAACTGTTCTTCAAAAACTAGACACTTTTTTAGCGAAGTTTAAAAGGCACATTATCTACAGAATTATCTCTATCTTAGTTTGTCGCGGAACTGAATTTTTTAAGGTTGACTTTTGGCTGAAATTAAATACAATGTTGTTTATTATTTAAAGCTGTTTATTATTTAAAATTCAAATTATCTCAAATTTAAAAATATGAATGACAAAGAATATTTAACAAAAGAAAGTCATAAAACTCTTTCCGAGGAACTTCAATATTTAAAAAAAACAAGACGTAAAGAAGTGGTTGAAAAATTAGAATATGCCAAATCTTTAGGTGACCTTTCTGAAAATGCTGAATATCACGAAGCTCGCGATATGCAAGGAGTAGTGGAAGACAGAATCCGAAAATTAGAATCTATTCTAAAAAATGCGGTTATTGTATCCTCTCATAATATTGAATCAGTGGAAATCGGTTCTACAGTAACAGTGGTTAAAGCTGATGATAATAAAGATGAAAGCATTTATACCATAGTTGGCAATGAAGAATCTGATCTCTCTTCCGGTAAAGTTTCCATGAGTTCTCCTTTTGGTAAAGCTGTTATGGGTAAAAAGAAAAAAGAAGAATTTTCATTTGATACTCCTTCCGGTCCTGTTACTTATAAGATAATTGGTATAAAATAGAAGCATGGCTTCTTTAGAAGAAATTCGGATAGCAAGATTAAAAAAATTGCAAAAACTGCAAAAAGCGGGTGTTAATCCTTATCCTGCAAAAACAGATAGAAATTTTGAAATTGGGAAATTAACAAAAGAATTTGAAAAACTACGGAAAGAAAATAAACCAATAACTATTGCCGGCAGGATAATGGCTTTGCGAGCTCAAGGAGCGATTGTTTTCGCAGATCTTTTTGATGGCACCTCTCTTGACGGCAGGCAGGCCGGAAAATTTCAAATATTGCTCAAAAAAAGAGAAAATATAAACGATAAAGATTTTAATTTATTCACTGAAACAATAGATATTGGAGATTTTATAGAAGTTAAAGGAACTCTTTTTATAACTAAAAGAAAAGAAAAAACTATGCAAGTTTCCGATTGGAAAATATTAAGTAAGAGTCTGCGACCTTTGCCGGAAAAATGGCATGGTTTACAAGACACAGAAGAACGTTATCGCAAACGATATTTAGATTTGTTAATGAATGGTGAATTAAAAAAATTAATAATAAAAAAATCAAAGTTTTGGGATGTTATCAGAGCCTTTTTTAAAGAAAGAGAATTTTTGGAAGTGGAAACTCCAACTTTAGAATTAACCACCGGCGGTGCCGAGGCCAGACCTTTTAAAACTCATCATAATGATTTTGATTTGGATATGTATTTACGGATTTCGGTTGGAGAATTATGGCAAAAAAGATTGATGGCGGCTGGTTTTCCTAAAACTTTTGAAATAGGCAGGATTTATAGAAACGAAGGCACTAGTCCGGAACATTTACAGGAATTTACAAATATGGAATTTTATTGGGGTTATGCTGATTACCGAGATGGGATGAAATTAGTAGAAGAACTTTACAAAATTATCGCCAAAAAAATTTTTGGTAAAACCAAGTTTGAATATAATGGACATACTTTTGATTTAAATAATGAGTGGCGAGAGATTGATTATGTGAGTGAGATTAAAAAACAAACCGGCATAAATATTGAAAAAGCGAGTGAAGAAGAAATGAAAAATAAATTAGATGAATTTAAAGTTTCTTATCAAGGAACAAATAGAGAACGTTTGATAGATACTCTTTGGAAACATTGTCGCAAAAATATTTCCGGTCCGGCTTTTCTTATCAATCATCCTTCTTTAGTGGCACCATTAGCTAAAAAAGTTTTAGGAAAAAATGTAACTCAAATGTTCCAACCGATTATCGCTGGCAGTGAAGTGGGTAGAGGTTATTCTGAATTGAATGATCCGATAGACCAAAAAGAACGATTTGAGATTCAACAAAAATTGATTGATGAAGGAGATGAAGAAGCGATGATGCCAGATTTTGAATTTATAGAAATGTTGGAGTATGGAATGCCACCGACTTGCGGTTATGGTTTTGGTGAGCGTCTATTTGCGGTTTTAGCTGGTAAACCTCTCCGTGAACTCCAAACTTTTCCACTGATGAAACCAAAGGAATAAATTAGATTAAAAATAAAAAATTTTAAAATTGCCTTAATTTAAGGCAATTTTAAGTTATCCACTTATCCACAGGTTAAAGTGGTAGACGAATATAATGAGGTGGTATAAGATGGAACTAAGTGGGAAGAAGTGGATAACCAATTATTATGCTTATAGGAGAATATACACACACGATAGATGATAAAAACAGAGTTTCTCTGCCATCTAAAATCAGGTCTCTTATGGGCAAAAAAATTGTTATCGCTCCGGGTTTGGATCAATGTTTATTCGTCTTTACTCTTAAAGAGTGGCAGAAGATAGCGGAAAAACTCTCAGAAAATTCATCAATGCTTTCTTCTGATATGCGAAGCTTCACCAGATATATGTTTGGAGGAGCTAGTGAAGTAACAGTGGATAACATAGGGCGAGTTCTGGTTCCGGATTTCTTGCGAAATCGCGCTAATCTTAAAACCAAAGTAGTTTTAATTGGAGTGCAAAATAGATTGGAAATATGGAATGAGAAGTCGTGGATTGATTACAAAAAGCAAGTAGAAAAAGAAGCTCTGGGCTTGGCGGAAAAATTATCAGGTTTGGGCATAATGTAAATGATTCACCAAAGTGTTCTTTTAAAAGAAATAATAGAGGGGTTCGCTTTCAAAAATGGAGATATTTATTTGGACGCTACTTTAGGTTCTGGTGGTCATATGGAAGAGGTTTGGCGGAAAATGAAAAATAAAGTAACTATCGCCGGCATTGATGCGGATGAAATGTCTATAAATATAGGCAAAGAAAGACTTGAGCTTATTGGAGCCAAACCAAAATTAGCGGTATTTAATTTTAGAAACATTAATAAAGTTCCGGAAGTGCTTAATATCAAAAATCCGACTAAAATACTGTTTGATCTTGGTTGGAGTTCTGATCAACTTGAATCACCAGTCGGTAAAAGTGGCAGAGGTTTTAGTTTTCAAAAAGATGAACCATTATTGATGACTTTTAAGCGGAAAATTAAAGATGAAGATACCACCGCTTACGATGTTGTTAATCAATGGACTGAGGAAAATCTTGCCGATGTAATTTATGGATATGGCGAAGAAAGATATTCCAGAAGGATTGCCAAAGCTATCGTGGAGAATAGGAAGAAAGAGCCAATCAAATCTTCGGTTCAACTGGCAGAGATTATAAAAAACGCGGTGCCGATATCTTACCGTTTTGGTCGAATTCATCCAGCCACCAGAACTTTTCAAGCCATTAGAATAGCGGTTAATGATGAATTAAAAGCTCTGGAGGAAGGTATTGAAAAAGGTTTTGCTATTTTAGCAAAAGAAGGCAGGATGGCTATAATTTCATTCCATAGTTTAGAAGATAGAATAGTAAAAAATTTTTTTAGAGAACAAGTAAATCAAAAGAAAGCGAAATTTATAAACAAAAAACCAATCATCCCAACTATTGATGAAATAAATAAAAATCCAAGGTCAAGAAGTGCTAAGTTGAGAATAATAAAAAAAATATGACTAATTTAATAAAACAAAAAACAAAAACTCTATCAATAAATAAATTTACCAATTATAGTCTTATTGTTTTGATTGGAATGTCAGCGCTTTTTTATATGTATTTTGCGAATGTAACGGTGCGTAATCTTACCGTTTTGGAAAAAACCAAAATACAGATACAATCCTTAAATATAAAAGTAAGTGAAATGGAATCAAAACGTCTATTTGCTGAAAATAGCGTTGGTGCGGAAAAAGCTTTAAGTTTGGGTTTTGTGGAAATTAAGCATCCGATTTTTATAATAAAAGGTTCTAGAAAAACCGCTCTTTCTCTTAAAACAGATTAAAATAAAAAAATGATAGGAAGGATTCGTTTCATCTCTGTTTTTATAATTTTAGCAGCTTTGGTTATATTTGTTCGCTTGTATTTTTTACAGGTAGTTTACGGAAAATCTTTCTCTGAAGTGTCTAAAAGACAAAATATAAATGAGAATACCATTCCTTATAATAGGGGAAATATTTATTTTCAAAGCCGAACTGGAGAAATTATTCCAGCCGCTATTTCAAGGTCCGGTTTTACTGTCGCCATAAATCCTAAAATTATTAAAAACCCTGAGAAAGTTTATAAAAATTTGGAAAAATTTTTAGATTTAAACAAAGAAAAATTTTTAACTCAAGCCACTAAAAAGAACGATCCTTATGAAGAAATCGCAAAACATTTAAATTCAGAAACTGCTGATAAAATAAAAGCTCTCAATATTTATGGAGTAACTCTTTCTACCGACAAATGGCGTTTTTATCCGGGGGGACAATTAGCCGCTAATGTTATCGGTTTTGTCGCTTTTAAGAAAAATAAATTAGCGGGTCGTTATGGATTGGAAAGATATTACGAAGATGTGCTCAAAAGAGATCCTTCAAGAATTTATAATAATTTTTTTGCCGAATTTTTCTCAAATGTTAAAGATTCTCTGAGTGAATATCCAAAAGGGGAGGGTGATATTATCACTACTATTGAACCGACTGTTCAATCTTTTCTTGAAAATAAATTAAAAAATATTAGAAAAAAATGGAAAAGTAATGAAGCTGGTGGCATAATAATAAATCCGATAAATGGAGAAATTGTAGCTATGGCTTCTAGTCCTTCATTTAATTTAAATAATTTTAGGGATGGTAATGTTAGACTTTTTGCTAATCCAATAGTGGAAGATGCTTATGAAATGGGTTCTATTGTAAAATCTATAACTATGGCTTCGGGTATTGATTCAAATACCGTTTCCGCTACCAGCACTTATTTTGACGCTGGTTTTTTATATTTAAACGGTAGACGCATCGCAAACTATGATAATAGAGGTCGGGGATTGATTGATATGCAACAAGTCTTAAGTCAATCTCTAAATACTGGAGCTGCTTATGTGGCTTTAAAAATGGGCAATAAAAAGTTTTCAAAATATATGAAAAGTTTTGGTGTTGGCACTGAAACTGGTATTGACCTGCCAAATGAAGGCAGGGGTCTTATTAAAAATTTAGATAGTAAGAGAAAAATAGAAATGGCCACTGCTGCCTACGGTCAAGGTGTCGCTTTTACTCCTATTGCTACTGTCCGAGCTCTTTCTGTTTTGGCAAACGGAGGAACTCTTATTACTCCTCATATAGTTAAAGAAATAAAATATCAAAATGGTCTTACTAAAAAAATCTCTTTCGCACCCGGTAAACGAGTAATTAAAAAATCAACTTCTGAAGAAATAAGCAGAATGTTAACTGAGGTATTTGATAAAGCTTTACGTGGCGGTACGGTTAAGATTCCAGGTTATTCGGTAACCAGTAAAACCGGCACTGCTCAAATGACAGATGAAGGCAAAGCCGGTTATGTAAAAGGTAAATATCTACACTCTTTCTTTGGATATTTCCCGTCTTATAATCCCAGATTTTTAGTTTTTCTTTATCATACCGACCCTAAAGGAGCTCTTTACGCTTCTCAAACTTTAACCGATCCTTTTCTTGATATTACTAAATTTCTTATAAATTATTATCAAATTCCCCCTGATCGCCCAGAATAAATTATACAAAATGCTTTTCCACGCATTATCCAGAGGTGAAGCTTGATTTGTTTATAATAATTTGATAGCATTGGCAAAGTCGGTGTCGATATTACTAGTATGATTATTATATTTAATAATAAATATTATGGATGATCAAAACAATGATGGAGCAACTCCTATAGATGAGTCAACAGCTCCCGCTACTGATACTCCTGTTGCTACTACTTCTACAGAAGAGTCAACAGTTCCTGTTACTCCCGCTACCGATACTCCAGCGGAAGAGTCAACAACTCCCGCTACTGATACTCCCGCTGCTGAGTAAGAAATTTAGCAGTCTAGAAACTAAAAGCTTCCTGACGAATGTCAGGACGCTTTTAGTTTATTTTAGTTTAAAAGTTGTTATAATCGTTTTAATAAAGGCCCTATCGTCTAATGGTTAGGACATCGCCTTCTCAAGGCGGTAATCCGGGTTCAACTCCCGGTAGGGTCACAAAATTATTTGTAAATAATTTGGTAACGGTATAGCAACCTTTGCGTGAATTTTCTTTGACAAACAATCGCAGAGCGATTGCAAGTAACAAAGCGAAACGCTTCGCTTTTGCCTTTTCCTTTTTCAAAAAAAATTGGGGGCAAAAAAAAGGATAAAAACGCAAAGGCGAAATTTTTGTTTTTGTGGGTTCGCTATAAATTTAGAAATATGATATACTATTAGAGTAGTAGAAAGAGAATATATCTTTTATCTAAAATATTTATGTCCAACATTTCAAAAAATTTACGAAAAGCGAGAGAGAAAAAAGGGTTGTCGCAAGAGCGATTAGCGAGATTGGCGGATGTTGCTAACAATACCATAATCAAGATTGAAGCAGGTAAAAACCAAAACCCAACACTTGATACTTTGCAAAAAATATCCAAGGCACTTGAAATGAGTGTTGATAATTTAATAAAATAATTATGGCAAATAATAATCTTACAAACGCAAAACAGGCAAAGAACGATGAGTTTTATACTCAGTACGGCGATATTCAAAAAGAGATTGAAGCGTATTTGGAATACAATCCTAAGGTATTTCGAGGCAAGGTGGTATATTGCAACTGCGACGATCCGTTTGAGAGTAATTTCTTTCGCTACTTCGTGCTCAATTTCAACAAGCTTGGATTGAAACAACTTATCACCACTAGCTACAAGTCCTCGCCAGTAGCCAACACACAACTCGGATTGTTTGGCGATGATAAAACTCTCGCCAAATCAAAAGGTCGTCCGAAAGTTACTGCGAACAAATTTATTATCAACGAAGTTCACGACATAGACGGCGACGGTCAGTTCAACTTGAAGGATGTTGCGTTGCAATTAAAGAAAAATAAAAATAACGAGTGGGCACCGCTTGATGGCGATGGTGATTTTCAAAGTAATGAATGTATAAACCTACTTAAACAATCCGATATTGTGATAACAAATCCGCCATTCAGCTTATTTCGAGAGTATCTAAAACAACTTGTCGACTATGATAAAAAATTTATTATTATCGGCGGTATGAATGCTTTAAAATATGCAAAAATATTTCCCCTAATGAAGAATAACAAAATTTGGCTTGGAGCTGGCAAAAATGATGGACGAAATGTGTGGTATCAAGTGCCCAATAGTTATAAAAATTTTCATAAAAAGGAGAATGGCAAAAAATATGCATTTGTTGCAGGAACAATCTGGTTTACTAATATAGATCATGGGCGACGTCATCAACCGTTGCCACTAATGACTAAGGCAGAAGTAGTTAAATTTGTAACAAAAAAACCATTTCAAAAATACGATAATTACAATGCCATAGAAGTCTCGAAAGTTAAAAATATTCCAAGTGATTACAAGGGAGCAATGGGAGTGCCAATTAGTTTTTTTAGTAAATATAGTCCTAAGCAATTTGAAATTATTGGATTAGGTCAAGGTAACTTATATAGAGAGCTTACACCAAAGGGTTTAAATAAAGAATTTGTAGATAATTATTATCAAAATGGAGGGACAGGATCAATTAGTGAGAACCATCCAATTCTTGGTTATTATAATGAGGACGGTAAGGCTACTATTCCTTATATGAGAATAATTATCAAGCATAAGAAAAAATAATATGATAATTGAAATACGTTTAGTTTACATCTCGCTTGCTAATGTAAACAAAATAGTATAATATGTTTACATTACTATGTCCAATATAAACAAACCAAAAATAGGTAGATATGTAGAGCAAAAAGAGGGTTTTAAGGCCTTCACTCCTTTTGATTTTCCTCCAAAAGGTGGTTTTGACATTAGTGCTAAATTATACAAGAAACACGAAGAAGCCATTAGGTTGGTCGGCAAGCTTGATGGAATCACACGTCTTTTGCCCGACAAAGATTTTTTCATCTCTATGTTTATAGTGAAAGACGCAACCTATTCGAGTCAAATTGAAGGAACAAAGGCTACCATGCAAGACGCCGTTGCTGCTCCTGTAACAGAAGAAAAAAATCGTAAAACTTCTGATGTTGATGATATTGAGCACTATATTGAGGCGGCAAATTATGGTGTAAAAAGAACAAAAGATTTTCCCATTTCCCTAAGGTTTATAAGAGAACTTCATGAGAAATTGATGACTAGTGCTCGCTCTACTCAACATGCTTATCCAGGTGAATTTCGTCGATCTCAAAATTGGATTGGCGGGAAGACACCCACAGATGCTTCTTTTGTTCCCCCAGCGGTGTCCGATATGCACAAATCTCTTAATGATTTAGAAAAATTTATACACGCGAAAGATGACTATCCTTCGTTGGTTAAGGTCGGTCTTTTACATGCTCAATTTGAAACAATTCACCCATTTACTGATGGGAACGGCCGGACAGGTCGAATGTTAATTGTAATGTACATACACTATGCAAAGCTTTTGGAATTGCCAGTACTTTATCTATCCAGTTATTTCAAAAAGTATCAAAAACTTTACTATCAAAAATTGCAGGCCTATCACGATGAAGAATTAGATATAGATGGATGGCTTAATTTTTTTCTTGAAGGCATAGTTGAAATTGCAAATTCAGGAATAGAAACATGTACAAAAATTACCGCGTTGCGTGATCGAGATTTTGCTAAAATGCAAAAACTGGGCAAGAAATCCGCCGCTTCAACATTAGAAATTGTCCGTAATTTGTTTAGTCAACCAATCGTTGGGGTAGCAGAGATAATGAAATGGACAAAGTTTACCGCACCCGGTGCATATAATGTCATTGAACGACTCAAGAATTTGGGAATTCTTGAGCCTCTTGGTGATGCTGATTATGATCAAAAATATATTTATGCTGATTATTACGAAATCTTCGATGATTCTTTCGAAGAAGCGCGAAAAAAGAAAAAAATAATATGGAAACAACACTAAAAACCAATATTGCAGTTAAAGAAATCTGCGAAGGTTTTGTATATAACGAACTGGAGGGCAAGGGGCTATTTGGTTTGTCTGGAACACTCACTATTCAGCCGGAGTATCAACGCAACTATATCTATGCTTCTGACGGCGGAAAAAGAGAAATTGCCGTTATTGACTCAATCTTGAAAGGTTACCCGATTGGATTGATTTATTTTAATAAAGTAAATGACAAGAATTTTGAGGTTTTAGATGGACAACAGCGTATCACCAGTATTGGACGATTTGTGACTGATAAATTTGCTATCAAAGATGAAAATGGAATGCAATATTTTGGCACTATGGCAGAAGACAAGAAAGCAAAGATTTTGGAAACAAAACTACTCATTTATGAATGTGAGGGTACTGAGAGTCAGATTAAAGAATGGTTTAAGACAATTAATATCGCTGGTGTTCCACTTAAGCCACAGGAATTGCTAAATGCTATTTATTCTGGACCATTTGTTACACTTGCAAAAGAAGAGTTTAGTAACAGTCAAAATGCTAATACACAAAAATGGAGCGCGTACATCACAGGCGCTGTAAATCGTCAGGATTTTTTGGAGAGGGCGCTTGATTGGGTAAGTAAGGGCGATATTGATAATTATATGAGTCGTCATCGCAAAGATACAAGTATCACAGAGCTAAAAAATTACTTCAATAGCGTGATTGATTGGGTCTCTAGTGTATTTATAGATGTTGAGAGTGAAATGCGTGGTTTGGAATGGGGGCGAATGTACGAGGAATACCATAAAAACGCTTACGATCCAAAGAAAGTATCAGAAGAAGTTCACAAATTATATTCTGATCCGTATGTAAAGAATCGCAAAGGTGTTTTTGAATTTATTCTCGGTGGCTCAACAGATACAAAATTATTAAATATACGAGTCTTTGATGAGGCAACCAAAAAATCAGTTTACGCAAAGCAAATAGAAGTTGCAAAAAAGAAAAATAAATCAAATTGTTCTCACTGTACAATTGGACACGATTCTAACAAAGAAAAAATTTGGGGATTTTCTGATATGGATGCGGATCATGTAACTGCTTGGAGCAAGGGCGGTGCAACAAATATAAAAAATTGTGAGATGTTGTGTAAGACACATAATCGTGCGAAGGGTAATAGATAAAATTATGGAAAAAGAACAAAAAGAAGTAAATATGCTACCTGATAATACTTTTATTGACTCTTTTAAGGAGCATTTAGATATTAAAGGAAATGAAAGAATTTTATTTTCTGGAAAATTTGGTATTGGTAAAACATTCTTTTTAAAAGATTTTTTTGAAAGAAATAAAACAAAATATGAAGTTTTTCACTTATTTCCAGTAAATTATCAAATTTCGTCTAACAAGGATATTTTTGATATTCTCAAGTATGACATTTTGGTAGCATTATTAAATAAAAACAAAAATAGAAAAGAAGAATTATTTGAAACAAACGACATTGGTATATTTGAATATATAAAGCAAAATTTCTCTTTAAACTCAGCTCTTAAGAAAAGCATTTCATATTTAGAAGTTAACGAGCTTGGTAAAATACTCGGGAGACCTTTGAAAGACATGTCAGAGTTTTATAAAAAATACAAGGAATATAAAAATAGCGAAGAGGAATTTGTTAAAAATTTTATATCCAAAATTGAAGAAGAAAACATAACAGAAACTGACTATTTGAGTTACATATTAAATAATACAATTAAGAAACTGAGAGGAAAAAATAGAGAAAGTGTTTTGGTACTAGATGACTTAGACAGACTAGATCCAGAACATATATTTAGAGTGCTAAATGTATTCTCTGCATTTTTTGATAGAGATGGGAGGAATAAATTTGGATTTGATAAAATTATTTTAGTTGCTGACTATGACAATCTTAAAAGTATTTTTCATCATAGATATGGTGAAAAAACTTGCGAAAAAGGATATTTTAATAAATTTTATAGTATAAATATTTTTGATTTTGATAATTCCAAAGTAGTAAAATTATTTTTAAGTAATTTTTTTAAAGAAATAAAAACAGATAATGAAAAGCTTAAAAAAAGTCTTGTCGGCAGATCATATTATATAAAGATTTTTTTGGAAGATATTTTAATTAGATCGTTAGATCTTAAGAAGTTAGATTTAAGACAGTTAATGAAAATTGTTAGGCATAAATTACCCGTTTTTGATGAATATAATTTAAATACAAATAGTAGGAATAATGGAATGCTTGAGACAATTAAAATAGGAATAGAATTACTAAAGATAATTTTCGATGATAAGACTTTATTTAAAGAAGTAGTTAAAGAAATAAAGGATAATTTGAATGGTACAAAACAAGATCTTATACAGAATAATCCAGAAAGAACTTATTTAACTTTTTCTACTCAGATATTAAGAGATTTTGAGGGGGATATTCATGCATATATTAATAAATACAAAAATAAAGACATTCCATTTCAAGATTTTTCAATTAAGGATCCTATTACAATAGACGGTAAAGAGAGTGATATTATTTCATTAAATAGTCATCTCAATGCCTGGGAAGTTAAGTTATTTTATTCTTTATTGTATGAAAGTATAGGTAAAGAGTAAGGGAGCTTTGCTTGTGCACGCATAGGGTGGGTTGGGGCAAGTGCAATATGATTTGCTTGTGCTATCGTTGTGTGATAGTACAATCCTTTTACTGAAGGTAAGAGCGTCACACAGTTCGCAAAGAAATAGAAAAACAACAAACGATACTTCGTAAGAAGTAAAACTTGTTTAGTAATTCTTCACCAAATTATTTACAAATAATTTGGTGATACGAGCAAGATATTTTGGCTATTATGCCTGAATTTAGTCATTTCTCAAGATTTAAATGGAATTATTCTTGGCAACAATCTGCGAGCTTAGCGACCAGATCTTCCAATTGAGAACTTTCTTTTGAAGCTTTGACGATTTTTTCAAGATTTATAAGTTTTAACTTAAGTGCCCAAAAAATTGAATATGTCTTATAAGCTTTTTTGAATATTTTAAGAGCTTCTTCTTTTTTATTTTCCGATTGTAATTTATTGCCAACCTCAATCAATCTCATAGTGGTGGATAGAAGGTGTTTTGAAGCACACCAACTTTCACCTTCGTGATTTGGCATCAGTTCTGCCAATAATTCTTTACGTATATTTCTAATTTCCGCGGAAGTATCCAAGTATTCATCTTTGCCGGTTTTCATTGCGGTGAAAAAGAAATGTTCTTCTAGACTGATTAAATTCATTACCGCCAAACTTAAATCTTCGGTGGTTGAAAGATCCACTCCGCCACCTTTTTTGGCTTGTTCAATTTTTGCTAAAAATTCTTCCAAAGAAATTTGCTTTATATTTTGGGTTTTCATTTTTTATTTTTTACGCAATTTAGCATAACTCTAAACTTATCAGAAAGCTAGATGAATAAAACTAAAATACCGATAATAATCATAGCTATCCCTATCCAAAAATGAGCGTCTCTCATTTGGGTTTTCTTCCATTTCTTAACTTTCTCAATAAGAACGGGGTTAGCGGCTATCCAAAGAGTTACAACAAGTGGAATTATTAAGATAATGTTATAAAGCCAGAGATAACTAAAACCTTTAAGATATGTGACATGGTCATGCAAGAGACCTATCACCATAAGGTAAGGACCTCCCATACATGGAAATTGACAAAGACCAACCAATAAACCTAAAATAAAAGCCGCCGGAATAGAGGCTTTGCTCATAAATTTTCCCATTGAGCGATGTGCCACTTCCGGAATTTTAAGTTTAATGGGAAATTTGGGGAAGATTGCTTTAATAAGATTAAGAAGTCCGAAAATAATTAAGAGTGAAGCACCAAGTTTACCCATAAAATGTGGCACATTAAAAATATGAATTATTTTTAAAATACCGATACCTATGGTGAAATAAGCGACGAATATACCGGCGATATACATACCTCCAATCTGTAAAATTTTCTTTCTGGTCATCTGCAAACCGAATAAGAATGCAATGGTGATAAGGAGAATGGAGAATGAACAAGGGTGGACACTATCAAGCAGAGCTGAAAATATTACAAGCGGGAAGAGCCAAGCTCCTCCTTGACTTGTATTCCACAAGAAAGCGGAAAAATTAGGACTGTATTTAAGTGCTACGATTCCTATAATAGCTAAGAGCAATATCCCTATACTGATAACTGATTTTTTCATTATTGTATTAAGGGGTTACGATAGCTTTTATCTCAAGCTGAAATGTATTACCAGAAGAACCAGTCAAGGTAACAAATCTGTCTATTCTGCCGATGCCAGCTGGACCGTGAGCGTTTGGATTAAAGACTACACGAATAATACGACTTTCTCCCGCCTTAATAATTTCGTTAGCCGGAGGAACATAACCCATACCACCCATACCAAAAGGTCCTTTAAGCTTGCCACTCGGTTTTACAATAAAGGCACTGGTGCACATACAAGAAGTTAAAACTTTGCTTATGGTAATATCCTTATCACTGGGATTGGTTACTTTGAATTCTTTGCTCACATCGCCATCCTTCATTGAGATTACGCCGAAGTTGTAAAAAACTTTCGGAGCGGTGAGAAAATTTTGAGAAGTATTTAATGAAACTCCCTGAACAGAAGCCGCTGTTCCTCCTTTTGAGAAATAACCCCAAACAAACAGACCTACAATTGCGATAACAATGAGAATAATAATTGTTTTTGTTTTCATAAAGTTTAAAAATTTAATTTGAATAAATGGAAACGATTATTCAAAATTCGGACTATTTTCAAAAAGAGAAAACCAACGCATTATTTTTATTTTATGTAAAATATTTGGTGGAGGACTGTTTGAATTGCTTGAATATATAGGCAGTTTTAAAAATAGCAGATTTGTTGAAAATATAGAGATAATATAAGTAACAAACAACAGAGAAATAATTAAAACCATTACGCCAAAATTAATTGGGACATTTAAAAATGATTCGTAAAATGAGAAATGATGAGCAATTGACGCTATATTATCTTGAGGACAGGGATTTAATTCCATAATAGAAAATAGACAATTATCATTTATCTTGTCGTTTGACCCGTGTATCATAAGAGGGAGACTGAAAAAGACTACCATTAAAAATGGTATTAAAACGAACCAAACGGTAATTTTTTTTAATGAAGACCGCATAATATTTAATTTATAAATGCTATTCTACCAATAATATTATTTTTATCAAGAAATAATGGTTGAAAGGGATGATTTCGCTATACACATTTTTTATTCCATTATTAATGATGGTATTATATAATGAAGTAAGTTTATGGTCGTTTTATAAGAAGTTAAAAATTAATAAAAATTTTATGCAAAAAACAGCGCATTGGTTCCTAGTTATCGGAGGTTTGGATCTGCTTTTACTTGGTATTTCAGGTTGGGACATAGGACAATTGTTTGGTGGACAAGGGGCTATTATTTCAAGGATTATCTATATCCTTATTGGTCTTGCTGCTTTAGTGGCTTTGAAACCAAAGTCTTCCGCTACTCCCGTTGCTCCGACTACTCCTCAACAAATGTAATATAAGTTTCGGTTTTAATTTTGGCTTTATAAACAGTGGCGCCTTTTTTAGGTGCTGTTGTTTTGTTATAATAAAAATATAATGGAATTTCCAATACCAAAAACTCCTTTTGAAAACTCCGAAGATGAGATCTCTCATTTACGTAAACTAATCGCTGAAAAAGAAAAAAATCTAGAGGAGCTGGGCTTATTAAAAAAAGAATCTTTAACTCCAGCCAGAGAAACTTTAGCCGAGTATAAAACAATGCCGGCTACTGCTGTTCTTCATCCTGAATATGAAATAAAAAAAGAGGAAATAGAAAAAATAGCCTTAAAACTTTCTCCGGAAGAACATGACCGACAAATAAATGAGTTAGTTTCGCTGGCCAAAGAAAAAGGTATTAAAAACGCTCTCTCAGTAGTTGAAAAAATGCACGACTTTCATATCACTGATGATTTTCATAGATTTATATCAGAATATTTAAAAGAAGGTTTTACTATTTCCGGACTGAGTGATAAGGAAAAAATTTTCAAAGGTCTCCATATGTCTCTTTATGAAATTTTAATTCCAGAAGAAAAGAAAGACGAGAGCAAATTTAATCTGGAAGAAATTATTTCCGGAATGGAACAATTTTACGCTGGTATGCTTTCTATTTCAAATTCAGCTTCAGGTAAACAAACTGAAAGTTGGATGGCTTTAGAGATTGCCAACGCTAATTTTTCTCAAGAAATAATTTTTTACGTGGCAGTGCCGACCAATAGAAAAAGTCTTTTTGAAAAACAAATACTTTCCATATTTCATAATGCTAAAATTACCGAAAAACCGGATGATTATAATATTTTTAATCAAACTGGATATACCGCCGGCGTTTCAGCTTCTTTCACTAAAAATCCTATTTTTCCTCTAAAAACTTATGAAAGTTTCGTTCATGATCCCCTTAATGTTATTCTTTCAAGTTTTTCAAAAGTGGATAGAGATGGTGAAGGAGCGGCTATTCAACTTATCTGGTCGCCAGCGGGAGATAAATATGTTAAGAAATATAAAAACGCTTTAAACAAAATTCAAAATGGCGTTCCTCTTAAAGAAGCGATAGATATTCCGGATAATATTTCCAGCGAGATTATTCATACTTTTAAAGATTTATTTTCTTCTCCAAAATCTAAAAAAGAGACAGATGAAAAAGAAGAAAAACCGGAATCTATTGACCAAAAGGCGGTAGAAGAAATAAATCGTAAAATAAATTCGCCGATAGTAAGATGTAATTTGCGACTTTTGGCTTCTTCTAACAGCAAAGAAGAAGCTTTGGAAATATTGGATAGTCTTAAATCAAGTTTTAACCAATTTGACGATACTTTAGGTAATTCTTTAGAATGGAAAAAAGCGGAAAAAGGCAATTTGCGGAAATTAGTTAAAAATTTTAGCTTCCGTATTTTTGATGACAGCGTCTCTTTACCTCTAAATTTAAGAGAAGCAACTTCTCTGATTCATTTTCAAACTAAAGCCTTGAGTGCTTCCGAAGGTTTGCGTCAATCAAGATCGGCTACGGCTCCGGCTGCTCTTGACATAAGTAAAAAAGGCTTACTTCTCGGTATTAACAAACATCGCAATATTTCAACTGATATAAAAATGACGGAAGATGACAGATTACGGCATTTTTACTGCATAGGTCAGACTGGCACCGGCAAATCCACTTTATTAAAAGAGATGATTATTCAAGATATAAAAATGGGTAATGGTGTTTGTATGATTGACCCGCACGGCTCCGATGTTCAAGATGTTCTTTCTAATGTGCCAGCTGAGCGATATAACGACCTTATTTATTTTGACCCGGCTTACACGGCACGACCAATGGCTCTTAATATGCTTGAATACGACGAGAAATTTCCAGAGCAAAAAACTTTTGTAGTTAACGAACTTTTCAGTATTTTTCGTAAACTTTACGGTAATGTGCCGGAATCAATGGGTCCCGCTTTTGAACAATATTTCAGAAATTCCGCACTTCTTGTGATGGATGATCCGGCTTCCGGCAATACTTTGGTTGATATGTCGCGAGCTCTTTCGGATAAAACTTATCGGGACCTTAAAATATCCAAATGTAAAAATCCTTTAGTTAAACAATTTTGGATTAATGCCGAGAAAACCACCGGCGAGCAAGGTCTAGCTAATTATGTTCAATATGTTACCAATAAATTTGATGTCTTTTTATCCAATGATATTATGCGACCGGTAATTGCTCAAGAAAAATCTTCTTTCAACTTTCGCGATATTATGGATAATAAAAAAATCCTTTTGGTCAATCTTTCTAAAGGAAGATTGGGGGACATAAACGCAAACTTAATCGGGCTTATTTTAGTAGGCAAAATTTTGATGGCGGCTCTTTCTAGAGCAGACACTTTCAATCCTTCGTCAAACAAATTGCCTCCGTTTTATCTTTATATTGATGAATTTCAAAATATTACTACTGATTCTATTGCCACTATTTTATCCGAAGCCAGAAAATATAAACTTTCTTTAACTATTGCTCATCAATTTATTGCTCAATTGGAAGATAATATTCGTGATGCTGTATTTGGTAATGTTGGCTCGCTTTGTTCTTTTAGAGTTGGCGCTGAAGATGCGGAATATTTGGAAAAACAATTTACTCCCACTTTTATCGCTAGTGATTTAATGAATATAGACAATTATAACGCTTATTTGCGACTTTTAGTAAATGGTAAACCGGCCAAACCTTTTAATATTGAAGTGCCACCACCACTTTTGGGTAATAAAGAACAAATAGAAAAGTTAAAAGAAATTTCTTATCAAAAATATGGCAGGCCTCGCGAGGAAGTGGAGAAGTTGATTATGCAAAAATATAATATTTTATAACACAAGTTTCTAAAAAATCTATATTAGACGCCGAGCGTTTAGTATAGATTTTTGGAATTAGATGTTGTGTAATTAAAAACTAATTATCATCAATCATCAACTTTTTCAAAGAGTCCGCTTAATGGTTCGTGTCCATTCATTTGATGATTATTCTTTTTTAATTTTTCTGAATTTTCATCATACCTAAGACCTAAGCGTATTGGCGCCGCTTTTATAATTTTTATTATTTGATTTTCATTCTCTGTAATAGTGTATAAAGAAAGGTCTTCTTCTTTTATTTTTTGGTTTGCCAAAAGTATTTCTTTAAAAAATTGTTCCAATGGTCGCCAAAAAAAGTCTCCTACCAATATCATCGGTGCTTTTGGTATTTTATTTGTTTGAATCAAAGTCAGAATTTCTAAAAATTCATCAAGAGTGCCAAAACCGCCCGGAAAAAAAATGTAAGCTTCAGCTGAAAATGAGAGACAAACTTTTCTACTAAAAAAATAATGGAAATCTTCTTTATCGGTTAAATATTTATTATTCAATTGTTCATGAGGTAATTCAATAGTTAATCCTAAAGAATTACCATCGGCTTCAAATGCTCCTCGGTTAGCGGCTTCCATAATGCCCGGACCGCCTCCGGTGGCTACCGAATAATGAAGTTCTTTTACTATTCTGCCAGCTAAGTTTCTACTCTTTTTATAATAAGGGTCATCTTCTTTAGTTCGGGCGGAACCAAAAAAAGTGACTGAACGAGGATAATTTTTTATAAATTCAAATCCATCGGTAAATTCCTTGGTAATAAGAGCCACTCTTTTTTTAAGAGCTTCGTTTATTTCAAATAAAGTTAAAGGTTTATTTTTATATTTCATATAATCTATTCTAATAGTTTTAAATAAAAAGGCAATATGGTATATTTAAAATAGTTCTAATTATAAATTTTAATACTTCACTCCTCTTGGAGGAGTAAATAAGTGTATGAAAAAATTATCTAAAAAAGAATGGATTGCGGTGGCGATAGCTGTTATCTTTGTTAGTTATACTTTATTTGGTGGCAATATTACA
The DNA here is from genome assembly GCA_003233455.1 of Candidatus Zambryskiibacteriota bacterium. Taxonomy (GTDB): domain Bacteria; phylum Patescibacteriota; class Minisyncoccia; order Phycocordibacterales; family WO2-35-19; genus WO2-35-19. The sequence goes on along the minus strand of QILQ01000048.1, from coordinate 16,468 downwards.
AGTTTATTTCAAAAAAATATTATGAATAATTCCGCCTCAATTTTTAAAGCTGATTCAAAACCTGTCAACGGGGTAATTATAAAAGATATAGTGGTTGGTAAAGGAGTTGAAGTTAAAAAAGGACAATTACTTTCTGTTAATTATATTCTCTCTCTTTCCGATGGAACTGTTATTCAAAATTCTAAAGATTTTGGAGCACCTTTTAAATTTACTCTCGGAGCTGGTCAAGTTATACCGGGTTGGGAGCGAGGTTTTGTTAATATGAAAGTTGGTGGTGTGCGCACTATTATTATTCCTCCGGAACTCGCTTACGGTTCTAAACAAGCCGGACCGATACCTCCAAATTCAACTTTAATATTTACTATTGAATTATTAAATGCTACAGAGACCACTCCTCAGTTGGTGCAATAATGTTTAAAATAAATAAAAAGATTTCGAAATCATTAGGTCGAGCTGGTGTTTTAATCACTTCTCATGGTCAAATACAAACACCGGCCTTTGTAGCCGTTGGCACTAAAGCTACTGTGAAATCTCTATCTCCGGAGCAAGTCGCAAGTGCCGGTTCTCAGGTAGTTTTAGCGAATACTTACCATCTTTATCTGGAACCGGGTGAAAAAATAATTAAAAAAGCTGGAGGTTTACATAAATTTATGAATTGGCAAGGACCTATAATGACTGACTCCGGTGGTTTTCAAGTTTTTTCTTTAGGAGCGGCTTATGGTAATAATTTGAGCAAATTTATTGGAACAAAACCTCTCACTTTAGAAGAAATAAAAAAAGTTTATAGCAAGAAAAATGAAGAAAAAAAGGCTAAAATTACTGAAGATGGGGTTGAATTTAAGTCAGTTATAGATGGAAGCAAACATTTTTTTACACCGGAAAAATCAATCCAAATTCAAAACAATCTTGGAGCTGATATTATATTTGCTTTTGATGAATGTGCTTCTCCTCTCGTTTCTAAAAAATATTTACAAGAATCTATGAAAAGAACTCATTGTTGGGCGGAAAGATGTTTAAAAGAACACAGAGATTTAAGTCAGAAGAAAAAACATTTTCCTCAAGCACTTTTTGGAATTGTGCAAGGTGGGCGTTATGAAGATTTAAGAAAAAAAAGCGCTAAAATAATAGGAAAAATGGATTTTGACGGTTTTGGTATTGGTGGTTCGTTTGTTAAAGAAGATATGGCGACGGCGGTTAGATGGGTTAATCAAATCCTTCCGGAAGAAAAACCGAGACATCTTTTAGGAATAGGTGAGCCGATTGATCTCATTTTAGGAGTGGAAAATGGTTGCGATACTTTTGATTGCGTGGCGGTTACTCGAATGGCTCGCAATGGCTCTCTTTATACCAAACACGGCAAAATAAATATTACAAATGCAAAATATAAAAATCTTTTAAAACCAATTGAAAAAAATTGCGGTTGTTATACTTGTCAAAATTATACTACCGCCTATCTCTCACATCTTTTTCGCGCTAAAGAAATGTTGGCTGCCAGTTTAGCTAGTATTCACAATATTTATTTTTTGAATAATTTAATGTCTCAGATTAGGAAGTCTATTTTAGAAAATAATTTCTTTGAATTTAAAGAAGAGTTTTTGAGGATTTATAAAGCTAATTAAATAAAAAAGAATCCCGCCGGCTGTGACACTGGTGGGAGGTGGGGTGGTTTTTTTAAATGCTTACTGTCCTCGAACTTACCGGCGATCGAGGAGGGCTGTGTCTAAAACACTCTTACCACTTCTCCCATTTAAAAAAACCACCCATACTAATCCATCTATATATCACTCTAGTCGTTTAATTAATTTTGTCAAATATTACGGTGGAAATTAGGATTCTTTATTTCTGGATTGAATTAGGATAAGCTGGAGACTATGATATTTAATGTATATAAACAAAAAGGAGAAACTCCGCTAGAGTGTATTCAAAGATTTATTAAGGAAAATCCCAGTTTAAAAAAAGAAAAAATGACTTATCTGGGTAGATTGGATCCTTTGGCGGAAGGAGTTTTGCTTGTCGGTAGTGGAGAAGATACGACACAGAGTAGGCGTGAAGAATTTTTTGGACTTGATAAAGAATATGATTTTGTTTCTCTTTTTGGATTTACCACAGATACTTACGATATTTTGGGAAAAATAATAAAAGTAAAAAAAATAAAAAATCTTTCAGAAAATGAAGTGAGAAAAGTAGCAATGATTTATAAAGGAAAAAGAAAGCAAAAATATCCACCTTATTCTTCTAAAGTTATTAGTAATAATAATAAAAAAGCTGTCCCCCTTCGCCTTAGCAAGGAGAAGGGTGAGAAGCGAACACTTGGAGCTTCGCAAGACTCATTGAGATTTTTTGAAGAAAAATCCAATGAGTGGACAGATCCTGTAAGGAGAGGGGGTGAGGTGAAAAAAATTATTATCTACAAAATTCAATTTCATAAACTTGATAGTTTAAATACTAAAGAACTTTTCGGTAGACTCTTAATGGATATTTCAAAAGTAAAAGGAGATTTTAGACAACACGAAATTTTAACATTATGGAAAAAGATACTTTTCAAAGACTCTCAAGAACAATTTTTTTTAGGCAGATTTAGTGCTTATGTTTCCTCTGGCACTTATATTCGCAGTTTGGTAAATGATATAGGTAAAACTTTAGGTTGCGGAGCGACTATTCTTTCTATTAAGAGAAACAAAGTGGGAGATTATAAAATTGAAGATAGTATTAAATAAATTTGTTATAATATATAATATGCAAAATGCTTTATTTGGAATAATTATCGCGGGACTAGCTATCGTTGTTTTTCTATTGCTTCGCAAAAAAGAAGCTAAATCAGATGATATTGGTCTAAAACTTCTCCTTGAACAGATGAATAATCTTTCTCATACTGTTGACCAAAAACTAGGTGAATCTTCAAAAGTTGTGCGCGATTCATTACACAAACAATTCGGAGAATCTCAAAAACTTATAAAAGAAATTACAGAAGAGCTTACTCATGTTAAAGATACTGGAAGAAGAGTAGAAGGTTTTGCAGAGCAACTAAAATCTTTGCAGGATATTTTAAAAAATCCTAAACAAAGAGGGGTTTTAGGCGAATATTATCTAGAAACTCTTTTAAAAAATGTTCTGCCACCAGGGAGTTTTCAAATGCAATATCCTTTTCCAAACGGCACTATAGTAGACGCGGCGGTTTTTGTTAAAGAAAAAATCATCCCTATTGATTCAAAATTTTCTCTTGAAAACTACAACCGTATGGCTGAAACAAATGATCCTGCAGAAAAGAAAAGGTTTGGAAAGATATTTGAAGATGATTTAAAAAAACGAATTGTAGAAACCAGTAAATACATACAACCAGAAGAAGGAACTATGGATTTTGCTTTTATGTTTATCCCCCATGAAGCAATTTATTATGATCTTTTGGTAAATACTGTTGGTGCGTCTGACAATTCTGAAAATTTAATTCAACGAGCGGCTGGTAAATATCATGTAATGATTGTTTCTCCAACTTCTTTCTTGGCTTATTTGCAAACTGTTTTGCAGGGATTGAATGCTTTGAAGATTGAAGAGAAAGCAAAAGAAATCCATAAAAGAGTGGAAGAGCTTGGTAAACATTTAAAAAGTTATGAGGAATATCACAGTAAACTAGGCAATGCTCTTAGCACTACTGTCAATCATTACAATAAAACCAATCAATCTTTTAAATTAATTGATAAAGATGTTATGCGAATTACTGGTGAATCTCCTAAATTTGAAGTAGAGTCTATTGAAAAACCGGATATCAATAATTAACTTAATTTTATTTTATTGATAGAAATGAAAGTTGAAATTTGCGTATTTTATAAAAATACTGTAAAGTAGTATCCGTTATGTCAATAGCAAAAAAAGACGCAAAAATCATAAAAAAAACCGAGAAAAAAGAGATTGACCAAAAGGTAAAAAAGGCTGAAATTTCAACAAAAAATAACGGTTTTGCCATAATAGAAACGGGAGGAAAACAATACCGTTTAGCTGTTGGGGATACCATAAAAATAGAGATAATCAAAGGGGAACATAAAGAAGGGGATAAAATAACGTTTGATAAAGTGCTTCTAGTGGATAATGGAAAAGATGTGACTGATATTGGTACACCGTATGTTGCTGGGGCTAAAGTAGTCGGCACTCTTATTGAAATAGGTAGAAATAAAAAAGTGATTGTTCTCAAATATAAAGCCAAAAGCCGTTATCTAAAAAAGAACGGTCATCGTCAACCATATTTCAAAGTAAAAATAGATAAGATAGTATAAATTTAATTTTTTTAAGCAAAAAAGAAATCGCGGAAATGAAATAATATTAGAAAAACTATAATCAAATACCATCCTATTAAAATTTGAAAATGATAACGAGAAACAAAATTTAAAATGTTGAACACTCGGTGTTTAACATTAAAATGTTCTTCTTTGAAATTCCATATAGTGGTGTAGAGAAAAATAGGCCAAGTGACTGTCCATACTACCATACAGTAGATACAGAGTGAGCCGATGTTGTAAACACTTTGGTAGAAAAACCAAACAACAAAAGACATTGCGGTTAGGGTGCCTAGATTTACCAAAAGCCAAAATAATCTACCGACTTTGCCTCTAAAATAAAGCATCAAACCGATAACTAAAAGCATACTGAAAAATACAATTCCTAAAAGGGGATTTGGGAAGCCAAAAATCTCGCTTTGCCACGCACCAGCAACCGAAGCACAGCTAACAAACGGATTAATATTGCAAGGAAGAATTGCGGTCGGATTTTTTATAAGTTTTAAAGTATCTATCATTAACAAAAAAGAAGCTCCAAAACCAATAATACTGCCGGTTATTAAAATATATAAATAAGATTTTTGGATGCTCATAATTTTTTAGCTCCTATTTTTCAAAGCATTTTTCATTGTCTCACTATCAGCATACTCTAATTCGGTACCCATAGAAAGTCCTTTACCTAAACGAGAAATTTTTATTTTATTTTTTTCTGTAATCGGTTTTATAAATTTTTCTACAAAATCTCCGGTATTTTCTCCTTCCGGATTCCAATTTACTCCCAATATTATTTCTTTCAAATTTTCTTTTCTTTCAAGGAATTTTTTCAATTCTTTAATGCGAATTCTTTTTTCCGGTTCTTTTTCTAATATCGGAACCGAACCTCCGAGTACAAAATAAAGACCTTTAAATTCACCGTTTTTTTCTATTGATTCCAAGTCTGCGTCTCTTTGGACTAACATCAAAATAGAGTCATCTCTAGTTTTGTCAGAACATATTTTACAATGTTTACAATGGGCACCATTGTAATTGTTATTTTTGTGCTCAAAAAATCTTTGACAATCAGCACACATTATTACATCATTTTTTAAATCTTTTATATTTTGAGAAAGTTCTTCTAAAGTTCCATTTGCTCTGGTCAGCAAATAATAAACAAATCGCCGAGCTTGTCGCGGTCCGATACCCGGAAAATTGGAAAATATTTGTATTAGTTTTTCTATAGAGTTCATAAAATAAATATACTAATATACAAATGTTACTAATAATACAAATTACTACGAATCAATTCTGATAACTCTTTCTGGTTTTAAATATTTGCTTCTAAAATTAACCAACATACCAAGTTTATAACCTGTACTTTGGAGATAATTTTGTATTTGTCTATAGTTTTCTCTTGTGAGAGATTTTGCTGCTTTTAACTCAATTACAATTTTATCTTCAATTACAAAATCAAGAATATTTCCTGTATTAGAAATTGGTAATTCTCTTTTGTATAAAATACCTTTTTCTTTTAATTTTGTCTCTATTAAATCCCCATATTGCTTTTCTCTTGAAAAATTTCCGAGCTCATTTTGAGCTTCAAACAATATGCCTGTTATAACATATGATAATTTTGGATAAATGACTTTCTTATTTATTTTTTTATTTGTATCCATTTGTTGATTTGTATAATTTGTAGATTAGTATGTTTATCTTAAAATTCTCTAAATTCACTTTCAGCACCGCTAAATTGAGCTTTTTCAAGAGGCAAAAAAGTGGCTTTCTTTTCATTAAAGAATAATTCTACTTTGCCAGTGGCACCGTTTCTATGTTTTTCAATTAAAATCTCGGCAATATTTGTTTTTTCCGACTCCTCTGTATTTTTAGCTTTATCTTCACGATGAATAAACATTACCAAATCGGCATCTTGTTCAATAGAACCGGAATCTCGCAAGTCGGAGAGTTTTGGTTTACCCCCTCTTTGCTCTATAGCTCGGGAAAGTTGAGAAAGCGCCAAAACTGGCACTTCCAATTCTCTCGCCAAATTTTTCAGCGAGCGGGAAATTTCCGTCACTTGGTTTACCATAGAATCATAATTTTTACTAGTCATCATTAATTGGAGATAATCCACTATAATCAAACCTAAACCTTTTTCTTTTTTTAATCTTCTGGCAACGGAACGCATTTTTAAAATATTATTACCCGGTTGATCATCTATAAAAATAGGAGCTTTGGAAAGAACATCTAATGATTGGCGGATAGCGGCAAAATCATCTTCCTTGCTTAATTTGCCGGTTCTAAGTTTCCAGGCGTCCACATTTGATTGGGAAGCGAGCATTCTGTCTACTAATTGTTGGGAACTCATTTCCAAAGAAAAGATGCCAACCGGCACTTTATGATAAACAGCCGCCTGCCGAGCGATATCCAAAGCTAAAGCGGTTTTTCCCACCGAAGGTCTGGCCGCTAAAATTATCAAATCTGATTTTTGAAAACCAGAAAGTTTCTCATCAAGTTCTTTAAAACCCGTTGGCACTCCGCGTAAACCATCTCCGGAATTTTGAAGTCTATCCAATCTTTCCCAAGCCTCCGCCAATTCTTCTTTTAGTTCCACAAATTTATGAATGCTTGATATATTGGTCACATCATAAATCTTTTTTTGAGCTTGATCTAAAAGAGTTTCTATTTCTTCCGCTTCGTCGTAACCCAATGCGGAAATAAAATCAGCCGCGCCAATTAAGTTTCTGGCGATGTGTTTTTTTTGAACTATGCCGGCGTAATAAGAGGCGTTTGAGGCCGATGGAACCGAATTAACCAATTCGCCCAAATAACTATTACCACCAATTTCCTCTAAAATATTTTTTTCTTTTAATCTAGCGGAAACTGTCAACAAATCTGTCGGGTTGCGTTTGGAAAAAAGCTCTACCATAGTTTCAAATATCAAGCGATGTTTTTCAGAATAAAAAGAAATAGCATAAACTAAATCGGTGATTTCATACATCACTTCCGGTCGGAGCATTACCGAACCAAGCAAAGCTTTTTCCGCTTCGGTATTATTTGGAGGCACTCTTAGATAATTTTTTGTTTTTGGATTCATACTTAAATAATATCCTAATATTTATTTTCCTCCAAATTTTAACTAATAAAAAGATGTGAGTAAAAAGGGGATAACTTTATTACCTAAACAAACTATCGTCCATTTAGGAAATACAAAAATATTGTGATTATTATATGTATGATATAATGCGAATATGGCTTCAGTTTATACCCAACAAAGTTCAAATGTCGCCAAAACATATCTTTTAATGGGATTATTTTTGGCGGTAGTGGTGGGACTTGGTTATCTTGTTTCTCTCTATTATAATTCTTCAGCGATACTTTATATCGCCATTATTTTTAGTTTATTGATGAATGTGGCCGGTTTTTGGTTTTCTGATAAAATAGTGCTTAAGATTTCCAAAGCCCGTCCCGCCAACAAAAAGGAATTTTTTGACCTTTATACAGTAACCGAAAATCTGGCTATTACAGCCGGTCTGCCAATGCCTAAAATTTATGTTATTAATGATCCGTCTCCAAACGCTTTTGCCACCGGTCGCGATAAAAAACATGCGGTAGTCGCGGTTACCACTGGACTTTTGTCTAAACTTGAAAGACCGGAATTGGAAGGAGTAATTGCTCATGAACTTTCTCATATTGGCAACCGAGATATTTTGTTAATGAGTGCGGTGGTAGTATTGGTCGGTTTTGTGGCTATAATTTCTGATATATTTTTAAGGGGAATGATTTTTGGCGGGGGACGAGACAGTGATAGAGGGGGTGGCGGATTTTTAGCTATTATCGGCATTATTCTTATAATACTTTCTCCAATTATCGCCACTTTAATAAAGCTTGCTATTTCTCGCCGTCGAGAGTTTTTAGCCGACGCTTCCGGAGCACTTCTTACTCGTTATCCGGAGGGTTTGGCTAATGCTCTCCTTAAAATTTCCAATTATAATATGCCAATGAAAACAACCAGCACTGCCACCGCCCATCTTTTTATCGCTAATCCTTTGCCTGTTAATGGACAAGCTTTTAAGAATAAAAAAAGTTTAATTTCAAATCTTTTTAGAACTCACCCACCAATAGAAGAAAGAGTTAAGGCTTTGCGTGCTATGGTTAGTTAGTTAATATTTAATTTTAAAATTATGGAAAATTTTAAGGAAGAAACAATGTTACTACCGGAAGAAAGGATAAAACTTTTGGAGGAAGAAAATGAAAAATTAAGAATTGCTTATGAAGAATTGCTTCAACAAATTGAAGAATTAAGCAAAAACGCTTTTTATGATAAGTTAACAGGTCTTAAAAGCAGAGCTTTTTTTGAGGAAGAGATGCAACATTTATTTCATAATTCTTTCAAAAAAAATTTGTCGGAAAAAAAACGAGAATCAGATGAAAATGATAGAAATGTGTGTGTCGTTCTTTTTGATATAGACAAATTTAAAAATGTTAATGATTCTTTTGGACATTTAGTTGGTGATAAAGTTTTAAAAATTGTAGCTCAGACTATTCAAGATTCTGTTAGAGATACGGATATTGCTGTTAGGTGGGGAGGAGAAGAGATTGTTTTGGTTCTTGAAGAAATGAATATACAAGAAGCGACAAAAAAAGCCGAGGGGATAAGAGAAAAAGTAAGTGAAATACAATTTGAAAAATATTCCGAACTTAAAGTTACAATTAGTGCCGGAGTGGCTGCTTCTCAAAAATTTAAAAATTTTGAAGCGTTATTAGATGCGGCAGACAGAGCTTTATATAAATCTAAAAATAATGGTCGTAATAAAGTAACTACTTTTTTATATTAATTTCAAAAATTATGGATAAATTCTGGCATACAAAATCCGAAGTGGCTGTCATTGAAGAGTTAAATTCCAGCGAACATGGTTTAAGCGATAAAGAAGCTGTATTGAGACTAAAACAATACGGACTGAATAAATTGCCAGAAGTAAAAACAGATAGTCTTTTTACTATTTTTTTAAATCAATTTAAAAGTCCGCTTATTTATATTTTAATAGCTGCCACTGTTGCGGTTTTTATTATGGGCGAAGTGGTGGACGGCTCAATTATTTTAGCTATTCTTCTTTTTAACGCTTTGGTTGGTTCCATTCAGGAAGGTAAAGCTCAAAATACTTTATTGGCACTTAAAAAATTTATTAAAACCAAAGCGACAGTTCTACGAGAGGATAAAGAAATTATTATTCCGGATACGGAAATTGCGCTCGGAGATATTCTAATTCTTCAAGAAGGAGAAAAAATTCCGGCCGACGCACGGGTTATTTTATCTCATAATCTTAAAGTGGATGAAGCCGCTTTAACAGGGGAATCGGAACCAAAACATAAAATAAGCGAACCTCAAATCGCTATTAGTCATAAAATTAATCAATATAAAAATATAGTATATAAAGGAACCAATATAGTCGCTGGTAATGGACGGGCTATTGTTGTGGCTACCGGTTCAAAAACAGTTGTGGGTTCAATTGCTGGCAAAGTGGCGACTGTTGATACAGAAATACCACTTAAAAATAATATTCGTTATCTTTCGCGTTTAATTATTGCGGTGGCGGCAGCTGTTTCGCTACTGGTTTTTATACTTGGGGTGATGATTGGACAGCCGATTAAAGAAATGTTTGCCATTATTGTTTCTTTATTAGTCTCAATTGTGCCGGAAGGATTGCCTATTGTGGTTACTCTTATTTTAGCGGTGGGGGTGTGGAATATGAGTAAACGCAATGCGTTGGTAAAAAAATTGCAAGCTGTTGAAGCTCTTGGGCAAGCCAAAATTATAGCAGTTGATAAAACAGGCACTATTACTAAAAACGAGCTCATAGTGCAAAAAATTTATGTAGCAAATAAAATGTTTAATATTGGTGGAGTTGGTTATGAGCCGAAAGGCGATATTCGTTTAAATGATTTAGTTATTGACGCTTCCAATCATCCGGAACTTTTATTTGCCGGCAAGATAACCGCCTTTTGTGCTTCCGCTCGGGTTACATATTTAGAAAAAAGCAAGCATTGGCAAGTTGCCGGAGATCCAACTGAAGCGGCTATGTTGGTTTTCTCTCAAAAACTCGGTTTTCATAAAGAAGAACTTGAAAGAGAATCTCCCATTATTGGAGAAATCCCTTTTGATTACAAAATAAAATATCACGCTGTCCTCCACCAAATTGACCAAAAAAATCTTTTGACTGTGGTTGGTGCTCCGGAAATTATTTTGAAATTATCAGAAACATTTCAGTCTGATGGCAAACATAAAAAACTTGCTACCACTGATAGAGAAAACTTTAAATCTGTTTTTTATCAAATGTCGCGAAAAGGGTTGCGAGTGGTGGCTTTGGCTGTTGATATGGATGCTGGCAAAACTCTTGATTTAAAAAAAATAAAAAATCTTACTTTTGTCGGTTTTTTAGGAATGAAAGATACTACCAGACCCGAAGCGGCTTTGGCTATAAAAAAAGCTATGTCTGCCGGAGTCAGAATAGTGATGATAACCGGCGACCATAAAATAACAGCTCAAACTATTGCCGAGGAAGTCGGTATTTGGCGTAAAAATGATGAAATACTCACTGGAAATGAGATTGATGAATTCTCTGATATAGAACTTTCTAAAAAGTTAAATACGGTTTCTGTTTTTGCCCGAGTAAACCCTGAACATAAAATGAGAATTATTGACGCTTACAGAGCACGCGGTGAAATAGTGGCTATGACCGGCGATGGAGTAAATGACGCTCCTTCTTTGGTGGCTGCCGATTTAGGAGTGGCTATGGGCAATATTGGCACCGAAGTGGCGAAGGAGGCGGCCGATATTATTCTTTTAGATGATAATTTAGAGAGTATTGTTTCCGCTATTGAAGAAGGTCGCAGTATTTATAAGACCATTAAAAAAGTTATCTTATATCTTTCTTCCACCAGTATGGGTGAAGTTTTTGTTATTATAGGAGCGATGGTTTTGGGTTTTCCTCTGCCAATCCTGCCGGCTCAGATTATTTGGCTAAACTTTGTTACCGACGGTTTTCTTGATGTTTCTTTAGCGATGGAACCTAAAGAAAAACATTTACTTAACGGTAAATTTGAAAAACCTAAAAAATATTTGATTGATAAATTGATGACAAAAAGAATGTTGCTTATGTCTTTAGTAATGGCTGTTGGTGCTTTGTATTTATTTAGCAACTATTATGAAGCTAATCTGGCTAAAGCTTGGACAATGTCGCTCACCGTTTTAGCGATGTTTCAATGGTTTAATGTTTGGAATTGTCGGTCGGAAGATAAATCAATTTTCGGTGCCAATCCTTTTTCCAATAAATATTTAGTCGGTTCTACTGTCATTGTTATTTTGCTCCAGCTTTTGGCTATTTACGCACCCGTAATGCAAAATCTTTTGCAAACTGTTCCTTTGGGAGTTTCTGATTGGTTGGCTATCGCACCAGTGGCATTGCTTATAATATTTGCCGAAGAAGCTCGTAAAATATTTGTCAGGTGGAAAAAATCAAAAGCGGTAAAATTGAAAATAGCGGTTTAAATTTAATATCTATTTTTCAAAACTACTGATAAATGTTAGATTGTTTAGTGTTTATGGAGGAGTGGCTGAGCGGTTTAAGGTGCTCGCTTGGAAAGCGAGTGTGGGGCAACTCACCGCAGGTTCAAATCCTGTCTCCTCCGCAAATTTGCGATTTTGTCTTTTTCGGCTAAAAATGCCGAAATGGTAAATTGGCGGTACCTTAATTCCCTAGCCCAATATCCAACATTGGGCTAAAAATGGAGGGGATGGGGATATGGACATTGCTTGATGAAATAGCGAGTGATATTATAAAAGTAACTTTATGGTTGAAGCATTAACAAAAATAACAAATCAAAACCAGTCGGGATTATCAACAACTGAGGCTGAAAAAAGATTAAAAAAATATGGCTTGAATGATGTTGTTGAGCAAAAAAGTGGACTTATCAAAAAACTTTTGGCACCGCTTTATTCTCCTATCTCGCTTATGCTTTTGGGTGCGGCGATTTTGTCGCTTTTGAATGGTAGGGTTTTTGATTTTTATTTTATTTTAGCGCTTTATTTCGTTAATTATTCAATTCAAAAATGGCAAGAATTCAAAGCGGATAAAGCCATTAAAGAACTTCAAAATAAACTCTCATTTAATGTTCAAACCTTACGAGATGGAAAGTGGATTTTTATCAATACCAAACAATTGGTGCTGGGTGATAATATCAGATTAGGTTTAGGAAGTATTATTCCGGCTGATGCCACTGTTATAGATTCAAAAAATTTATCAATAAATGAAGCGGTGTTGACTGGCGAATCAATGCCAAAAGATAAAAAAGTAGGGGATAAAATTTATTCAGGCTCGTTTATCACTACCGGTAATGTTGAAGCTGAAATTAGCGCGACTGGCAAAAATACCAATTTCGGCAAAACAATTTTTTCAATAGAGCAACCGACCGAAAAAAGTATTTTAGAAAAAGATATTTTGAGCATTACTCGGTTTTTGATGATTATAAGCATTGTGTCAGTTTTGATTTTAACGACTGTTCTCTTTCTTAAGGGATTTTCAATTGAAGAACTTTTGACTCTTGATTTAAGTCTTATAATTGCTGGAGTTCCAATTGCTCTACCGGCAGTGATGGCCATTATTCTCAGCATTGGTGCCGCGGGACTTGCTAAAAAAATGGTGATAGTCAGAAGGCTTTCCGCTTTGCAAGACTTAGCCAATGTTAATCTGCTTTTAACCGACAAGACCGGAACTTTAACCAAAAATAAAATTAGTGTTACTAATATTATTTCGTATCAAGATAATTTAAAAGCCGACGATATTATTGAATTGGCAAGTTACGCCGCTTCTTCAAATACTCCAGATACCATTGATCTGGCGATTACTGAAAGATTTAAAAAAAATAGTAACCTTTCAGCTAGAGTGGAAATTTTAAATCTCACTCCTTATGATTCAGACAGAAAAAGATCCACCGCTTTTATCCAAAAAGGTCAAGAAAAAATGTTAGTGAGTTTGGGCGCTCCTCAAATAATACGAACCTTTAATAAATTCAACTCTGAAGAAAAAGCAGCTCAATTTGAAAAAGATATCAATGAAGCAGCTTCTCAAGGATTTAGAGTTTTAGCTGTTGCTATAAAAAAAGATAATGATGAAGAGAAAGATATGGATATGGTTGGTTTAATTTTATTAACTGACCCACTTGATGAAAGTTCAAAAGAAACGATACATTTTATGCAAGAAAATGGAATTAATGTGAAGATTCTTACTGGTGATAATAAAATAATTGCTGAAAGAATATCTAGAGAAGTAGCGCTTTCGGGCGAAGTGCTTTCCGCGGAAGAAACCAAAAAGTTTTTTGAAAATAAAGAGGCTATAAAAAGCAGGTTTAATGATATTGCCACTTTTGCGGAAATTTTACCTAAAGATAAATATGAAATTGTCAAAACTTTTAAAGCTAATTATGTGGTGGCTGTAACCGGCGATGGTATCAATGATTTGCCGGCTCTTAAAATCGCCAATGTTGGCATCGCTGTCGCTGGCGCTGTTAGCGCTTTAAAAAGTATGGCTGATATTGTCCTTCTTGGTCAAGGTATTTCCGTTATAAAAGACGCTATTTTGGAATCGCGGAAAATATTTATCCGACTTTACAATTATTCGGTTTATAGAATTTCAGAAAGTTTCAGATTAGTTATTACTATTTTAGTGCTTGGTTTGTGGTACGGTTCTTATCCATTAGTGCCTATCCAGATTATTCTTTTAGCTTTTTTAAATGATATTCCGATTATTTCTTTAGCTGTTGATAGAGTAAAAATTTCTACCAAACCTTTGGAAATAAAAGCTAAAAGAAGGCTTGGCATAAGTTTGTTGTTTGGTTCTGTTGGAATATTAAACAGTATTATATTCTTTTTATTGATGAAAAACTTCCTGCATTTGTCTTTGCCTATTATCCAAACTATGTTTTTCCTCAAGCTTACCATATCTGGACATATGTTGATTTATGTGGCTCATACCAAAGAACGATGGTTTAAATTTTTGCCAAGCAGGGCGGTAATTATAGCTACCACCACTACTCAAATTATCGCGACTATATTGGCCATAACCGGATTCTTAATGCCAGCGGGCATATCTTTAAAAACAGCGGCATTCGTATGGCTTTGGACTTTCCTTTGGATGCAAATTACCGAGTTGATGAAAGATTTACAAATAAAATTAATGCACCATTCTTAATTTGTGGAAATAAATCAAATAGTTGTTTAATAATTTAAAATAAAGCGCGGTTAGCTCAGTTGGTAGAGCGCGTCATTGACGTTGACGATGTCAGAGGTTCAAGTCCTCTACCGCGCACCAGCTTATATATCAAAAATTTGTATAGCACACAAGATATTGTTATAATCTAGTCATAAGGTATAGATAAAAAAGAGTTATAAGAAATAATTTTAAAATCTTTTACAAAAATATGAACAAAGTATATCCAGCAGTTAAAGCAATAATCCAACGAGGCGAAAAGTTTCTTATAATTAAACAAGAATTACTGAACAAAATAGTTTGGGATTTGCCGGGTGGTAAAGTTGATTATGGCGAATCACCATATGATACATTAGTGCGTGAGGTTAAGGAAGAAATTCATCTTTCTGTCAATATTATAAAGCCCATCGGATTTTTTTGGTTTTTTAGGCAAGATAAAGATCAGGTTGTTTGTACTACATTTTTGTGTACCGCTGATAATTATAATATTAATTTATCAAAAAATCCTGCTGACGAGAATATTACGGAGTATCGCTGGGTAACAAAAGATGAATTTCTTGGTGATGATTACGAGGTTGGGCATAATAGCATTAAGAAACTTTTCGCTCTGCTGTGAAAAACAAGATTTTAAAATTACATCCAATAACAAAGTATATAAGGTTTAAGAAATTTGCGTTTTAGATTTTAATTTCGCATATTCCTGACATTATACGCAATTTTAAAAAATCATTCTTAAAATATTTTAGCAATTTATTTCAGGTTGAACATAATTTATGATACAATTTAATTGTAAATATTATAAATAATTAACTAATAAAATTATGGAAGAAAAACAAATCACAACAATGAAAGATGCTCAAAAATTACTCAAATTTTTTGCTGAGCGTAATAATTGGAAAGATGTTCCAAATGTTGATAAGTTTGATCATTTACATGAAGAACTTATTGAAATGTCTCAACATTTACGATATAAATCTGAGGAAGAACGCAAAAAATTTGTTGAAGAAAATAAAGAAATTTTTGTTGATGGTATAGGTGATTTGTTTTTTGGAACCTGTCGTCTTGCAAATCAACTTGATGTTAATATTGAAGAAGCGTTTAATTTTGTTAAAAAAGAAATTTTTGAAAAATACAACCATAAAAATTCTGAAAATAATTTAACAAAAATATGATACAATTTTTGTATGAAAAAAAATAAAATAAATAATTCGGATAATATAAAAAATTTATATTCCAAAACTGTTTTCTCTAAAACTTTTTTAGTATTTTTGTTTTTTATTTTTTTTATACAGCTTGCGATTAGTTTATCTGTATCCGCAAAGACTTCTGTAGAAATTTTTGGCGATAGTTTTGAAGCACCCGCCTATTTGAGCAATTGGATGGGGGATGGTTGGAATTCCGGTTATTCCGCGCATACCGGTAGTAGATCGGCTCGTTTGGTTGGAGGGGAAAATAGTCAGACTTTATCTAAAAATATTTCAACGGTTGGATACGAAAATATTGATTTGAGTTTTTGGTATAAAGCATATAGTCTTGATATTAGAAACGATGATAAAGTTAAACTTTTTTACACTATAAATGGTGCTGCTTGGACCGAAATCACTCCCGCTCAAATTGATAATACTAAAGACGATAATAAATGGCATAATTTTGATTATACGAATTTTCCATCTGAAATAAATAATGATTCAAATTTTGCTATAAAATTTGTTGGTAATTTTGATTCTAGTAATGATAAAGTTTGGCTTGATGATGTTTCTTTAAAAGGAAATTTAATTTCAACATCGCCAACCTCTTCAACAACATCAATCAAAACTGTAAGAGTATGGATTCATAGACAAATTAAACAAGGACGTGTATTATTTTCTCCTATTATAAATAAACCGGTCGTATATCAAATAAATAAAATTGCGAATAATGTAAATAAATTTAAATCTTATAAATCTTTAAATAATCATATAA